>JAUNCR010000016.1:10696-32962 GCA_030526505.1 Spirochaetales bacterium
GCGTAAACGAACAGATTCGCGTCCGTGAGGTCAGATTAATTGACGATCAAGGTGAACAGAAGGGCATCGTCCCAACTAGTGAAGCACTCAGAATGGCAAGAGACCTGGATCTCGACCTGGTAGAAGTTTCGCCAAATGCAAATCCACCAGTTTGTAAGATACTGGATTTCGGAAAGTACAAGTTCGAACAGGAGAAAAAACTCCGTGACTCCAAGAAGAACCAGAAAGTACTTAAGCTTAAGGAAATTCGCATGCAGCCAAAGATCGGCTCAGGCGACCTTGACACGAAAGCAAAGCATGTTCAGGAATTCTTGAACGAAGGCAGCAAGGTAAAGGTTACTATCCGTTTCCGCGGAAGAGAACTTGCCCACACTGAAATCGGTTTTGATGTCCTGAAACAGGTTGAAAGCAGGCTTGAAGAAGGTTCCTATGCAATTGAAAAACCAGCCGCAATGGAAGGTCGTTTCATGTCAATGACATTGGGATCAAAAGTTTCAAAAGCCAAGCAGAAACCTGCTTCGAAAGAAGCTACTGCGGAAGCTGAAGCTGCAGAAAAAGACAACGATCAGCAAGACTAAGCAAGAGGTAAAATCATGCCTAAGATGAAAACAAAGAAGGCTGCTGCAAAGCGCTTTCATTTGACAGGTACTGGAAAAGTAAAGTACAAGAAAATGAATCTTCGTCATATTTTGACAAAGAGATCACCAAAGAGAAAGATGAACCTTCGCCACGCAGGTATCCTTTCAGAAGATTCAGCTGCATCACTTCGCAAGCAGCTTCTTCCATACGGTTGATTTAGGAGTTAGAAATGAGAGCAGTAGACGGATCAAAAAGAAAGAATCGCCGTGCAAAAATCTTGAAGCTTGCTAAGGGCTTCAAGGGCGACAGAAAGTCAAACTTTAAACCAGCTAAAGACGCAGTTGTTAAGGCTCTTGACCATGCATACTCAGGACGCAAGCTCAAGAAGCGTGACTACCGTTCACTCTGGATTGCTCGTATCAACGCAGCAGTTCGCGCTGAAGGCATGTCATACAGCCGCTTCATCGACGGTCTTTCAAAGGCTGGCGTTACACTCAACAGAAAGGCATTGAGCAACATGGCTATCGAAGACCCAGTTGCATTCAAGGCTGTTATTGAAGTAGCAAAGAACGCTGTAAAGGCATAATAGGCGTAGGAAATGATTTCACTCGATCAGGTTTTGTTGCTGCAGGAAAAAGTTGAATCTGCTGTTGAAAAGATTACTTCTTTGACAGAAAGAATCGCACAGCTTGAATCTGACAACGATGCTTTAAATAGAAAATGTTTAGAGCTTACAAAAGCGCTGGAAGAAAAAACGGAGTTTGTTTCAACTCTTGAATCAGCACAGGGCAAGATCGAGGAAAGTATTCTTATGACCATAAATCGTCTTGATTCTGTTGAAGATGCCATCCTTGGTGCCGACACAGAATCAGGCGAAAACGCTGCAGTAGCTTCCGAAACAATTTCAAGTTCTGTAGCGACACCTACCCCAACCATGGCTGTTGAATCGGAAGAAGAAGAATCAGAAGAACAGCCGGAAGAATCAGAAATTACAGTTCCAGCAGTATCGGAAGCAGGTCAGTCTGCAGACGAACCTTTTGTTTATGAACAGGAAAGTTCAGGTCTCCTTCACAAGACAGAACAGGCAGCATCACAGACAATGGAACAGCCTAAGGTTTTTGAAACTACAGAAGAAGAGGAAGAAGAAACAGACTCCCCTGCACCTTCTGCACTTGACGGACAATTCGACATTTTTTAATCACCGTGGGAAAAATTCAAATTGACATTTTAGGTACCTCATTTTCTGCACAAGCACCTGAAGATGATGCATACCTTACGAAACTTTCTTCATACTATAAAGCCATCACAGAATCAATTCAGAAAAACTCCGATGTTACGGACCCCCTCAAGATAAGCATTCTTGCAGGAATTACATTGGTTGACGAACTTTACAAGGAAAAACAGAAATCCATTAAGCTTTCAAACATCCTCCGTTCTGAAGACGAAGAGAAAGCCGAAAGAATAACAATGAGCATGATTGAAAAAATCGATGGAGTTCTTGACTGATGAAAGTCTTTGTTGACGCAGACAACTGCAATAAGGATTCTAGGAAAATAATCTTAAAAGCCTGCACCCGCGAAAACATTCCCGTAGAACTGGTTGCAAACAGGGCACTTCCAATCAACACGCAAAATGTAAAATACACTATGACTGTTTGCGCAGAAACAAAAGACGCGGCGGACAATTACATTTTCGAAAAGACGGAAAACAACGACATTGCCATTACCAGAGACCTTCTCCTTGCAAAAAGACTCATAGAAAAATGCATTTTCGTGATGAACGACAAGGGGAAAATATTTACAGCCGAAAACATTGGGGACCTGCTTGAACAGAGAGAGCTGAGCCTGCAGATGAAAAGCCTGGGCATCTCCAACGGCGCGGACTTCCCTTCCCAGCAGGACACAAAGGATTTTTCAAGAACATTTAATGAAGCTTTGATTCAGAAAAAAAAGATTACCAGCTGATTGCGCGGTTAATGTCTTCAAGACGGTCCTTAATCTGCATGAAGGCCTTAACAAGATCAGGATCAAACTGCTTGCCGCTCTGGCCCTGGATTTCTGCGAAAGTATCTTCCATTGTCCATTCTGACTTATAGCATCTCTTGTGCCTTAAAGCATCATAAACATCAGCAAGGGCTACAATTCTGGCAGCAAGAGGAATGTCTTCGCCAACCAAAGCCTGTTCAAGTTCATGAGGCATTTTCGTAGCAGGAATGTAATCCATGTAATTAAAGTTGCCTGGATAACCTCTGTTTCCGCCATCCCATCTGTCGTGGTGGTGGAGGCAAACATCACGGGCCATCCTGTCAAGTTCATTTTCAATAGGCGAGAAAATCTGAGCACCTACACAGGTATGTCCCTTCATTATGTCCCTTTCATCGTCGTCCAGAATGCCTTCCTTTTTGAGGATTTTGTCCGGAACTGCAACTTTACCGACATCATGACAGCGGGCTGCAAGACGAAGGTTATCGCGGAACCTTTCCCTTTCCTTCTCCGGAATACCAATGTTGGTAGCATAGCGGTCATAGATTTCAAGAGAAAAAGAAGAAACGCGTTCAACATGAGAACCTGTTTCCTTAGGATCGCGGAAACCAGCCATTTTTACCAGGCGGTCAATGTTCTGCCTTGTAAGGTAGGCGTATTCATAAATGGAACCTACTTTTGAGGCAAACTGGGAGATATAGAATTCCGAATCCTTGTCAAAAGGAATCACATTTCCATTTTCATCCTGGGCATTGATGATCTGAAGGACACCAAGAACCCTTCCGTTAGTCATAATCAACGGAATCGTAAGGATTGAGTGGGTTCTATATCCTGTTGCAACATCAGAAAGTTCGTTGAATTCGTAAGGTCTTTTTTCAGTCTTTTCTTCATCAATATATTCAGGAAGGTTGTAAGCGTCTTCAATATTGACCATCTTCTTTGAAAGAAGACAATATCCTGAAATATACTGCTTTGTAGGAATGAAAGAATAAGAGGTATAGGCAAGTTTTTCGCCCGGTGCAAGTTCTTTCTGTTTTGTATCGTTCTGACTGTAACGGATTTTAAGTTTATTTTCCTTTACATCGTACTCATAGATGGAACCTGCGTCTGCGTTGACAAGTTTTCTTGCGCCGCTAAGGATATTTTCAAGAAGGATGTCAACATCCTTGATTTCCTTAAGCTGTTCTTCTATCTGAGTAATCATTTGTCTTTTCAATTCGTTCTTGTCAGATACCGATTCCATAGTGCCCCTATTATATTCAAACAAGCATACATTTACAACGATTTATAGTAGAATTTTTAGAAATATTAGAGTTTTTTTATGAGGCAGAAGTACAAAGGACCTGCACCATTGGAAGAATCCGGCAGCACATGAAGCCCAAATTCAGTGTTTTCGGCCTTTTCAAAAATATCATTGAAATCATATCCTTCGGGAGCCTTGATTTTTCCTTTATAGGATGCAAGGTTTTCCTGAAAAACAGCTTTCATTTCATCCCTTGTTGCAAGGCTGGCATTATCAAACTTTTTCTTTAGTTTGCGGACAATTTCGTCATTTTCCTGAGGACAAAGAGCACAAGTAGAATAGAGGACGTAACCACCGGCTTTTACAAGTCTAAAGGCGCAGGACAAAAGGGCCCACTGCTCCATGGAAATGGTCTTTACCCTTGAAGGAGACCATTCGTTAAGGTATTTCGAATCGTTCAAAACATGCCGTTCACTGGAACAGGGCGCATCAAGGAGAACAGAATCGTAATTTTCCGACTCCCGGCGGCACCAGGTTGACGCATCGGAACAGCTGGTTCTGATCCTTTCTGAAATGTCTGCAGGAAGGGAATCCTGAACAACCTTGGCAAGCCTTCCCTTTCGCTGAGGAGATCTTTCATTTGAAAACTGAACGGCATCCTCCATAAGGTTACCGGCAAGTACAAGGGTTTTGCCACCGGGAGCCGCACACATGTCGACTACCCGTTCTGAATCTTTCATTGGAAGGCACAGGGCAGAGACAACACTGGCAGGGTCAAGAAAATAGCTTTCACAGTCTTCAAAGGAAATTTCTGCATGGACATTATCGGGAGTAAGGCTTGCCTTCAGCCTTTCCCATCGTCCGCCAAAAATGTCAGAATAAAAGGAATCAAATCCCTCGCTGCCAGAAAGTTTTACATTTTTATTTTTCATAGGTCTGCCCCACTTTATATGCTTTTCTGAATGCCGTCATCCTGTCATCGATGGACTTCACTTCTCTATTTCCTTCAAGAAGGCCCTGCCTGTCTTTGAATGCAAGAACTCTCTTTACGGCAACATCAACCTTCTTCTTAAAATCAGGTCTTCTGGAACATTCCTCCATAAGAACATAAGCCGCCTGCAGGAATTTCTTTTCACTGAGCATAAGGACATCAACACCGGCTTCAATTGCCTGAACCACGGCCTTTTCAGGAGGATATCCGTTGTCTGCAAGGGCACTCATGAAAATGTCGTCGCTGATTACAAGACCTTCATATCCGATACGGTTCCTTAACATCTCTTCAATCCAAAAAGAACTTAGGCATGCAGGAGTTTTTTCGCCGTATCCTTCAACTATTGCATGGCTCATAAGGACACAGGTCGGATTTCCCCCGTTCAATACAAAGGCGAATGGAAGAATGAAATTACTTTCAAAATCTTTTTGAGGAAGAGAAATGACAGGAAGTCCAAGATGAGGGTCAGTGTTTGAATTGCCCGGAAAATGCTTTACAACAGTTGCAACATTTTTATTTTCATAGGCCCTTACGCATTTTGTTGCGTAAACCATTGTGCGCGGAGCAGAGCCAAAACTTCTGCGGCTAAGGAAATCCCTGTTGTAATCAATCTGGGGTTCGGCAACGGGAGCAAGATTCATGTGGATTCCAAGAAGCCTCATCTGTTCTGCCTGAAGACCGTAAATTATCTCCGCTTCATCTGGAGAATAGTTGTCGGAAAGCCTTTTGCAGGAACGGAGGACCGAAGTGATTGCACCAAGCCTGTTCACTTCACCGCCTTCCTGGTCAACTGCAATGTATGGACAGGTAATTCCATTTTCGATGCAGTAGTTCATGATGGAATCGTTGTAGGACATGAGTTCTTCCGGAGTGTCCCCTATGTTGTAGGAAAACAGCAGCACACCGCCAGGGACCACGGGAGTCCCGTCCTCAAGAAATTCTACCGAACGATAGGTTTTCTTCCCTTCAATATTAACAAGAAACAGCTGGGATATTTTCTGCACATCGCTAAGCCTTTCATAATATGCGTCAACATTTTCTGAAAAGCAGGATAACATGGCGGAGAAAAAACAAGACAGGAAGGCTAATGCTTTTTTCATGGTCAGTTGCTTGGACGCTTACAGTATTTGAAGGTAAACCAGGCCCCAAGGTAGCGGCTAACATAAGGACTGGCCCATGCCTGAATCTTCCACTTGAAAAACCTCATTGAATAAAGGCGGCCTTTTCTTGATGCCCTGATTGCATGCTCAACGGTTTTTTCCGGTGAAAGACCATGACGAACCTTAGGACGGGCACCCTTTGAAGCAACATTTGCAAACTCTGTGCTTACAGGTCCAGGACACAAGGCGGTAACGCTTATTCCCTTATGTTTCAATTCTGCGGCAAGGGCGACGCTAAAACTCAAGACATAAGCCTTGCAGGCTCCGTAAACTGCAAAATTTCCAAGTGGCATAAAGGAAGCAAGGCTTGCAGTATTAATGATTCTTGCACCCCTGTTCATATACGGAAGCGCAAACCCCGTAATGCCGGTTAATGAAGTGCAATCAAGGTCAACCATTTCCATTTCACGGTTTACATCAGTATTAGCAAATTCCCCGTAAGTTCCAAAACCTGCATTGTTTACAAGGACGGTGATTTCAAAATCCCCCTTTCCCTTTTCTTCAAGGAAAACAGAATTAAGGCGGCGTGCCCCTTCTGCGCCGGAAATGTCCATATCGACAACGCGAACTGCTATTTTATTCTCTGATTCAATTTCTTTTTTTAATTCTTCAAGACGGTCTTTTCTTCTTGCAACAATCCAAAGTTCATCGGGATTTTCTACTGCAAGCTGCTTTGCAAAGCAAACGCCCATTCCGCTGGACGCACCAGTTACAACTATTATTTTTTTCATGCATTCATTATAAACCTACCATTGAAAAAAGTCAGTAATTCTTAGTATTATATGACTATCGACGCCAGCTGGTGACAAGCAGATGCTGTCTTTTCACCCAAAAGAAAAACGTCAAAAAAATCACATTTTATTATGGAGAATTGACATGCATTCATCATTCAGCAAAAGCGCTTTGTTCACAGACCTTTATGAACTTACAATGGCACAGGGATACTGGAAGAACAACATGAACGAACCTGTTGTATTCGACATGTTCTTCAGACGCCAGCCTTTCAACGGAGGATTCAGCATCTTTGCAGGAATCGAACCTCTTTTGGATTCCCTTACTGAATTCTGTTTTGACGAAGACGAAATCGAATACTTGAGAACCCTTAAGATTTTTGAAGAAGGCTTCCTTGAATACCTTAAGACATTCAAATTCACAGGAGACCTCTACTCTTTTGAAGAAGGCTCTGTAATATTTCCACAGGAACCTCTTGTAAGAATCCATGCAAACCTTATTGAAGCCCAGATTATCGAGGGCCTTGTACTCAACATCTGCAACTTCCAGAGCTTGATTGCAACAAAGACAGCCCGTGTATGGCTTGCAAGCAAAAAAGGCAGCATCATGGAATTCGGTCTCAGAAGGGCACAGGGACCAGACGGCGGAATGAGTGCAACCCGCGCATCATACATTGGTGGTGCAGCAGGAACAAGCAACACTCTTGCAGGAAAAATCTATGGCATTCCTGTAATGGGAACAATGGCACATTCATGGATCATGTCTTTCCCAAGCGAACTTGAAGCTTTCCGTGCCTACGCAAAGATCTATCCGCAGAAGACAGTATTCCTCATCGATACATACGACACACTTAAAAGCGGCATTAAAAATGCAATCATCGCAGGTGCAGAACTTGTAGAACAGGGATACAACTTTGGTGTTCGCCTTGATTCCGGAGACATTTCATACCTTACAAAGGAAGTCCGCAAGGAACTTGATGCGGCAGGATTCCCACAGGCATTCATTTCCGTATCAAACGAACTTACAGAAGAAATCATTGAAACTCTTGTACTTCAGAATGCACCGATTGCAAGCTGGGGCGTTGGAACACACATGGTAACAGGCGGTAACGAATCTTCCTTCACAGGCGTTTACAAGCTTGCCGCACGCCATGACCTTAAATCAGGAGAACTGGTTCCTGCAATGAAGTTCAGCGACAATCCAGCAAAGAACACAAACCCTGGCATCAAGAATGTTTACAGGCTTTATGATGCAGACGGAATGGCCAGGGCAGACATCCTTGCCCTTGAAGACGAAACAATTGAAAGCGGAAAGGAATACCGCTACTTCCATCCAATGGTTGACTACAGGCAGTTTGCATACAAGGCAGAAACAGTTAAGCCAATGCTCAAGAAAAGACTTGAGAAAGGACAGCGCATTGAACCACGCCTTAGCGATGCACAGCAGCTTGCAGAAAGCCGCAGAAGAATGATGGCAGAAATTGAAACTCTTGATCCTTCATACAAGAGAATCCTTAATCCACACATCTACAAGGTTTCCATGACAGAAAAACTCAAGGACCTTAAGATGTCATTCATCAAGGCTAACATCCATTGATTTCTGCATCGCAGACAGTCATCTGATATATTCCCTTGCTCTTTCTGAGTATATCGATTTTGACAGACTCTTCTGCCCTACATGCTTTTCTAAGTTCACTAATGTAGGTGTAGAGAGTCTGTTTTGATTTTAAACTGAATTCCTTCCACAGAAGATTGCAGATAACCTCCTCCGAAAGTTCTTTTCCTTCATTGTCAAGGAACAAATCAAAGAGGATTTTTCTTGATTTTGACAGCTTGTGCTTTACAGCAAATTCTTCAAGGGCTTCTTTTCGTTTTTTTTCTGATTTAGTAAGGATGGTTTTGGGAGGGCAGATTCCGTTAAGGTAACTGCTGAATTCATGTTTACTTAGATAGGTTTCAAGAAGTGCAAAGGCAGGTATTAGAAGTTCCAGTTTCTTTCTTCCAACATGGGGAAGCAGATAGGATTTGTTCTTTACAAACCAGTAGGCTGCCCTTGAATCAGGTTCCGGATAGGGATCGTTGAAGACGACGACAGGCACCGGATTGCTGCATTTTGCAATGTAGGTGTACGGATTAAACAGATCCATTTGAAAAGTCCTGACATCTATCATGACATATTCAATGTCTCCGGGGGGAGCCGTATCCACACTGGCATAAAACTCTGCAGCATCAGTAAAAATCGTTACTTCACTGCAGGTTCGCTCCATGTAGGCTGCAAGCTCTACGCAGACCTTAAGCTGGTCCTTTTTTGTGAGTAGAAAAACAGACACTTTATTAACTCCGATTACAATTTATATATGGACTTTCAGGAAATTCTTTCCCTAAAAGTCTTATAGAAAAAATAATCAATATACCTAAATATTACAAATTTTAAGGGAAAAACTACTGCTTTTTCCTCATGCTGCCGTTGATGAAAAGTTCATCCTGATACCAGTCTATGCGCAGGCTGAAATATTCATCATAGTAGCCGTCGTTTGTAATAAGGAATTTATAAACGGTTCCCGTAGTCAGCTTTGAAAAATCAACCTTCTTTACATCAACCCATTTGTTTCCGCTAAGAATGAGAAAATTGGATTTATCAGTAATGTCTGCAGATGTGTCAGAATCAACGGCATTAAAGTGAACGGAAAGGTTTCTGCTGGCGTTCCTCAAGAAATTCAATTTGAGGACCTGCTTTTCCTTGCCGACACTGATGCTCTTCCACCAGACATAAGGTCCTTCGGCAATCTTGATTCTATATTCGCCAGGCTTAAGGTAAACATCCTTAGTGTAATATTCCACATTCTTGCTGGTTTCCCCGTTCTTTTTTGACGCAAAGATTCTTCTTGTTCCAGGAACTTCAGGAATCTCATCGCCGTCATTAACAAAGAAGAAGGCATGGGCCGGAATGTCTGCCGCCGCACTTGCTGTTGCAGGCATCTGCATTGTAAGGGAAATAGGTGTATACCAGGAACGCAAAATAGTCTTGTGGATGTACCCCTCTTTCCAGGCGTATCCTACTGCACACAGAACTGCTGCAGCAGCAAAACCTGCAAGGGCAAACCTCTTCATCTTCTTGTTCTTTTCTTCGAATGCAGGATATTTGATTGCCTTCTGGGAAATTACAGACTGAGCAAGGGCAACCCTGATTGCGTGGGCATCATATCTCTTAAGGTATTTTCTAACCCTGGCAATAACAGGTTCAATAGACTGAAATCTTTTTGCCGGATTTGGCCTCATCATCTTGTTGATGAGGGAAGCAATTTCCGGAGAAATGCTTTTGTTAATCTTTCTTGGAGGAATGTAATTTCCCTTCTTGATTTTAGCAACGGTTGCCGGAGCCATATCGCCTGCATAAGGCTTTGTTCCAGTTACCATTTCATAAAGCATTACGCCAAGGGAATAAATGTCTGCACGGGCATCTACAGTGCTTGAATCTGTAAGCTGTTCCGGAGACATGTAGGCGGGAGTTCCAAGGGTGGAACCGGCCATTGTGATGGAACCGGAAACTGTAGTATTTGAAACTATGGTCTTGTTAGAGGCAGCGGCAGGAACTTCGCTTTCCTTTTCATCGCTGGCAATGCCAAAGTCCGCAAGCTTTATTTCTCCCCTCTTTGACATGAGGATGTTTCCAGGTTTAATGTCCCGGTGAACGACACCCTTTGCATGGGCATTCTTATGACCAAGACAGGCATCCTGAAGAACAAGCATGGCAAGCTGAGGTGGCAAAACCGTTTGCTTTTCAATAAGACGGTCAAGGGACATTCCTTCAACATATTCAAGGACAATGTAGTTGGCCCTGCCTTCAGTAAAGTAGTCGAACATGCGTACAACATAAGGGCTCGAAAGATCGCTTAAAATCCTCGCTTCCCTCTTGAACCTTTCCTTTATGGCAGCACCGCCGTTTCTAAGGGTAAGTTTTTTTATGACAACCTTGCGTTTAAGTTCCGGATGTGTTGCAAGATAAACGGCACCCATTCCACCGGCCGCAATTTTGGTACAGTTCTTGTATTTTCCGATTGTCTCTGTTTCAGCTACTGCCATATAAGACTCCTTTCCTTACAGTTCAATTACATCTTTTTCAGGATCAAATTTCTTACCTGGAATTGCCAGGGCAACATTCATTTCATCAGGATTGTGAAGCTGGAGGTATGATCCTTTCTGCCTCAGCAGGTATTTTGCATCCTTTACGGGCCTGTGACCTCCAAACCATATGACACCGGAAGTCTTTGCCTTGCCGTAAAGCTTTTTCAAATTCTTTTTGCAGGTATTGTCCAGAACCTCGTCGTTACGGGTCCAGGTAAGGCCTTCAACTACATGAATGAAATCCTCTTCATTGCAGTTGATCACCTCATCGCGGGTATAGACATCAAAAGGCTCCGCGTGGGAAACGGCAAAGGAAGAAAAAACTGCGCACAGTGGAAGCGATTTTTCCCATAGGCTTATAAGGTGAAGCACTGCATCCCCATAGACCTGCCTTATGAAATCGCAGCACATCTGCCCTTCGCTTACAAATTTCCTGAAGGAATGGTTTCCGTGTCCCGTTTCATTCGTGACATTCTCGTGGTTTCCCTTTAAAAAATGGAAGTTTTCAGGAAACTGATTTTTAAGCATCATAATGACCTGCCATACGGCAAGATTTTCCTTCATTTCTTCCTGCATGGAAGGCCCTGCATAGACATCCATCTGCCAGTCCCTGAAACTCTGCACCCACCTGTCGTAGGCCCGGAGTTCACCATGAACGGCATCCCCAACGCATACGACCATCAGTTTGCCTTCATTAAGACCTTCAAGAACAGAAGAATCCGACATCTTTTTTGAGTCCAATAACTTTAAGAGAAAATCAACGCGACCGTGAATGTCGGGAACTATGATGACTGGCAAATGACTTGCCGAAAGATCAAGGAGGCCACCCGCCTTACCCGATTTGTTCAGGGGTCGGTAGGCAGCATCTTCATTTTCAAGGACCGTAATGGACTTGTCCAGAAAAACCTGAAAGTCAGATTCGTCTGGAAAGCCTTGAGATTTTTTTACATCATGAAGCTGGTGCCGAAATAAATCCAGCTGCTCGTTTGTAAGCATGTTAACCCATTATGAGGTTTGCAGAGCCAATTGTAAGCTTGTCCCCTGCATTAAGCTTTACATACTTGTCAGGAGGAATTCTGCGGCCGTTGAGGAAAGTTCCGTTTGTGCTGTTTTCATCCTTTACAAAGTAAGCATCGCGAATCTTCTGGATGATGCAGTGATGGCGGCTTGCAAGCTTCGAATCAATTACGATGTCGTTGTCCTGTTCACGACCCATTGTAATCTTTGCGGCAATCTGAATCTTTTTCTTATTGAAAACAAGATATGAAACCTGCTGAGATTCCGCAATCTTATCCAAATGCTGTCCCAGAGGACTAGAGTTAATAATTGTTGTATCGTTCATATATCAATTATAGGACCGTATTCCAAATATTACAACTAAAAACAGGCTGTCCTCCGTCCTTTTGACCTTGAAACATTGCCGCTTAGTGGTATTATGAAATGGAACATGAAAATCTTTGAAGACAAGAAGGAAAAAAACTTCGTTCTCATTACCACTTCCCTTTCTTTTCTCATTGCACTGCTTTACGCATGGAAAGGCTTTCAGGGGAACTTTCAGTGGGCAACCTATGCGGTCATTGCCATGTGCATCACCTACATTCCCGTCGTGTGGATTTTCAGGAGGCCGGGGTTTTCAATATTCAACCTGATTTACGCCGCAATGCTTGTCTTCATAATTGCCTTCAACGATACATACCTTTACAACAATTTTACAGGACTTCTTGCCGTTTTCATCGTAATGATGGTTGCACCAAAACTAAAGCTGGCGGCAATCATCCTTTATCTGGCGTCAATCTGCATTGCCTTTGCATTGAACGAGGAAAACCTGTGTCATTTTTTCATTCACCTTGCAAGAGGCGCTTGGCTTTTCCACATTTTCAACCATGTGCTTAATTCAAAATACAAGAGAAACAAACTCATCCTTTACGATGACGAAAGGAAAATCCTTGAAGCCCTGAGCAAAAACCGGCTGCAAAAATCCATTGAGTTCGAAGGTTTTTCAGAATCGACAATTTACAGAAGAATAAAGGCTGCCATGAAGAGAAACAACCTTACTAAAAAACAGCTCATTGAAGAATTCAAGAAGGAACAGACGGAAAACTGAAGCCTTTTGACCGATTTTTGACGGCCTCCCCTCACTTTTTTGCATTATTTTATTTCTCGTAGAACCCGGTTCTGCAAGGAGTAAAATATGCTTTCAAAGAAAATGGTTTCACTCATTAGTGAACAGATCAAGAATGAATTTGAATCTGCCTATCTCTATTTGATAATCGCAGATTATTTTCAGTCCCAAGGTTTATTCGGATTTGCCAACTGGTATGTAGTTCAGGCAAAGGAAGAGACAAACCACGCCATGATTTTTTATGATTACATTCATACAAACAGTGAGCGGGTTCAATTCTTCACCATAGAGCCTAGCCGTAAAATCTTCGACAATCCTAAAAAGCCCCTTGAAGACAGCGTCATCCACGAAGAGTTCATAACCCACTGCGTAAATCAGATTTACGAACTTGCTGAAAAAGAAAAGGATTACCGCACAAAGAAATTCCTTAACTGGTTCATTTCGGAACAGCAGGAAGAGGAAGAAAATGCCAATTCGAACCTTGAAAAGATGAACCTGTACGGGGGAAATCCTGCCGGACTATACCTTCTGGATAAAGAAATGGGAAAAAGATGCTGCAAATTTGCAAAAGGAGAATAAAATATGGAAAAGCATTCTGAACTTAAATTTTTTTATTGCAAGCACTGCGGAAAAATAGTTGCACTTCTAAAGGATCCTGGAACACCAACCATTTGCTGCGGGGAATCCATGCAGGAAATGACACCAGGAAAGGAAGATGCTTCGGTTGAAAAACATGTTCCTGTTATAAGAAAAGAAGGATGCCATGCACTGGTTTCTGTGGGAGAACTTCCACACCCAATGACTACAGAACACTACATTGAATGGATTTTAATTCACACAAACCAGGGACTTCGAAAACAAAGCCTGACTCCCAAAGATAAGCCGGAGGCAGATTTCATACTTCAGCCGGAAGAAACTGTAATTTCCGCCTATGAATACTGTTCACTCCACAAGTTGTGGAAGGGCGTTTAAACAAAAAAAACTGCCTGAAATAAGTTGTTTTCAGGCAGTTTTTCGTGTTTCGGGCAAATGGGATTCACCCTTCTTTCGGCGACTTCCTGTCGCCTCTCTACGGGCCGGCTTCTTCGCTGTCGGCACCTTCCTTGGCGCCTTTTCCAAGACTGCCGCACGCTCCTGCTACGGCCGTCTTGGCGCTCATCAGCTTCGAATCCCCCTATTGTTTTCTTGATGCCTTTAAAATATTAAAGCTGTTTAGTTTTTTTACTAAACAGCTTTTGTTTTTCGGGCAAGGGGGCCGCCCTCCTTTCGCAGACCTCCTGTCTGCTCTCTTCGGGCCGGCTTCTTCGCTGTCGGCGCCCTCCATGGCGCCTTTTCCAAGACTGCCGCACGCTCCTGCTACGGCCGTCTTGGCGCTCATCAGCTTCGAATCCCCCTATTGTTTTCTTGATGCCTTTAAAATATTAAAGCTGTTTAGTTTTTTTACTAAACAGCTTTTGTTTTTCGGGCAAGGGGGATTCGAACCCCCGACCTCCACGTCCCGAACGTGGCGCGCTACCAACTGCGCTATTGCCCGTAATGGTTTTAGATACAAAAAAAAAACCTACTCGACTGAGTAGGTTTTATCGGGATGTACGGGACTCGAACCCGTGGTCTCCGGCGTGACAGGCCAGCGCGATAACCAGCTTCGCTAACACCCCGTGTTGGTTCGTAAAATACCATAAAACCCCGGTAACTGTCAATAGTCAACCTGAAAATGGATGTGAAAAACTCCTTAAAAATTGCATAAGTGCTGTTTTTTCTATATAATGTGAAAACTATGAAAATTGCTAAACATCTGCCTGCATTCAGTCTTGCCGTGCTCATCTTTTTTTCCGTTGTTTTTGGAGCACTTCTTGGAAAAGGACTTGCAGCGACAGTAAATACCATAAATACAGAAAACTTCACTGACTTTGAAACTGCCCTTCCTACAAGGCTTCTTGATGTTCACGGGGAACTCATTACGGAATTTGCCAGCGATGAACGCCGCGAAATCATTGCCATAAGGGATCTTCCGCAGCACATGAAGGATGCCCTCCTTACCCGTGAAGACCGCATTTTCTACAGTCACCACGGTTTCAGCTTCAAGGCCCTTTCCCGTGCCGTAGTCGGTGTCCTTACACGCAAATCCCTTGGTGGCGGTTCCACCCTTACACAGCAGATTGCAGGTACCCTCTATGCAGACCGCAGCGACTATTCCATCAAAAGAAAGTTCCGCGAACTCTGGTGGGCAATCCAGATGGAAAGGCACCTTTCAAAGGACGAAATACTCGAACTTTACATCAACAGAACTTATTTTGGCGGCGGTACATACGGTGTAAACGCAGCCAGCAAGTACTACTTCGGTCACGGGGCAACAGAAATCACTCCGGCAGAAGCTGCAATCCTCGTAATTCAGCTTTCAAACCCTTCGTTCTACAATCCATTCGAGCATCCTAACCGTGCAATGGCCAGACAGAAGGATGTTTTGACTTCTATGGTTGATTCAGGATACATCACGAAGGAAGAAGCCGACGAAAGCTTCGATACTTATTGGGCAAACTTCGACTATACAAGAACAAGCGCATCAGCACATGCAATGCAAAGCAACGAGGCACCTTGGTTCAGCGAATATGTAAGGCGCACCCTCAACGACATGATTTATGGAACTGAGGACATCTATACAAGCGGATTTACAGTAAACACCTCATTGAACCTTGCACACCAGAAGGCTGCAGACGAAATCATGCAGGACTACATCAAGGCCGCAAACAGAATGTACCAGAGGACAATGAACTCCCACGAGCGATCTGCCTTCAGCAAGTACATTCCGTTTACAGAACTCATAAGCCTTACCTTCAACCTGCCTAACCTCAAGATGTCTGAACAGAGAAACCAGACAATAGCCATCAAGGAATACCGCAACAAAATCAATCCTATGGTCGATGTTTTCTCCATGATGTTCGGCATTGAATCCCTTAAGACAGAAATCGTAAACAAGGGAAATTCCCTTACAAAGCAAAATGCAGAAAAGACAACCATTGAAGGAACAATGATTGCCCTTGAAAACTCAACGGGTTACATTGACGCTATGGTCGGCGGTTCTAAGTACGATCAGGAAAACCAGTTCATCCGCGCCGTACAGGCAAAACTTCAGCCGGGTTCAACTTTCAAGCCGCTCTATTACTCAGAAGCAATTGAAAACCACCAGATGCTTGAAGGTCATCCAGCTTCAATGACTGCAATAATCAGCGATACTCCTGTTGTTTTCCACAAGGAAGACGGCACTCCATATATTCCTCAGGACTTTAAGGGTCAGTGGGAAGGCGATGTTCCTTTGTGGTACGCCCTGGCCCATTCCATGAATGTTCCTTCAATCAAGGTTCTTGATGCAGTCGGATTTGATGCAGCAATCAAAAGAACATCATCACTTCTTGGTATTCCATCGTCAGAACTTGAAGCACGCCACTTTGACAGGGTTTATCCTCTTGGTCTTGGTGTATGTGCCGTTCGTCCAATCGAAATGGCAAAAGCCTATGCAACAATTGCAAACCGCGGACAGGAAGTTACTCCAATCGCAATCCTTTCAGTAGAAGACAAATACGGAAATGAAATCCTCAATCCTGAAAAGGAACTTCGTGCACAGCAGAAGTCACAGAAAGGCGGAAAACAGATCCTCAAGCAGGAATCAGCCTTCATCATGCAGGAAATCATGAAACAGACAGTTGCAAGCGGAACACTTCGCTACGGAAGCGACTGGGATTCTACATATTATGTCACCGGAAAACGCAAGGGAAAGGGATCAAAATTCCGTCTTGAAAACACACAGGGACAGAAATTCGACATGCCGATTGCAGGTAAAACAGGTACTACCCAGAACTGGGCAGATGCCTGGGCTGCTGGATTTACACCATATTATACTTCTGTATTCTGGTTTGGTTTCGACAAGCCTGGACAGTCACTTGGCCTTTCAATTACAGGTTCTACTCTTGCCGGTGTTGCATGGGGAGACTTCATGAACGCTGCAAACAAGGGCAAGGGATACAAACCATTCTATGATGAAAAACCTGAAGAACTTCTTGAACTTGAAGTCTGTTCAAAAAGCGGAGGACTTCTTACTCCAGAGTGCGAAGGCTATAGAATGACTGCCTACTACTATCCAGGAACAGAACCTACAGAAAACTGTTTGAAGCACACTGACAGCACGGGAAGAACATTGGGAACCTTCAGACTTAAGAGAGCAAGATTGCAGTCAGGATACTACTTCATTGATGATGCGGACTTTGCCCCACTCCATGTTGATTTGAGCTTCCTTAGGAGCGGAAAACTTTCATCGGAACTTAATATTGAACTTGAGTCAGAAAATAACTATGCTTCTAACAGGGATCCTGATGATTTCTCTAACTGGCTTCTTGATTAGGATAAGAAGGAGGTTTTTATGATCGTAAAGATTGAAGACATAAAGATAAAGAAAAGAGTGCGCCGTGACCTTGGCGATCTTGAAGCTTTAAAAGACAGCCTCAAACAGTACGGTCTCATGAACCCCATCACCCTAAACGCAAAATACGAACTGGTTGCAGGAGAAAGGCGCCTTGAAGCTGCAAAATCCCTTGGCTGGGAAAGAATAAACGCCATTGTCCTTGATAAAAATGTTGACAAGCTTCGCCAGCTGGAAATGGAACTTGAAGAAAACAATCAGCGAAAGGAATTTACTGATGAAGAACTCCTTGAAGGCTACAAGCGGCTTGAACGACTAAGAAACCCTTCGATTTTAATGAGGATACTCACTTTCATAGCAAATCTTTTTGTTGCAATAGCAAGAAAGATTGCAGGACTCTTTACAACAGGAAAAGAATAAAAATTTGTAAATCTGGGAATATGAATTATAATTATAGAAGCAACTATTTTGGAGGCTTTTATGAACAAGATAAAGATTACATTCCCGGACAATTCCGTAGCTGAAGCGGAAAACGAGATTCGCCCACTCATTCTCCTGGACAAATTCAAAGCAGACAAAAAAATCATGGCAGTGAAGGTAAACAACGAGATTTGTTCACTTTCGACACCTATAAACATCTCGGCAAAAGTTGAACCTGTATTTGCAGATTCAGGAAGCGGCGCCTCCGTTTACAGACGCTCCCTCTGTTTCCTTCTTGCAGCAGCTTCCCACAACCTTTATCCAGGAAAAAGACTTCTTGTAGGACCAAGCATTGCCTACGGTTACTATTACACTCTTGAAAAAGGTTCAGAAATTTCCCAGAAAGAACTTGATGAACTGAAGAACGAAATGGTTCGCCTCGCAAAGGAAGACCTTGCTATCGAAACTCAGTATGTTTCTTACGAAGATGCCTGTTCCCTTTTTGAAGAACTTAACCTTACGGAAACAAGAAAGGCATTGAACTACCACTGTCCTTCAAAAATTCTCCTAAACAAGGTGAAGGACTTTACGGACCTTTATTTTGGTCCTCTTGTGCCAAGCACAGGATACATCGATGTCTTTGACATTGTAAAATACAACGACGGTTTCCTCCTCAGGTTCCCTAAACACACTGAACCAGGCAAGCTTTCGGAATTCCAGGACCAGCCAAAACTCTTCAACATCTTTAAGAACTACAAGGATTGGGGAAAGAAGCTGGGTGTTACATCAGCAGCAAGCCTTAACCAGATCATTCACGACAAGAAGGTGAACGATTTCATCAGCATTACGGAAACATACCAGACAAAGATGATTTCCGACATTGCGGACCAGATTCAGGACAAGAAAACAGCCCGCGTCGTTCTCATTGCAGGTCCTTCTTCTTCTGGAAAAACTACTACAAGCAAGAAGCTTTCACTTCAACTGGAAGCAAGAGGCTATACGCCTAAGGTTATCTCCCTTGACAACTACTATGTTGGAAGAGCCGAAACACCAAAGGATGAATTCGGAAACTACGACTACGAATGTCTTGAAGCCCTTAATGTTAAGATGCTCAACGAAAATCTCGTGGACATGTTCAACGGAAAGGAAATCAAGCTTCCGTCATACGATTTCCATGAAGGCGTAAGTTACTTCAAGGGTGACACAATGCACCTTGAAGAAAACGACATCCTTGTTATGGAAGGAATCCACGGACTTAACGATAAGCTTACTCCTCTTGTTGCACCTGAACTTAAGTTCAAGATTTATCTTTCTGCTCTCACTCAGCTTAACCTTGACGACCACAACAGGATTTCCACCAGCGACAACCGCCTTATCAGACGCATCGTTCGCGACTACAATTACCGCGGAAAGAGCGCAGCAGATACAATCAGCATGTGGGACAATGTTCAGAAGGGAGAAAGACTCCACATCTTCCCATTCCAGAACAACGCAGACGCCATGCTCAACACGGCTTTGGACTACGAACTTGCAGTCCTCCGCGTTTATGCAGCCCCACTCCTCCGCTGTGTAACTCCACTGCAGCCGGAATATGCGGAAGCCGGAAGACTCCTCAAGTTCTTGGACAACTTCCAGACCATTCCTGCAAATGCCGTACCTCAGGATTCAATCATCCGCGAGTTCATCGGTGGCAGTAAGTTCAAGTACTAGGACAATTTATTCATAGTTATGATCCGTGGTTCCAACTGGACCCACGGATTTTTTTTGCAATTAAAAGATTTTTTTTATATACTCTAGGCATATGAAGATCGAATTGAACACAATGCCATGCTTTGGCGTAGCTGGAAATTTTACAGGACATCTTGAACAGGCCGGTGAAGCAACAGATTTCGCAAACGTAGTCACAAAGGAAGCAAATGCTCCAAAGGCAATGTTTCCGACTTTCATTCCGGGAGATTCAGATAAAGTTCCTGAATTCCTTCACACATTCCCATTTGGGAAAGACACTATCATTTTCCCTAAAAACGAAGAGAAGCTTCAGATAGAACCGGAGTGTGCCGTAGTCTGCAACCTTGAATGGAAGGGAGATGAAATTACAGCCGTAAAGCCCTTTGCCTTTGGTGCTTCCAACGACTGTTCCATCAGAAAAGAAGGTGCAAAGAAAATAAGCCTTAAGAAAAACTGGGGACCTTCAAGCAAAGGACTTTCCGAAAACTTGATTGATCTTGATAAATTTACAGAAGGCGGAATCCTTGACAATTACAGGATTGCAAGTTTCCTTGTCCGTGACGGTAAAGCAAACGTATACGGTGAAGACAGCCCTGTTAAAGGCTACAGCTATATCTACGAAAAACTTGTTGAATGGTGCCTTGAAAAATTCAACGGTCAGAAAGACGAAGGTCCTGCAGAAGACATCCATACCTATTTGATTGAAGCCGGAAAACCTGGACAGGTTATGATTTCAGTCGGAGCAACAAGATACACTGACTACGGAGAGCATAACTTCCTTGCTGACGGTGATGATGCAGTAGTTGTAGTTTATCCTGACAACTATCAAGCAGAAGAAATCAAAAAGTTTGTTGAAGAAAACAATTTTACAGATGATAAGATTTCGGTATTAAGACAGAAGATAATTCATAATTCATAATGAATAAAAATATTAAGGCCTCCTAGTCGAACTAATATCATCAGTCCGGCCGGAGGCCTTAATTTGTAATTTCTAATTATAAATTATTAATTACTTAGTTAGCGTATGTTGCGATGAAAACACCGGCAGCGATTGCTGTACCGATAACACCGGAAACGTTTGGTCCCATGGCATTCATCAAAAGGAAGTTTGATGGATCGTATTCAAGACCAACCTTGTTTGAAACGCGGGCTGCCATTGGAACTGCAGAAACGCCTGCAGAACCGATGAGTGGATTGATCTTCTTCTTGAGGAAGAGGTTCATGATCTTAGCCATGATAAGTCCACCTGCTGTAGCAACAGCAAATGCAACAAGACCAAGAATGATGATACCGATAGATTCCTTCTTCATGATTTTTTCCGGAGTCATCTGTGAACCAACACCAAGAGAAAGAAGGATTGAAACGATGTTCATCAATTCATTTTCCATTGTCTTTGAAAGACGATCAGCTGCACCACTCTGCTTTACGAAGTTACCGAAAGCAAGCATACCGATGAGAGGACATGCTGGTGGCAAAAGAAGGATTGCAAGAACAAGAAGAAGCATTGGGAACAATACTTTTTCTGTCTTTGAAACGTAGCGGAGCTGTTCCATCTTGATTGTGCGTTCCTTCTTAGTAGTAAGAGCCTTCATGATAGGTGGCTGGATCATTGGAACGAGAGCCATGTAAGAATAAGCGGCAACTGCGATTACGGCCATCATTTCAGGAGCAAGCTTACCTGAAACGTAGATTGATGTTGGACCGTCTGCACCACCGATGATGGAAATTGCCGAAGCCTGAAGGATTGTGTAGTCTGTTCCAAGGAATGTGTTCATGAGAGCAACACCAAAGAGTGTGAAGAATACACCAAGCTGGGCAGCACCACCAAGAAGAGCCATCTTAGGGTTTGCAATGAGCGGACCAAAGTCTGTCATGGCACCGATACCCATGAAGATGAGCATTGGGAAGAATTCGTTTCCAACACCTGCGCTGTAGATGATGTGGAGCATTCCATGTGGAGCAAGACCCATGCCTGCACCTGGAATGTTTACGAGGACTGTACCAAATCCGATAGGAATCAAAAGAAGTGGTTCAAATCCCTTACCTACTGCAAGGTAGATGATAAGGAAACCGATGGCGATCATTACAATCTTCTGCCATCCTGGAGCTTCAACACCTTCGAAAGGATCATTTGCTTCAGCTGCTTCCTGAGCGGCCTTTTCTGCCTGCTTCTGGGCGATTTCTTCAGGAGTATCCTTGTGGATCATCATATAGATACCGGTTGACTTACCGATATTTCCAAGGAACTTTGAAACGGAAATGTCGTGCTTGCCGTTCCAGTTTTCTGTTCCCTTGATTACACGGTTCATGCCTGTCTTTGGTTCAGCTGTATCCTGTGCAAAAGCTGGCTTTGTGAAAGACAAAACCGATGCCATTGCCATGATTGCAAGCATGATGAAGGCAATCTTTGTATTTTTAACGTTAGTTCTGATTGGCATAAAAAAATCCTGTACATAGGCCACTTGAATTTTTCAAATGGCCTTTATTTATTTGCCACGAGTTTTCGTAAGAAAACTCGAGTTAAAAATATTGCGGAGCAATATTTTTATACGATTTCACAAACTGGCTGGCCGTTTGCAACCTGATCACCCTGGTTAGCAAGGAAGTGAACCTTACCATCACAAGGAGCCTTTACTTCAAGTTCCATCTTCATAGATTCGAGGATTACAACATTGTCACCCTTCTTTACTGAAGATCCTTCTGGAACTGCTGTGCGGAGGAATACGCCTGCAACTGGAGCATTTACCTTTGTTCCGTTTCCTGCAACTGGT
>JAUNCR010000123.1 GCA_030526505.1 Spirochaetales bacterium
AATAAAGCGTTTTAACTGGATGCTTCATCTTGTAGAAAACGTTTTTTACAAGACTGAAGAGATTGTTCATTGTCCAATAGGCAACAAGTCCTGCAGGTGAATCGTAAAGGATGATTACAAAGACAAGGGCCAGACCGTAAGTCTGAAGCTTGTCCCTTAGGCTCAATCCTCTTGTGTAGATTGTTCCGCTGACCATGTTTATCAAAGTCATGAGGATTGGAAGCACATTAACCTGGAATGAACCGATGGAAAAAAGTGCGTCCGGTGCACCCATATCCCTGATGAATCCAAAACTCTGGCCCTGCAATGCGGACATCTGGCTAAGGCAGGAATAGGCTGCCGTAAAAAACGGAATCTGGATGAGGAGCCCGAAAGCAGAGCGGAGGGACATGATAGGATGGTAATGCTGCTGCCTGTAATAGGTGGAAAGGATCATGTACTGTTCGTTTCCATGGAAAACTTCCTTTATCTTGGAAACTTGAGCCTTCATGGCCTTCTGCTTGTCCCTTTCAACCTGCTGCCAATGTTCGGCAACTATGTAGAGGGGAAGCGTGAAAAGTGAAACGGCGCAGCTTACTCCAAGGATGCTGATGCCTGTATTGTCAAATATTTTATTGCAGAAACTGAATACGAATTCAATTAGCTGTGTTAGCGGGTAAATTACGAAAAAATAGAACAAATTCATAACAGAACCATTATATTAAAGAATGAATTAACTTTCAATTTGTATCTCATATTAAAAAAACAGCGATTCCGGCCAGAATCAGGATCATTGCAATCAGTTTTTTTCTGGAAAACTCTTCTTTCAGGAATATCTTTGAAAAGAGAATTACGAAAACATAGCTGGAACTTTCTATTATTGGAATGTAGGATACCGGAACCTTCTTTAAGCCTATCATGTCAAGGAATATGGCAAAAAAGAAAATCATGTAGGAGATGATTACGAATGGATTCAGGTATTCGTAAATAAAGCTTTTGTGTTCTTTAAGGGCCGCTTTTTTCAGGAGAATCTGGGAATAGGCGGAAATAATAACCGATGCAAAAAGAATCAGCACATAAAAAATAATTGAGTTCATTCCTTTGCCTCTTCTTTTTCTGTCAGAAGTATGAATATGCCGGTCAATATTACGGCTGCGCCAATAATCATGTTCAGCCTGATTTTTTCGTCAAAAACAATCTTGCCAAATAGGATTCCCCAGATAATTGTAATGGATTTATTTGCACAGGCAACGGAGAGGGGGATTCTCTTTAAAACCTGCTGCCATAGAAGGGCATAGACGCACATGATGAACATTACGGCGCCATAAAGGAGAATGAAATTTTTAGAAAGAAATTCCTGGGTGGATGCAAATTTCCCGCAGAGGGCATAGCCGCTGTAAATGAGGAAACTTAGGTGCATCAGGATGAAATAAGGTGCCTTTGAATCAGTTTTCGTTTTCATTGAGAAGTTTCATTTCTTTCTTGTAGTCGTCAAAATTCCTGATGTACTCGTTGCCGTCGTAGTGGGTGTTTGCCAGAACCAAAAGAACTGAATCTTCAGAAAAATCATACATGTCCTTCCAGACCATTTTAGGGATGTAGACGGCTTTCATAGGCTTGTCCAGTTCAACGATGGCTTCGTTTTCGCTGTCGGTGATGCGTACTTTTGATTTTCCCGCAACATTAACAAGAACGAATTCCGATTCCCTGTTGGCATGCTGTCCGCGCTTTACTGTAGCATCTGAACCATAGATGTAGAAGGTTCTCTTGATGTCAAAAGGGATGTCCCTGTTTCCTTCTATTACGACAAGGCGCCCCCTTTCATCCCCAAGGTCCTTGAAATTCAAGATTCTGTACAATTCCTTTACTGCCATATTATTTCCCCTCGAAGCCGTATGTTTTCTTTACCGTAAACTGAGGCGTTCCATTCTGGTCAAGATAGTTCTTTCCGATATATTCACCGATTAAACCAAGGAACAGAGTCTGGATTCCACCAAAGAAAAGTATGAGTGAAACGATGGAAGTCCAACCCGAAGCAATTTCCGGATGGAGGATCTTGTCAACGACAAAATACACGCCGGTTCCAAAGGCAAGCAGGATGATGAACATGCCGAAACTCATCATGAGGCGCATTGGCTTGATTGAAAAGTTTACGAACATGCTGAGCCAAAGGTGAATGAGTTTTGCAAAGGTATAGTTCGAGTGTCCGCTTTCACGGGCATTGTGTTCAACATATACGGAAGAAATGCTGTTTGTGCAGCGCAAAATCAAACCGTCAATGTATGGGAATGGTCCCTTGTACTTGATGATTTCGTTTATTGTTTCCCTGTTGAGGATTTTGAAACTGCAGAGGTAAAGGTTTCTTGGTTTTTCAAGAAGCCAGGTTGCAAAAATGTCATTTACCTTGCTTCCGAAATTCCTGAACCAGTGGTGCTTTTTTTCGTGGTACTTTGAATATACAACATCGTAGCCTTTCTGGATTTCGTTAAGCATCTTGATGATTTCTTCCGGTGGGTTCTGCAAGTCATCGTCAATGATGACTGCGTAGTCGCCGGTGCAGTAATTCAATGTGCACATTACGGCATTGTGTTCTCCGCCGTTTCTGCGAAGGTCAATAAACCTTACATTGTCATATTTTTTTACAAGTTCCTCGCAAACTTCTGAACTGTTGTCACGGCTTCCGTCGTTGGCCATGACAATTTCAATGTCATAGTTCTTGAAGGTTGCCTGAAGCTTTTCCGTCAGTTTTCCTATTGTGTCAGATCCGTTGTATACAGGAATGCAAATAGATAGTTTCATAAATCAATCCTTAAAACCTGTTCATTACATCAATAATGAACTTTACATCTTCTTCCTTTGTGCCGAAAGAAATTGGCAGACTCAAAATTGTAGAGGCAATTTCTTCTGCAAGGGGAGTTTCCTGCATGTCGAGGATTCCCTTGTAGCCTTCCTGATTTCTTGGAGCAACAGGGTAGTGGATTTCTGTCTTGATTCCGTTGTCAAGGAGATACTGCTTAAGTTCATCGCGTCTTGCAGTTCTTACTTCAAAAATGTGGTAAACATCAAAGTAGTTTTCATCAACTTTTGGAAGGATGAATTTCTTGCCGTCCAAACCTTCAAGATACATTTTTGCAAGCTTGCGTTTCTTTTCTGTAATCTCTTCAATATGCTGAAGCTTGATTCTAAGGAATGCAGCCTGAATTTCATCAAGGCGAGAGTTTATTCCAGTGTACTTGTTGTGGTAATGCTTTTCAGAACCGTAGTTTCTCCAGGCTCTTGCCATGTCTGCAAGTTCTTCGTCGTCTGTACAGATTGCACCTGCATCACCAAGGGCACCAAGATTCTTTGTTGGGTAGAAACTGAAGGCTCCCGCATTTCCAAAGGATCCAGTCATCTTTCCCTTGAACTTTGCACCGTGAGACTGGGCGCAGTCTTCCACCAGCTTAAGGGAATGCTTGCTGCAGAAGTCGCAGATCTTATCCATTTCACAGGCCTTTCCGTAAAGGTGTACTACAAGAACTGCCTTTGTTTTGGGTGTAAGTTTCTTTTCAAGTTCTGCAGGATTAATGTTGTAGGTTTCCATGTCAGGTTCAACCAT
Organism: Spirochaetales bacterium; assembly: GCA_030526505.1. Lineage (GTDB taxonomy): Bacteria > Spirochaetota > Spirochaetia > Treponematales > Treponemataceae > Treponema_D. Next base: position 3,578 of record JAUNCR010000123.1, read on the forward strand.
GACTGGAGTAAGGCCTGCCTTTACGATTGCAAGAATTGAAGCAATGTAGGTGTTTGAAGGAACAAGAACTTCGCTTCCCTTAGGCAGCTTAAGGCATTCAAGGGCAATTATGAGTGCATCCAGTCCAGAAGCAAGGCCAATGCAGTATTTTGTTCCTACATAGGCCGCGAATTCATTTTCAAAATTCTTTACTTCTTCACCAAGAACATACCATCCTTTGTCAACGAACCTGTTGAAGGCTGATTTGTATTCTTCCTCAAACATTTTATTTGTAAGATTTAAATTTTCATAAGGTATCATGGTCTGTCTCCCTGTAAATTAAAATGGCGTTTTTACCTGACATTTTTTTCCTTAGGAAAAAGCTTTTCGGTAAAGGTAAAGTTACTGTTATCATACAGAATATACCAGAAATAATCATTCAGTATGAGCGATTTGTCCAAGGTTTCAATGGAATCGGCAAAAATATAGCGCTGGTTGTCGTCCAGATAAGGAAGAAGCCATGGATAACTGCTTTTCTGAGAAATTACAACCGGAATGCTCTTGTCATAAAGGTACTGTCCTTTGAGTACTGCTTCATCACAGTCGTTCAAATGTTCAATCTTTGAAAAGTTGGATTCAAAAGGAAAGACATTCAGGATGCAGGTTATTGAAACAAGGAAGAAGACTGTCTGCACTCCGCCGTTGATGTACTTCTTGTTTTCAGGAACATCAATTGCAAGTACAAGGGCAAGCAATGGGAATACGGCACCTACATATCTGAGGGTCTTGTACGGAGCAAGGAAAATCACCACTGTTATCCAAACGAAGGCAGCGGCAAAAACAATTATTTTGATTGCAGCGTTAGGATTTCTGTTAAGCCTGATGTTTGCAATCTGAACTGCAATTCCTGCAACAAGAATGAATATGGAAATGAAGTTGCCGGAAATGAGGGATACAACGGCACTGAAAGTAGTGCGCAGGTTTTCTAAGATTCCGCCCTGGAAAACATCCATGGCTTCGGAACCTCTTCCGCTGAAATATCCGATTCCATAGTTCAGGTAGAAGCATTTTGCAAAAATAAGTCCAAGCAATACCGAACAGATGAGGAAGAAAATCAGGTAATACTTTTTCTTTATGATGGCTGCTGCAATGAGAATAAGCCCGCAAAGCATCAGGTAGAATACTGAAAAGTAATCTGTTGATAGCAAAAGGAAAACAACAATGGCTGTCTTAAAGAAAACGCTTTTCGTGTATACAGACTCTGCTTTTCCAATGTTTTTCAGATAGAAAATGAAAACATATGTAAACAGAATCAGTATGGTTTCCTGAAGTGCATAGGACCTGAAGAATACCGAAAGGCCTACAGAAACCGGATTCAAAAAGGCCAGGATAGGCAAAAGGTAAAGTGCTGCCTTGCTTGGAGTAAGCATTTTTACAGTAAGGCAGAAAAAATAAAATGAGAAGGCAAAGAAAAACAGGTTCATCAATGCTGCCCGGTTTGTCGTCTCGTTTATGTCGTAGGATTTGAACCCTGTAAAAAACAGCCTTGAAATATAGAGGTGCAGGTTGTTGTATTCCTTAACCCTGTTGAATACAAAAAGGTGTGCAATGTCTCTGAATGTATCCTTTATACTTGGATCGTCAA
>JAUNCR010000124.1:0-2769 GCA_030526505.1 Spirochaetales bacterium
ATGAATGCCAGAAAATCTTTTGTAAAGCTCCTTAAAAGGGACCCTGACAATGCCACTTTGAAAATGTCCCTTGCATATATTGAAGCAATGAATGGGAACCTGAAGAAAGCATCCAGAATGTATGAAGTCATCTGCGCTGAAAGGCCAGATGATTCTGAACCTCTTGTAAATTACATTAATGTGCTTATTGCCGACGGAAAATACCTTGAGGCAAAAGAAAAACTTGGTCTTCTGGAAAATAAATTTCCTGATGAAGAACATGTGGATCCCTTGAAAAAGAAAATTTCCGAACTTGTAGAGGATGTTGCCGAAACAAAGGCAGAAGGGGAGCCAAACAGTTCTCCTGAAGGTGAAGGAACACCAAAAGAAGACCTGTTTGGTCTTAATGAAGAAATCAAAGAAGATTAAATATTCAGTTCCTGGTCAATCTCAAAATCTTCCGGGTCACTAGGATTTTCAGGTTCTTCCTGTTCTGCTGGTGGTTCTGAAATTGACTCAAGGAATTTCTCATCCTCTGTCTTTTCTACCGGTCTGTCTTCTTCCTGAAATGATTCCGATGCAAGGTAGTCCTTGTATCTTTCCGGATTTACCCTGAAGGCAATAATTGGGGAATCTGGGTCTGCCATAGCACGGTTAAGGGCTTCGATGCTTTCGTTTGCAAGCCTTGAACCGGAAATGAGTCTGAGTGATCGGCTTGAAATACCGATGAATATCGAAAGGTTTGCTCCGGCTTCTGAAATCACCTTTGCAAGGGTGCTGTGAAGTGCTTCTGCAGTTACCAGAGCCTGGTCTGTGTTCTGATTCTGGACGATTCCGCTGAGACCGTCGTCACCATAATTGAATACAAGGTCATTGAACTTGATCTTTTCAAGAAGTATCTTGCTGATTGATTTTCCAACTTCGGAAGTCCAGTCGATTCCAGGAATCCTGATTGAGAAGAGGGAAAGATCCTGGTCGCTTGATGCTGAACGGAGAAGTTCGCTGTCAAGGCGAGTGAGCATATATTCTTCCCATCCAAATCCAGTGTCAGGGCAGAAAAGTCCCTTTGGTTCTTCTCCGGAACTTTCACCCTCTGTTTTTTCAGCAGATGCAAAAGTTTCCTCTTCCGGTTCATCCTTCTTTTCTTCGTTAAGGAAAGCAAGGACATCTTCCTCTTCTTCGGTTGATGCAGAGTTTTCAAGTTCGGCTTCAATTTCGTCGATTGATGCTGAAGTTTCTTCCTGCTGTGGTTCCTGGTTTTCTTCCATGTCGGAATCGCTGAGGGAAGAAAGCTGGCTGTTTATTTCGCTTGTTTCTTCTGCAGTAAGGTCATAGGTTGATACATCCGGATATTCGATTTCGTCTTCGTCAAGGTCATCGCTTTCGGCTTCAGTAGGAAATGCTCCGTTCCTGACATAAACGATAAGGTAGATTGCAGTAACGATTGTGGCTGCAAGGATAACGATGAATGCAATTCTTCCCTTATAGAAAATTGAAGATGGCTTCAGTTTGTAAATTGAAGCGTGGATGTTTACAGGAATGCCGTTTGATGCAAAAACCTTTGTTGTTCTTGAAGCAACCAGGTATCCCTTGATGTTGTTCAAATCCTTCATGTCCTTTGGATATGAAAGAATGAGTTCGTTTCCGTATGTAAGCTGAATGCCGGCAATGTCGGAAACATTTCCAAGGCTAACAAGGATTTCATCGTAGAATTTCTGGCTTCTAGGAAGGTTTGCAAGGCTGATTCTGCTTACGTCCCTAGTAATGTCATTAAATCTTTCGGAAGCTTTTTCTTCTCCCTTTTTATATTCAACAAAGAGTGAAGCAATGTAGAGCACTACTGTAAGTATGTATACCGAAACAATTGCGACAGTAAACGCAGTATTATTTTTTGTTTTCATATTACAAATTATAGTATAGCAATAATTGTAATGCAATACTAATATCTTCTATTATCGTTTCTTTTCCGGAGGCGGCAAAAAGAGGAAGTAGGGAGATCAGCTGGTGCGAGCCTAGGATTTCCCCTACGATTTTAGAAAGGGACATGTTTCCCATCCGGCTTGCAAGAGACTGAACGGTTCCGGTGTATCCTGAAATGAAGGTTTTGTAATCGAAAGGGGAATTTGCTGCAGCCTTTGTTTTTGGACATTCCCCAAGGGCTGTAAATGCATTTCCCTGCCGCTTTAGGCCGTGTTTTTCGGCCCATTCAAGTAGTGTTGACCCGTAGGAAGCAAGGACTCTGTTGGTGACGGCGGATTTTCCAAGGTTGCCTAAAAGTCCAGATTCGGCCTTTTCAAGTTCAGTCCTGAACATGAGGGCTGCATATTTGTCTTCTGAGGAAGCTGTCCTGCAGGAAGAACTGAGGAATTTCTTTTCAAGATATGTTCCCCGGCAATAGGGTTTTCCGTCTGAGTAGGCAAAGTCAGCTCCATAGAATGCAATCTCCTTGAAGTTCTGCTGCCTGGCCCAGTCTGCCGCTGCTATTGTAACTGTTCCGGATCCGCTTTCTGCATAGGGAATGCCGGCTTTTTCTCCTATAAGGCTTGCCAAAGGGTGATTGCTTCTTATGAAGAAGATTTTGTTTCCCTTTTCAAATACCGTGCGTACAGTTTCCGGATTGGATGAAATGTCAAATATGAATGCAGTTGGGCATTTTGTGATTCCAATAAAATGCTCCGATGAAACCTGCTGGGCGTCCACCGATACGACAGCGTCCGGGATGATTCCGTAGTTCAGCAGGGTTCCGTATGCCGTATCAGTTGATACGATGAAAGTGCTTTCCCTCTGGCA
>JAUNCR010000124.1:2780-5132 GCA_030526505.1 Spirochaetales bacterium
TGAAACCCTTTTGGCTTATGTACTTCAGGTTTGATAGTATGTTGATGTGCCAGTGTTTTCCAAAATGTGCCTGTACTGAAATGTCAGCTGATATGGAATCAAGGCATTTTTTTAGAAGGTCGTTTACAATTTCATCAGCATCCTGAACTTCGTCATGCCAGGAGCGGAGAAATAAAGTTGTCAGTTTCTTGTGAAGGGAAGGCATGTAGTTTTCACCAGTGCACTGGCAGAAATCTTCCGTTGAACAGAAAGCAATCCTTCCGTCCTTTTGAAGTGCCTTTACGGTTTCAAGGGCAAGGCAGAAATCAAGGCTTTCCCTGTCAGATTCGACCGCAATTATCTTGAATACATTTTCATTTGCCAGAAGGTTTTTTATGTGGAAGCCGCCTGCAATTCCAAAGACTACTACGCATCCAGAAAAATCCTCTGAAAGGGGAAGTTTTTCTGCAGTAGGATTGTATTTTGAGTGGGCAGGTTTTCCGCTGTTATAGGTCGGGATAAGGTGTCCGGTTTTTGCTTCAATGGTTCCTGAATATATCATTTTTCAATAGCCCTTGTTATATCCTGCAGGAAGTTTTTCATGCCTTCCTCCACAATGTTTTTTGCCTCGTCATAGGAATCGGTTCCCTGACTTCGTTCCATCACCACTGCTTCTGATGGCACTGCATTATGAATCCATTCTCTGGACATGGAGTTTTTCCGGCATATTTCCTTAAGTTCACTGATTTTGTCAGGTCCGTTGCCCCTGGTTTCGCTTTCAACTGCTTCAAGCTTTTTCCTGCTGTTGAAATCCTTCGTTTTTATTTCAAAGTCATCCCAGTCAATGTCCTGGATTTTCCCCAATGGATATTCGTACCGGTACCTGTTGCTGAGCCTGAAAACCCTGCCATTAAAATCCGTGGAACTGAACCATGACCTGTATATGTCTATGGCCCCCTTGTTTAGGACCGCAGAGGAAATTCTTGTTTCCGTAGTCCTTAGCCTTCCGTCAAACCGTGCGTCGGTTTTTTCAAGTTCATTTGGCTGGGTATGGACATAACCCTTTGAGAAAGCAAGGTCTAGACCGCAGTAATAAATGTTCCCGTCCGTAAGGTTCAATGCAAGGTATAGGGCAGTCCCAGATACGCTGCCGTTTCTTACAGCCTTCATTCCTTTGAATCCGGATTCCCTCAAAATGTCTTCAGAAGTACCGTCGCCGTAGTAAAGTGGAACGACTGTTGCCTTGCTTAGTATTGATGCAAAGGAACTTCCTTCTCCAGGCAAGGCAAGGGGTATGTCCCTGTTGTTCAGTGCGTAAGAAATGTGGCGCTTTGCATAGAAACCGCCGTCCGTTGAAACGCAAAGGTCTGGTGTAATCCCGTTGTGGACAAGAGGAGATAATGCTGATGAAACTGCAATAAGGAAAAACCTTTCCCTGAATTGCTTTATGTAATCAAGTGAAGAATAAAGGCTTGGACCGCTGGCACAAATCAAAATGTCGCAGGTGCCTTTGTTTAGGACTGCAGTTTTTTTTGCGAAAAGAGAAAAGCGAAGGGCATTCTTTGTCCATCTTTTGGCAAAGTAGTTTCTGGTTCCAAGTACAGAACGACTTTTAAGGACAGCTTTTTTTATCTGATCCCAGGTAAAATTTGAAGTTTCAGGAAAGGCCTGGTCCGATGCTTTCCAGGAAAGGAAAAGACAGGAAGATATGCCTTCTTCACCCATGGAGGAAAATATTTCTTCCGATAGATTCAGGTTTAACGAACCCATTTCATTTTCTGCGTAAAATACTCTGTTCCATTTTGAATTGCATTCGTCGAAGGCTTTTGTAAACCTGATGCAAAAAAGTTCGGCATTTGGAAAGCGTTTGTTCAGGTATGGGGCGCAGTAAGACAGGGCCGGTTCCGTAACGAGTATGTAGGATGGGGTAAACTGACATTCCGCAGTTTCTACGAACCTTTCCGCTTCCTTTGAAGGATTGTAGAAAGAATGGAGACGAACATTATTGCATGAACAGGCTTTTTCTCCGTTAGGTGTATCTTTGAATGTGATGTCCATTTCGGCTCCATAAAATAAAAGCCATATTTCCTTTTAAGAAACATGGCTTTCCTGCTGTAGTGTTATTTCAGCTTAAACTCAAGACAATCCGAGTTCTGCAAAAAGCTTCTTGTAAGTTTCAAACTGTTCAGACTGTGCAAATTCTGCAATCTTGTCTTCTGGAAGGTTTTCAAGGAGCTGATCCATATAAGAAAGCACTGACTTGATTTCTTCCTTCATGCTTGCAGGAATTTCATTTGAATCTGAAACATCTGGTTCTGAAAGATCCATGTCGCTTACAGAAGTTTCTTCGATGATTGGCTCTTCAATTACAGG
>JAUNCR010000125.1:0-287 GCA_030526505.1 Spirochaetales bacterium
CTTGAACGTTCCGTGCTTGTAAAAAAACTTGTGATGAATAATCTGAAGACGGATTCAGAAAAGCTCTCCGATGGAATTGATGATTACCTTAATGAATTACGAATAAAGGGAGATATGCCACATGGCATTTACGGAGACTTTGCGTCTGAAACCTTAAAAAAATACGTGAAAAGTCAAATTGAAGATTTATGGACAAGAATGGCTTTAGTTGATGTGGGGCAGCTCACTTTTAATGAAAGCAAAAGCCTGATAATTAATCAGCATTTGGATAGTGAAAAAAGAAATGT
>JAUNCR010000125.1:297-5075 GCA_030526505.1 Spirochaetales bacterium
GGACCTTAAGTGGAGAACTGTGTGCTTATGTTCTTAATGGCAAAAGCCTTCATGTTTTTGATTTTAATTCTTCCTATATGGTTAAGGAGCCTAAGTTTAAAAACAAATACTGGCTTAGTCCATATTTATCAGCCCTGACACTGATTGCGGAACAGCCTGTAGAACAAGAATATGATGTAACTTTATTCGTCTATTATGATGATTCTATGAATGAGAAAACTTTTAAAAGTGGGATATCTCCTTCAAATGCAAAAGACGTTCTGAAATTGATCTATGAAAAAATGTATGTAGAGAAATTATGCCGTTTCCATTCAATAGATATAACTGATGATGACTACTCAGAATTGAATACCTTCAGAAAGTTTAAGAAGAAGGCTGTCAGTACAGAGGACTGGAAGTACTTTTCCAAAAAGGTGTTTTTCAATCCAGAAAAGGATTTTGGATATGATGCGTCTAGTGACAGTGCGTTTTGGGGTGAGTTACAAAATCTCCATGGCTTATTCCAGAATATGATATTGATTGATTTTTAGTGGAAGAAAAATATGGAAGAACAGTTTGATATAAAAAAATTTGATCCAAAAGTGAATATGTATATTAAGGCCTCTGCAGGAACAGGTAAAACTTTTACGGTTCAGAATATTGTGGCAGAGTTGCTGCGCATGGAGCCTGTTAGAAAGCTTGAGGAAATCCTGATTGTCACATATACAGAAAAAGCGGCAGGAGAACTTCGGGATAGAATTCGCGGAAAGATTCAGAAGGTTATAGAATCCAATGATTACAACGATAGCGGTGATGAAAAATATCTTTCTGTGGAGGAGCAGAAGGAAAATTTTATGGAACAGCTGGCATTGGTTGATAATGCCCCGATTTATACAATCCATTCATTCTGTAAACAAACCCTGCAGGAATTTGGATTCAGCGCAAGACAGTGTGATTCTCTGGAACTTGTGGATGAAGAACAGGTCAGCCTGTTTGTAGACATGTGGTTTAGGGATAAGCTTCAGTTTTCTGAACCTCATAGAAAATATATGATTCTTAATAAATCAAATGTCATTGATAAAAACATTTTTATTAAGGCGTGTAAAAAATACTATCAGGATTTTGATGGAAATGAAAATCCTGAAATTGTAGTGTTGGACAGGACTGTAGATGGTTCTGCACTGGAAGAAATAAATCGTTTTTCTGAAAAAGATTTGTCAGGCATTGTAAGCCGTCATAAATTGAAGGATGTAAATTATCTTCTGAATTTTACAGATAAAATCAATGATGAAAAGATTGTTGCTGATGTAGGAGATTCAAGAAATCCAGATGAAAATTCAAATTTCAAAAATGACTGCAAGGCTTTGATCAGTGAAATAGAAAACAAAATAGATGCTTTGAATGATGAGATTGGAAACATTCGTGCGAGCGGTAGTGATAGAGGCGTAAAAACAAGGGAAAAAAGTATTGCATCACTGGAAAAATTTAAATCGAAGCTGGAAGGCATGATGCAAAAAGATAATGTTTTTCTGTGTCCTAGAACGGGATTTGCTGGCATAGCCCAGCTTGTAAATCCTGCTTTGGTTCAAAAGTTTTCTGATTTTTATAATAACGTTATTTACCTGATAAAAAATTTTACAGACAGGATAAAGGACAACCTTAAATATCACGTTTTTGAAGAGCAGTTGCCTTTGATTTATGCAGGATGGAACGAATATAAGGGAGAAAATAAACTTCAGAGTTTTGATGATATGATTCGCAATGTGCATGAATCAGTTTGTTCACCTGACTCAGAACTTAAGCAAAAATTAAAAGAAAAATATTCTTATGGAATCATCGATGAATTTCAGGATACAAACCAGATACAGTGGAATATCTTCAAAAGCATTTTTATGGAAGATAAAGAAAGATCTATTTGTGTCGTTGGTGATCCAAAGCAATCGATTTACGCTTTTCAGGGTGCAGATGTAAATGTTTATGCAGCCGCTATCAATGAAATTGAAGCAGGGAATGATGCAACGGGACCTGGGAAAGGTTTTTGTCTTGGACGAAATTATCGTTCCACAAACAGAATGATTGAATTTTGTAATGCTTTGTTCAGGCAGAATTCAGACTGTGACTTTTTCCACGGAAACTCCTTTACTTTTGAAAATTCAAATCCCCCTGATGCGGATAATATCAAGCCTAATGCAAAATTTAATGGGGTGGAAACAGAACCTGTATGGATTGTGGAAAAACCTGCAGAATTGGAAAAGTGGGAAGCGCCTGATGAATATGATTTTGCCAGGTTTGTCGTTCAGCAGATCATTAAGTGTTGTACTTATAAAGATGGAAAAACACAACTTCAGATTTATAAGAAAAATGTAAAGGATAAAAACAGTAAGTTTGTTTTGACCGACGTAAATTTTTCTGATTTTGCAGTTCTTTGTAAATCTAAATCAGAAATGGAAGCGTTGAAAGAAGCCTTTCAGAAAGTTGGCATTCCATACAATCACTATAAGGAAGCAAACCTGTTTATGGGAAAAGAATGTCGTGACTGGATAGCCTTGTACGCCGCAATTTCAGCAGGTGACTTTTCGGCATCAAACAGAAAGTTTTTGAACGAATGCCTTATTTCTGATTTCTTCAACGTGGATTTCAAAAATGTATCGGGCAAAAAATATGATAAACCGGATTGCAAGGAACGTGGCTTGCTTATCAAGTGGCAGAATATTGCTAAAAATAGGCAGTGGGCATATTTGCAGGAACAGATTTATGAAGACACTCAGGTTGAAAAAAGACTTTCATCACTTGAAAATCTGACGTCCCTTTCAAAACTTCGTCAGGTGGGAGATTACTGTGTGGATTTCCTTTATAAAAATAATTGTACTGTGGACGAACTTGTGAATCATCTTTCCCTTCTTGCAGTTGAGAAGGGTGATGCCGATGAGGAAGATGGAAATCTTGTGGCTAAAGGCACCGACTTCAATTCTGTTCAGATAATGACAATTCATGCATCAAAAGGACTTGAGTTCCCTGTAGTAATTGCCCCGGCTGGCCTAAAAAGGAAGGTTGATGATTCTTATGTATACAGCTACCATTGTAACGACCATTTGCATATAACCTGTAATGGTGGCTACACTGTAGATGATGTACCGGTAAAGGAAATTGCCAAGTCGGAAAGTGTCCTTCAATGGATGCGCCTTTTTTACGTTGCTTATACACGCGCAACCTCTCTCATGATTCTGCCATGGATGCTGAATAGTGCTTTTGATTTTATCAATGATTGTTTCAAAAAATCAGATGCAAATTGCCAGGATTACCTTAAATCAATTGCATTGTCTGACGGTTCAACCATTTCGGATAATGCATTGGCTGTAAGGAAAATCATCGGCAGGCAAAATAATGAAGAAATTGATGGTGCGCTTGATGCAGAGGAAAGGGATAATCAAAAGAAAATCTTAAAAAAGATGGGGCATAAAGTTTATGCCATGAATTCCTATAAACTCTCGTATTCAAATCTTTCTCATGGAAAAAAGGAAGAACTGTTTGAAAGTTTTCATGTTTCCGACCAGGATAATGCAGAGGCTCCAACAGTAGAAATAAAGGATGACTTGTCCAGGTTCGATTTGAATTGCAAAAGAATTCCTGTGGCTTATGAAGATTCGGATTACACAAAAATTATAAAAGAATATCCGAAGGGAAGCTATTTGGGAGAAACTGTCCATCAGGTTTTGGAAAATGCTGAATTTAACAGGGTCGGCAATCTTGATGAAAGCTCTGTACTTGAAGATTCAAAACTTGCTTATCTCATAAATACCCGCTTCAAAGGACAGGGGTTTAAGATTGATGAGGATGATTCAAAGGGAATCAGGAAACAGTCTGCGAGAATTGTTTGGAATACTTTGAATGCCAGGTTTCCTGAGATAGTCGGAAGCAATGCTACGGGAAACAGTTTTTCCCTTAAGGAATTGGCAGATAACCAGCATAAGGCCGAATTGGAATTCAACATGAATCCTGACATTGCCCAGAATGCCGATGGAATGCGCGATTACTTTAATGGATTCATCGATTTGATTTTTTACAGGGAAGTAAATGGTCGAAAGGTTTATTCAATTGCTGACTGGAAAACCGACTCCATGGATGAAGAACTTTATGCTGACGAAAAATCCCTTGGGGAAAGTACGGATACTAAGTATTCGATTCAGAGGGTGCTCTATTCTTATTGTCTGATAAAATGGCTTCGTCAATTTAACGCCGGAAAGTCGGAAAGTGAGATTTTCGAGGAACAGTTTGGTGGAATCTTCTATGTATATGTGCGTGGTTGCAAAGCCGGAACGGGTAATGGAATTTATGCACAGACATGGAATTGCTGGGATGACCTTGAAACTGCATTCCATAAAATAGTTGAAGAAAAAATACCGGGTACTATATAAAAGCAGGTGACGAAATGAACGGAAATAAAGAAATTATAGATGGCAAAATGAATTACATTGGATTTTTTGAAACCGTCAAAGAGCAAAAAGGAATTTGCGATTTATGGCTGAAAATCTTGAACATGCTTGCAGAGCTTCAGCCGGGAATGTGCGATGAATGCTTAAAACTCTTTTGCATTTATTTTTCTCTTTTAGATGATGGCAATACCTGTGTGGCTTTGGATAAAAATGTGCTTTTGGAAAAATGGCTTGGAAAGTGGAATGGCTTGATTTTGGTTTCTGGAATGGAAAGTAAATTGTCTCCTGGAAATTTCGAGTCAATAATTTCAAAAGGCATTGAGGAGATCCTTGGTAATAAGTGTAATGTAATTGTTGAAAATCTGG
>JAUNCR010000126.1 GCA_030526505.1 Spirochaetales bacterium
CTTAAGGTGATGCGAAATTGCAGGGCGCGAAAGTTTGGATCCTGCCGCCAAAGTCATGACATTGATTCCGTTTTCCCCCGCATCCAGGATGTCAAGAATCAGTTTCTGGCGAATTTCATCCCCCAAGGCAATGAAAAGGGGGCCACATTTTGCAAACATATCGTGCAGCAATGCTCTTTCTTCTTCTGAAATCTTCATAAATTCTCCACAATTTCCTTTATGATTCTGAATATAAAGTGTAAATTTGCCGCTGTCAATTACATTGGTTCAAAAGATTAAACTTTTTTACTAATTTTCTGTTATAATTACTTGAATTTTTTTAATTTTGCATTATATTTACACTGAAAGGTTTAAGATTTTGAACTAATAAACCTAAGAAACAAAAAAATTACATCGCGGAGGATGGAAAATATGAAAAAACTTACAGCTATGGTAACAGTAATGGCAATGGGCGTTGCAGCAGTTTTCGCAGACGCAAAGGGAACAGAAATCATGACTAAAGTTCATGATGTTAAGAAGCCGGAATATTCAGTGGCAAAGGCAGAAATGAACCTTGTTTCAAAGAACGGTTCAGTAGACGAACACCGCGTATTCTGGGAATTCGGTGCAAACCAGCAGAAGGCAGACAACGGAAAGGACATTACAAAGCTGGTAATGAACTTCATTGAACCTGCTTCATACGCAGGAACACGCTTCCTTCAGATTGAAAACGGTCCGGAGGACGGAAAGTTTGTTCGCCTTGCAACAGACCCTTCTCCTCGCCGTGTTAACTCAAGCGAAGATTCAAAATCATTCCTTGGAACAGACGCAACTTACGGAGACCTTAAGACTCGTGAAGTGGCAGACGACAACCACCAGTACCTTAGGGACGAAGCAAAGAACGGTTTCAACTGCCAGGTTGTAGAATGTACACCTATCGCTTCGAGCCAGTATTCAAAGAGAATCCTCTGGATCGATACAGCAACAATGTACCCTGTTTACACAGAACTCTACGACAAGAAGGGAAAGCTTGAAAAGGTACTTACAGTAAAGACAATCAAGAATGTTGACGGATACAACATCCCGACAGAAAACGAATACAAGAATGTTGCAACAGGACACACAACAACACTTAAAGTAAATGCATTTTCAGTTGACAACTAGGGTCTTGACCTAATGCAGAAGATTAACATCAACCCTAAGACTGTATTCACACAGAACTTCTTGAAGACTGGAAAATAATAAAAATAATAATCTTAAAACTGACAGAAACTTTCCATAATAAGACAACATTTCAAAACAACGGGTTGCCTGACTTACAGGCAATCCGATTATATTCGGGGATTTTATGAAGATTACAAAATGCACGGCAATTGCAGTGGCAACTGCCCTTACCTGCCTTGGTGCTTTCGCACAGGATTTTGATGATTTCGGAGATTTCGGCGACATTGGCGGAGGAACTTCTTCCTCTTCAGCAAGTGCCGTTTCCATCAGCGGAGAAGCTAAACTTGAAGCACGCGGTTACCTTGACACAGACTCTTCAAGGGACGGAATCAACAGGGAAAATGGAATCAAGGATATCAACACAACAGCAAAACCTGAAGCCAAATTGAATTTCAAGTATTCAGGTGCAACAGTAGAAGCTGAAGTGAACCTTAAACTTGACAAGAGTTCTCTTGGAAACAACAGGGAAGACATTCTTGACGAGGCAATAGTCCGCGGAATCTTCATGGACAGCGCCCTTACGGTTGAAGCCGGAAAAATGCGCACCATCTGGGGAAAAGGCGATCGCCTCCATGTAATAGATAATTTCAACGCAGACAACTACACGGACTTCATCGTTCCTTTGTATTCTGACAGAAGAATTGCAGTTCCAATGTTCAAGACCAGTTATGCACTTCCTAGAAACAACATGGTTCTTGAAGCAATCTGGACACCGGGAATGGAAGCAGACCGTTTTGCTACAGAAGGAAGATGGACACCTGCAAAGGTAAACGGCCTCAAGAAAACAGTGGCTGGAGTTGTTGCAGAACAGTATGCAGCAGCAGGTAATCCTACGGAACAGATGGCAATCCTTTCAGCTGCAAGCAAATACAATTCCGATGTGGCATCCCTCTACCCTGACACAAACAGCCTTAAATACAATCAGGCAGGCCTACGCCTTACAGGAACATTTGGAAACGTTGACTTGGGCGTAAGCTATTACTACGGACACTACAAGCAGGTTTCAGCAAATCTTGAAAAGTTCGCCATGGGAAAATTGACAGGAACCCCAGTGCTTCCGGAATTCGATTTTGACCGCAAGCAGACTTTCGGCCTTGAAGCAGCAACAATTTTCTGGAAGCTTAACCTTCGCGGAGAACTCTGCTACAACCTTACTGCAGATACAGACGGAACAAACCCTTGGGTACACAACAGCAGCATCCAGTGGCTCGGCGGTTTTGACATTGACCTTCCGATCAACAATATCAATGTAAACATTCAGGAAACAGGAACCTACATCCTTAACAGCAACAAGGTTAAGAGCGGAGATGCAATGGTTGAACGCTACGGCATCATGGGACTTATGCTGAAGGAACACGATGTTGACTACGACGGAGAAGACAGGTATACGACAAACCACCTTGTAGTAAACATTACTGACAGCTGGAAAAACGGAAAGATTGAACCTGAAGTTACTGCCCTCTGGAGCATTGAACGAGGCGACATTGCCGTAATGCCAAAGGTAAACTTCAAGCCAAATCAGGACATTACATTCACACTCAGCGGACTCATCATGTACGCAAAGGATGAAAACAGCGAGTTTGCAGAATGGTCAGGCAAAGGTAACGGAAGCCTTAACAACAGCTACATCGGCTGTGGCGTAAAGTGTAAATTCTAAAGAATACATATAGAAGGAAAAGAAAATGAATTTTCTTAAGAAGTTTTTTAAGCATCCATGGGCAATCATCATTACATGCGTTGCAATCACAGGATTCTTCGGTTTTTTCATCTCAAAACTTCAGATGGACAACTCCCTCAGGCAGTTCTTTCCTCAGAAGGATGAATCCTATGACCGCATGAATGCAACCGAAGACACTTTCGGTTCAATGCTTTCAATCGGCGTAGTAATTGACGCAAAAGACGGAACTATCCTTACTCCAGAATACCTTGATGTAATCAAGAAGATTTCCGACCAGGTAAAGCTCATCGACAACATTGAAGATGTAAAGTCAGTGACAAACATTGACTATGTATGCAACCAGGACGGCTCAATCTCTGCAACCAACATCATTCCGGAAGATGATTTCAACACTCCTGACGGACGCCTTACAGAAGAATCAATCAAGAACCTTAAGCTTAGGGTTCAGTCTTGGGAAGACATGTACAACCGCGTAATTCTCAACGACGACTTCACAGGTTCCCAGATGCAGATTACAGTAAAGCCAAACGGCGAAACAAAACTGCAGCTTAGGGAAGCAGAAAACCTTTTGAACGAAGCAAAGGCAAGCGGAGACAAGGAAAAGATTGCAGAAGCAACTGCAAACCTTAAGGCTACAAAACTTGCAATCAACAAAAGAATCAAGGAAGCTGAGGCAGCACGCAAGGCTGCAAGAAAAACTCACGATGCAGCAGCAATCGAAAAGGCAGAGGAAGAATACTACAACGCCAACAGCGCAAAGAATGATTCTGCCCGCCAGCAGTTTGTACTCAGCCAGGTGACAAAAATCGTTGAAAAGGAAACAGAAGGAAAAAAACTCCTTGTAAAGATTGTTGGCGAACCTGTTCAGTCCATGAATTCTAAGAACTACATGATGAGCGACCTTGTTGGCCTTATTCCTCTTGTAGCAATCGTCGTAATCATTTCCCTTTACCTTAGCTTCCACACAATGGAAGGTACCCTCCTCCCATTGCTTACAGTACTCATGTCGGCTTCAATATCTGTAGGCCTTATGGGACTTTTGGGCTACACATTCACACTTGTTTCAAGCGTCATTCCTGTTGCACTTATTGCAGTCGGTTCCGCTTACGGCATCCATGTCCTTACACACTATTATGTTGAAGTGGACAAACTTACAGGCGACATTACAAAGGAAATGCACGAGGAAGCCCTTCTCCGTGGACTTAAGGAAGTATGGAAGGCTGTTCTCCTTGCTGGAATTACAACAGTAGTCGGCTTCATTTCTTTGATTACAAGCCCACTCATGCCACTCCATTCTTTCTCTATCTTTACGGCAGTTGGTGTTGCAGTATCACTCGTGCTTTCGGTTACATTCATCCCAGCTATCCTTCTCCTTAAGGATCCAAAAACAATTTCAAAGAAACGAGACCTTAAGATCATCAAGCGCGCTACAAAGAAAGTGAAGGAAAAGCTTGACCGTCTTGCAAACCTTCGTGGAAACAAGTCGGAAGACGAAGCAAGCGGTGATACACTCTACTCCATCTTCAAGTTCTTCTGTGGTTCCCACACCAGACTTTGCCTTACATCAATCATCATCATTGCCCTTTCCGTTGCAGGCCTCAAATTGCTTAGGGTTGATACGGCACTCATCAACTACTTCCCTAAGGATTCTGAATTCAGAAAGGACATTGACTATGTAGACAATTCTTTTGCCGGAACAAACAGCGTATTCTTCCTTGTTGAAGGTCCGGAAAAGGGAGACATTTCTAATCCGGAAATTCTCAAGGCCGTTGACGGAATGGAAGCACACCTCCAGAAGAAATTCCCGGAAATCGGAAAGATTGTTTCACTTACTTCTTTCGTAAAGAGGATCAACCAGGTATTCAATGATCCTGCAACTTTTGTTCCGGAAACAAATGAAACTGCAGAAGCTCCTGCAGAATCTTTTGACATGGATTTTGGTGATGTTGATTTCGGAGACATGGATTTCGGTGATTTCGGAGACTTCAGCGAAACAACTTCTACAGAAGAATTCATCGACACTTCAATTCCTCATCCAAACGAAAAGTACACACAGATGCTCAACAGCACTTACACCGCAAACGATGTTCTTGACGCTTTCAACAGGGCCTATGCTGCAGCAGGCGGAAAGAACGCAAGTGTAGAAGGCATCGTGGACACCCTTTTGAGGGACCTTAACTTTGCAGGCAAG
>JAUNCR010000017.1:0-5693 GCA_030526505.1 Spirochaetales bacterium
GTTTTCTGCTATTTCTTTTCAGCAGGTTTCTTTGTTGCTTTTACAGTTTTTTTAGCTGCGGCGTTTTCCTTTTTTGCAGGGGCAGTCTTTGCAGCAGTTGTCTTGGCAACAGTTTTTTCAGCCTTTACAAGCTCAAGGAATTCCTTGCCTTCAATAGTCTCCTTTTCCTTCAGCACATTGGCGATGGTTTCAAGAAGGTTCTTGTGAGCCTTAAGAAGCTTAAGGACATACTTGTATCGTTCGTCCATGATGCGTGCAATTTCAACATCAATGTACTTCTGTGTTTCTTCAGAGAATTCGCGGACAAGAGTAGGTTCTCCGCCAGCGTTTCCAAGGACACCCTTACCCAAAGTCATGTTGCGGAACTTGTCGCTCATACCGAAGTCAACAATCATGCGCTTGATGATTTCTGTTGCACGGGCAATATCGTTGGATGCACCTGTAGATACATCCCCAAGCATAACTTCTTCTGCTGCACGGCCGCCAAGAAGGGTATCGATTTCTGCAATGATGTCCTTCTTTGTCTGGAAGTGCTTTTCTTCTTCCTCGCGGTACTGTGTGAATCCGCCTACACCGTGGCTGCGAGGAACAACGGTAATCTTGTTTACAGGAGGATAATCAGGTGTAAAGGCACCAACAAGGGCGTGTCCTGTTTCGTGGATTGAAACAAGCCTCATGTCCTTTTCGTTATCCTTGCGGGACTTTTTCTTAAGTCCGATGCTTACCTTGTCGATGGCATCGTTCATGTCAGACATTGAAACCTTTGTATGGCCGTTGCGTACTGCAAGGAGTGCTGCTTCGTTAACAACATTGGCAAGGTCTGCGCCTGCAAAACCGGTTGTACCGTGGGCAACGGATTCAAAGTCTACATCGTCGTCAAGCTTAACATTCTTTGCGTGGATTCTGAGGATTTCTTCACGACCCTTAACATCAGGCTTTTCAACAGGAACCTGACGGTCAAAGCGACCTGGGCGGAGAAGGGCAGGATCAAGAATGTCTGCACGGTTAGTTGCTGCAAGAATGATGAGACCCTTTTCGTTATCGAAACCATCCATTTCAACGAGGAGCTGGTTCAAAGTCTGTTCTCGTTCATCGTTGCTTCCGCCGTAGTTGTTTACGCGGCTCTTACCGATGGCATCAATTTCATCGATGAAGATGATGCATGGAGCCTTTTCCCTTGCATTGCGGAAAAGGTCGCGAACGCGAGATGCACCAACGCCGACAAACATCTCGACAAAGTCAGAACCGGAAATCCTGAAGAATGGAACACCGGCCTCGCCTGCAACTGCACGGGCAAGCAAAGTCTTACCTGTTCCCGGTGGTCCAACAAGGAGAACGCCCTTTGGAATCTTACCGCCAATTTCAGTGTATTTCTTTGGTTCCTTAAGGAAGTCTACAACTTCTACAAGTTCGTCCTTTGCTTCGTCCACACCGGCAACATCGCTAAAGCGGGTCTTAACCTTGCCTTCATCGATGGCCTTGGATTTTCCTCCGCCGATTCCAAACATTGAGCCAGACATTCCGCCGCCCATCTTCCTGAAAATGAAGAAGTAAACGAGGAATATGAGGAGGACTGGAACAGCAATGTTCACGAGTATCTGAAGGAAAACATTGTTCTGTCTTTCAATGAATTTATATTCAACTCCCTTTTCATCAAGGAGCTGGATGAAACTCTGCATGAGGACACCCGTAGTCCTGTAAATGCCTTGTGGCTGGGAATTGTTCAGTGG
Source organism: Spirochaetales bacterium (assembly GCA_030526505.1). Taxonomy (GTDB): domain Bacteria; phylum Spirochaetota; class Spirochaetia; order Treponematales; family Treponemataceae; genus Treponema_D. Next base: position 1,731 of record JAUNCR010000017.1, read on the forward strand.
ACGGAGGAATCCAAATTTCTTCTGCTGGGCAACATTTGAGCTGGCATCAGCAGTGTATCCGGTAAAGTAGTGTTCACCAAGTTCAACACGAACAATCTGTCCCTGTTCCACAAGATTGCGGAATTCGGAATAGTCTATGAGATCATCCGTTTTAGGAGAAAGCAGCATGTTGAAGAGGAACAGTACGCCTAAAATGGCAAGAAGCAGACCCCAGAAAGGAATGCCCTTGCGAGGCTTGTTGTTCTTTGGGTCGTTCCCCCTGTCCTCATCGTCAATCTGAAGCTTGAAAAAGTCATAAGGATCATTTTCATTCTTCTTGTTGTCGTCGTTTTTTTCTGACATCTAATACCTCAATTTATATTCTCCATATAATATAGAAAAAAAAGAAAGAATTGTCATTATTTTGTCGTGCATAGTTAATGGCTGTATTGGGGGAAATCTTAAAAAAAACTCGGAAAAATGCACATTTTAATTTTTTTACGATTAGAAAATATATGACAGGCCTGTCAAAAATTAATCGTAAGGAAAAATATTATGGGACAGTTTTCAAAACGCTGGGAAGATTTGACCATTGCCGACAACTTCATCTTCTGTAAGGTCATGAAGGATGAAAAATTGTGCAGAAGGATGCTGGAGGTTCTCTTGGGAATCGAGGTTGGTCGCATCGAATATCTTAATACTGAAAATCAGTTGGAAAATTTTTATGATTCCAGGGGGATTCGTCTCGATGTCTATGTAAAGGATTCCGACAGGGTGTTCAACATAGAGATGCAGACGGGAAACTATGACGACATGCTGCTCAGGACACGGTACTATCTGGCATCATCAGATGTATCGACAACAAAAAGGCGCACGAAATTCAAGGATTTGAAGGAAACCTACATACTGTTCATCTGCAAGGACGATCCATTTGGCGCCGGCATTCCGTGCTACACAAAGTTTTCAAGTTTTCTTGAGACCGATAAAATTTCTTATGATGACAAAAGCCACAATGTATTTTACAATTGTTCCGCATGGGAAAAAGAAAATGATCCCGAAATTCGAGAGGTGTTGAAATTCATCTATGGACTTAAGCCTGATTTTGGGCTTGCGTTGGAAATGAATAGGGCCGCCTCCCTTGCCAAGCAGAAATCCCATCTGGAGGACGAGTACATGTATTTCAGCGACATATTGGAAGATGAAAAGGAAGAGGCCCGTGAGATTGGATTGGCAGAAGGCAGAGCCAAGGGATTAGCAGAAGGCAGAGCAGAAGGTATAAATCAAGGAGCCCACGAGAATGCTGTTGAAACGGCAAAACGCCTCCTGAAAATGGGACTTACGGCTGAACAGGTTTCAGAAGCTACATGTCTTTCCGTAGAAGAAATAAGGGATATTTCAAAATAAGAAACAAATGCTTTCGCCCAATGTCTAAGAGTTTTCTTGCGAAAACTCTCGGGTCTAGTTGTTTATTATCCCACTTTTCCAATGCCATACTGGTTTGGCTAGTTTATAGCTAAATGGCTGGGTTCTGTTGAAGTCTGGGAGCCAGGTTGTGTCGTCGCTCAAGTCCTGGTAGAAGAGCCATTCAAAATCGTAGCTGTCGATCAATTCTCGCAGGGTCTTGTCTTCTTCCGTGTTTATGAGGCGGTTTTGGAAAGCACCAAGGGATTTTTCCCTCCATTCAAGCTCTTCCGCAGAACCTTCGAAAGGAACGGGGGTATACTGTGACATTAAAGAAATGCAGGATTTTCCGTCGCAGGTTTTCTTTAGCCAGTCCAATGAAAGCTTTGTATCTTCAATTCTTCCTGGAAGAACAAGATGGCGCACAATGGTTCCCTTCATCATCTTTTCGCGGATTTCGCCGTCTTTCTTAACTTCAACGATTTCCATTGGGGTGTTGTTTACCATCCAGCGAATGGCCTTTTTTGCAACAGTCGGATAGTCTTCCGCGGCAAAAAGTTCCTTGCTCATGATGGAATTGACGGTCTTGTAGTCCGGAAGCCAGATGTCCACGATGCCTTTCAAAAGCTCAAGGCTTTCAACGGTTTCGTAGCCACTGGAATTCCATGTGATTGGAATTCTAAGTCCGTTGGATTTTGCCGCACCGAGAAATTCTGCAAGCTTTGGAATGTGGTGGCTGCCCGTAACGATGTTTATGTTCTCGGCACCAAGTTCCTGAAGCCTAAGGCACATTTCAACGAATTCTTCCCTGCTTACGGCGCTTCCCATCCCCTGCTGGCTGATCTGATAGTTTTGGCAGAAGGAACAGCGCAATGTGCAGCCGGTAACAAAAATAGTTCCGCTGCCGCCATAAACAGTGATGAGGGGTTCTTCCCCAAAATGAAGGCAGGCAGTTGCAATCTTAAGTTCTTCATTTTCCCTGCAGAAACCGCATTTGCCGTTGCTTCTGTCGGTTCCGCAGTTTCTTGGGCACTGGGTGCATTTAGAATACAAATTGTTTTCCATATACTAGCAAGCCTGATGGTCAACAAAGATGATCATTATGTCGTTAAGGAATTCCAAAGGAAGGTCGTCGGCCTCATAGTTCGTAAGGTCACAAAGTTCCTTCCAGTCTTCCTGAGTCAATGCAGTAATCTGTTCCGGATCATTGTCGATCAAAGCCTGAATCGAACCCAAAACCTGAAGGTGCTGTTCTGTAGGTTCGTTTTCCATTTCTGCAGAATTCATGATGTAGGTGTCGTACCAGTAATCAGCATAGGAAAGGGCAAGGGATTTAACATGGCCGTTGTTGCGTCCAAAAAGTTCCTTGATCTGACCGCAAACTTCACCGCCGTCATAGTTGCTGTGTTCTGCGCGGTAATGCTTCTTTAATCTCTGTGCATCTGCATAAAATTTCGAAATGTTATCCATATTTATATAGTAAACGGAAAAACAAAAATGTTAAAGAAGATGCAATCTTTATGTAGTTGAATAAACCTGCTTCCGGCGAAAACCTTCCGCGTGCTCTTGTGGTTCCGGCTGTTGATTTCTTTTTTGATTTTTACTACTTTAGTTCTGTAAACGGTTGTAGCAGGTGCTTTTAGCTTCCCAATATTTTTATTATGACTGATTGAATCTTTGTGATTCTTTTACCGGCTATACGAGTTTTACCACACGTCTTCAGGACTGGGACTGAAGGACTAAGGCGCAGTAGTGTCTTTATTCCAATTTCAGGAGACGTGTATGGCATTAACTTATAGACCATCTCGTGATGCACTTTTAAATCCTTGTGCAGATCCAACCTTCAAAACTATTTTTACGGATGATTCTGATGAATCTCGCGGCGCTTTGACCTGCTTTCTTTCCGATATTCTGGAAAAACAGGTTACAGATGTGGTTCTCCAACCTAATGAACTTTCGGGAGAGGCTTTGGATGACAAGCAATCCGAATTCGACATCAACTGCAAAATTGATGGCAAGGCGGTAAACATTGAAATGCAGGGGCGCAATGAGAACTCCTGTTATGGCAAACGTGCCGAATATCATGTTGCCCATCTGTTGAATCACTACACTCCGCGTGGAAAAGAATGGCAGGATGTTCCTCAGGTTTTTCAGATTTCAGTTCTCAATTTCATTTTTGATGCGGAAGAAGAAAAGGGCATCAACTGGTATACAATGAAAAATGAAAGCGGCTGTCAGATAGAAAATCTTCTCAATATCATCTTCATTGAATTGCCGAAAATCAAGCAGCTCCCTGATGATGTATCAAAATTGACGAAAACTCAGATGTGGGGTAAATTCTTTTTATACGCTTCCAATAAAGATAAGCAGGCTTATATAAAAGAACTTTGCGCTCATAACAGGGGGATAAACATGGCAGTGACAGTACTTGAACACGTCAGTCAGGACGAAATGAACTGGTATCATGAAAGCCGATACTGGATGCATGTTTCAGATATGAAAACGGCAGAGCGTCATGCAATAGAAACTGGTATGGCAAAAGGTATGGAGCAAGGCATTCAGCAGGGTATTCAGCAAGGAATT
>JAUNCR010000017.1:5703-32176 GCA_030526505.1 Spirochaetales bacterium
GGGGCCAGACAAAAAAATCTTGAGAATGCGAAGAAAATGCTGGAGTGCGGCATTGACGGTGAAACGATTTTTAAGGTTACAGGAATATCAGAAGAAGAATTAGTCAAATAAAAGTAAAAAAAAATTGATGCCCCGATGCTTTTGTGCCGGGGTTCATTTGTATATGCAAAATCATCGTTTTCATTGATTCAGCAGATTGAAATTCACAGCGAAATTTTAGAATTTTTTGTTAAAAGTAGGAGAAGCATTGACTTTGGAAATTAGATTGTATACAATTTAATTGTAATAAATCGAACGCAATGCAATTGCATACAATCTATCGGAGGTTATTTTATGAACGCATTTGATTTCACAGTAGAAGCACAGGACGGAAGCAAGGTTGAACTTTCACAGTTCAAGGGAAAGGTACTGGTGATCGTAAACACGGCGACAGGCTGCGGTTTTACACCTCAGTATTCAGAACTGCAGGAAATGTATGAGGAACTTAAGGACAAGGGTCTTGAAGTTCTCGACTTTCCTTGCAACCAGTTTGCAGATCAGGCTCCGGGCAGCGATGAAGAAATCCACGACTTCTGCACTGGAAGATACGGAATCACATTCCCCCAGTATTCGAAGATTGAAGTAAACGGCGACAATGCAATTCCGCTTTATAAGTGGATCACTGAAAATACAAAGTTTGAAGGATTCAGTGGACCTATGTCTGTGATTCTTAAACCAATCGTAAAGAAGATGGATGAAGACTACAAGAACAACGGAAAGATCAAGTGGAACTTCACAAAGATCATCATCAACAGGGAAGGAGAAATCGTTGCAAGGTTTGAGCCTACAGCAAGCATCAAGAAAGTTGCCGAAAAGGTAAAGGAGATTCTCTAGGATGTTTCATTTTGACTATCTTACAGAAAACACATGCTCAAAAGTAATCAGCATGGATATTGACGGGGACATCGTAAAGAACATAGAATTCATGGGCGGATGCAATGGAAATTTAAAGACGATTCCGTTGCTTCTGGATGGATGGACTGTGGATCAGATTGAAGCAAAACTGTCTGGAATAATCTGTGGAAGACGACCGACTTCATGCAGCGACCAGCTTGCAAAGGCTGTAAGGGCAGGGTACCTTGCATCAAAAGATCCAAACTACAAGTCCCCTTTGGAAGAAGAGGCATAAGATGAGCAATAAGTATGACGTGTTGAAGCTGGACAATCAGTTGTGTTTTCCCCTGTATGCGGTTTCAAAGGAAATTGTCAGGAGATACACTCCATTCTTGAATGAAATTGATCTGACTTACACGCAGTACATTGCTATGATGGTAATGTGGGAACATAGGGAGATGAGCGTAAAGGAACTTGGAAAGAAACTTCTTCTTGATTCCGGAACCCTTACGCCGCTCCTTAAAACTCTGGAAAAAAAGGAACTTGTTACAAGAGTCCGTTCAAAGACAGACGAAAGGTTTCTCGTTGTAACGATCACCGAGAAGGGAATGACACTCCGTGAAAAAGCCGTGGATATTCCTGCAAAAATCGGCGCCTGTGTTCAGATTCCAAAAGAAGAAGCCGTGCAGCTTTATGCAACGTTAAGAAAACTGCTCTCGCAATTTGGAGAGCAGGAGAGCTAGTTTTTGACAGGTTTTTATACTTTGCAATATTGAACAAAAATCTGCCATTTACTACAGTAGGTGCCATGCCTTCAAAAAGTTATGAAAAAGATTTAACAAAGGGTTCCCTGGTAATGGGAATCCTTTTTTTCAGTATACCGCTTATCTTCTCAAATTTACTTCAGGTTCTTTTTAATATTGCAGATATTGCCGTAGTCGGACGATTTGCCGGAACCATAGCTCTTGGTTCTGTTGGATCTACGGCACAGATTATGTTTTTGTTTACGGGCCTTATAATGGGGATTGGTTTTGGTATAAATTCCATTGTTGCATATTTTATAGGAGCCCGCTCAAAAAAGGAAATAGACGATTCAGTTCATACGGGATTTATAATTTCAATTGTTTCAGGCTTTCTCCTTGCATTTTTAGGATTCATTTTTGCAGAAAAAATCATGGTCTTGATAAAGACAAAAACTGAACTTCTTGAAGGTGCAGTAACATATTTTAGAATTTATATTCTTGGGCTTCCTGGTGCTGCCCTCTATAATTACGGCTACGGAATTTTAAGTGCTGCAGGAGATACAAAAAGGCCCCTGTACTTTTTGACTTTTGCAGGAACCATAAACATCATTCTTAATCTGATTTTTGTCATTTCATTTAAAATGGATTGTGCTGGAGTTGCCCTCGCAAGTTTAATCTCTGAATACATTTCTGCAATCCTCATAATGGCAACCCTTTGCAGGGGAACCGGCGGCATAAAATTTTCTTTCAGGAAAATTTCTTTGAACAGATCCGTTGCCAGAAGAATTCTAAAAGTTGGAATTCCTTCTGGAATGCAGAATGCAATCTTTGCTTTTGCAAATACTTTTATTCAAGTTGGCGTAAATTCTTTTGATGCCGTAATGGTTGCAGGAACGGCAGCCGCATCAAATCTAGATCCTATTGTTTATAATGCCATGGGAGCTTTTTACTCAGCATGTGCAACTTTCATCGGTCATAATTATGGGGCAGTAAATAAATAGAGGATTAAGGATTCTGTAATAATCGCCAATGCCTATTCATTTGTTCTTGGTGCTGCCATAGGACTTTGCTTTTATTTTTTTGGAAGAAAATTCCTTGGAATCTTTACTGCGGATCCTGATGTTATAGATGCCGGAATGCTCAGACTTAAGATAATGAGTTTTTCATATTGCTTTGCAACGTTTATGGACAACACTATTGCGGCCAACAGGGGACTTGGAAAAACTTTTGTACCTTCAATGATTGTCCTTGCAGGTTCATGCCTTTTCAGGATTATCTGGATCTACACGGTCTTTGCCTTTTTCAAGACAATACCATCATTGTTCCTTTTGTACTTTTTTTCATGGTGCATAACGGCTGCAATCCTGATCCTTTATTTCATAAGGCAGTACAGGAGAATATGATTTATTCCAACGGAATTTTTCCCTTTGGAACAAATTCACCTTTTAACGCACTGAGCAGGGCTGCAAAGGAATAGTTTGAATAGCTGTAGCCGCAGAGTATGGTGTCCGCCCATTCAAAATCCTTAAGGATGTGAACCGGCGACATGATGGAAAGGATGATTACCTTCTTGTCCATGTAGCGCAGTCGTTTTGCAATGTTTGCCGTGTGCTTGTCGTACACAACGATGATGATGGTGTCAAAGCCGTCTGCAACCTGCGTAAGGCGTGCAGCATTCCATTCGTCAAAATTGCTTTCGTCGCGCCTAAGCTCGTAGCTAAAGTGGAATGTTGAAATGTTCGGATAGCATCTTCTTGCCTCGTTGTAAAGCGAAAGGAAAGGTCCCGCAACAAGAACCTTTTCATTTTCACCAGGGGTAAATGGCATTGCGTTTCCGGCCTTGTAAACACTGATGGAACGGCATGCCTGCTCAAGGAAGAACTTCTGGCCTTCCTTGTCCGGAATGTGCTCGTAGATTGTATTTTCGTCAGGGTAGAGTGGAGCGTGGTTTTCGCTCTTGAAATACCTGAGTTTTGCAAGAATTACCCTGCACGCCGCATCCTTTACCCTTGCCCTGAATTCAGGGTTTGTTTCCATGTACCTTATGTTGTTTGTCCAAAGGTTATCGTAAAGGTTTGCCGTAGACGAAGAAATGATGATGTCGTTTCCTGCATCTATTGCCAGCGTTACGGCCCTTGCAAAAGAACCTGCAAACAAAGTTGCACCGTTCATCATCATGTCGTCAGTAATAATGAGCCCTTCGTATTTAAGTTGTCCGCGCAAAATGTCCGTAAGCATTTTCTTTGAAAGGCTTGCAGGAGTTCCGTCGCTTTCAATCTGAGGAAATGAAAGGTGGCCGCTCATGATGGCGGGAATCTTTGCCTTGATAAGATATTTGAAAGGAATCAGCTCGCGGTTGTTCAATGTCTTTTCGTCGATTTCAATCTGAGGCAACCTACCGTGGCTGTCCAGGCTTGTGTCGCCGTGTCCAGGGAAATGTTTTGCCGTCGGGATTACTCCTGCATCCATGGAACCTTTTGCAAAAGCCTCGCCAAGAATGCCTGCATTGATTGGTTCTGAACCAAAGGAACGGGGGCCGATTACGCTTGAATCAAGGTTGCTGTAAAGGTCTACAGTTGGCGCAAAGTTCATGTTGATTCCCAGTGCGCGGATTTCCCTGTTTATGTAGAAGCCTGAATAATATGCATCGATCGGATATCCAGAAGCGCCGATTGCCATGTTGCCCGGAGTGTCTGAAGTTTCGCCCTTAACATGACGGATCCATCCGCCTTCCTGGTCTGTAGCAACGAACAGTGGAATTTTAAATGGGCGTTCTGCGGCTTCCTGCTGAAGCTGCCTTACGGATTTTGCAACCTTCTGGATGTTGTCCGTGTTCCATCCAAAAACCTTTACGCTTCCAAGTCCTCGCTGTGTGACCCAGGAATTCAAAAGGTCGCTTGGTTCGGCTCCTGCCCATCCAAACATAAGGATCTGTGCAAGAAGCTCCTCGTCATTCATTCTTTCCGTAAGTTCTTCTGCCAGCTGTTCGTGGGGCATGTTGGTCCAGAAATCCAAACTGCCGTTCTGGGCAAAAATCGCCTCACCTGCTGCGGAGAAAATCAACATTAAAAGAATGGAACGAAAAAACTTCATTAAATGACCCCATGTAAATTTCTATTCTAATTTTATAGATTTTTTTAACCTTTTGGAAGTTTAGCTTTAGAGTTTGATTATTTTCTTAAATCTGCATTAAAATTAGGGCATGAATACTATTGAATCAATTTCCAGAAAAAAAATTGCCGTGCTTGTCTTCATCATGATTTTTGGATTTGCTGTTTTGGGCCTTTCAATCGTGCTCCGTGAAAACAGAACCATTCCTGAATGGAACGGAGAGATCTACAATATAGAAAATGTAAATCCCCTGGATGCAGCCCTTGCTCATCCCTACAGCAAAAAAATAGACAAAGCGGGAACCCTTGCTTTCGTTTTTGCCCACATGATCCTCTGCGCCGTTTGCTTTTTGATTCCCGGAATCAAGGCGATTAAGAAGCCCAGGGAATTGGTTCCGGTAATCATGGATTTTGTCATCTACGGTGAATGTTGGGCTTACACTTTTGGCGTTTACAGAATTCTAAAAACCGTAGGTGGAAGAATCCGTCCCTACATGTATTTCCCAAATCCAAGCCTAAAGGACATTGCTGAAGGGGATTTCATCAGTTCCTGGCCAAGTGGACATTCATCCGTAGTATTCCTTGCAGTTGCATTCCTGTTCTGGTGGCTCAAGGACAGCCCGATGAAACCTGCTGCAAAAAAAATGCTCATGGCATCAGTCCTTGCAATCGGAATCCTTACCATGGTCTTGAGAATCCTGAGCGGTAATCATTTCCCGACAGATGTTCTTACAGGTGCCTTGGTAGGCCTTACCGCTGCATCAGTTGTATTTGTTTCAAACAAAAAAGTCCTCGGCAAATAGACATTAATGTCACCTTCGGACTTGATCCGGAGGTCCATAAAGGCAAACAGCGGGCATTGTCAGAACAGCGAAAAGTTCATTGCGGAAGTCACAAGGAATCTTGTCTCTCCCTTGTGGCTGCCTTCAAGACAGTACACGGTTTTGAAGGAAACGGAAACATTCAGGCTGCTGTCTGCCATTGCTCCGGTATTTCCTCCCAGAACAAGATCAAGGCTTCCGCCCGCATATTTTGTTTTCCCCATGCAGTCAAGATTTTCCAAGTCTTCCTTCAGATAGCGGATTTCCATATTCCTGTTGAGTCCGGTGGTATATTCTTCCTGATAGAAAGTTTTCAGGGAAAGGGTACCAAGATAGAGCGAAATCACGCCCAGTCCTTTCTGAACTTCCCATGAAAACAGTGTGGCTTCGGCCCCGAAATAGGCAAAGGAATCGTTGAACTGGAAGAGGGTTCCAAAAACATAAAGGGGAAGGTTATATACAAAAGGTCCCTTGCAGTCAAATGGAAGCAATCCAGGGAAAGACACTTCCACAGACGGATAAAGCTGTGCATACTGAAGCCTGTCGTCCTCGTAGTCTATCATCCTGTAAAAGATTGAATCTTCTTTTTCCGCATTTGCCGTTGCATGGACATTCTTGAAATTGATTCCCGCTCTTACACCGGCAGATTCACAGGTTCTTGCACCGGTTTTGTGCATGGTGCTGTAGAAGAGGGAAACAATGTTTTTATCGTAAAGATAATTTTTATCCAGCTGTTCCTTGTCCAGGCGATACAGCAGGGCGGTTTCCTCATCCATGTCTTCCTTTCCGTAAAGAAGGAAATTTGATTCCGAAAGAAGGATTTTGGAAATGTCCCCCGCAAGGATTTCCCATGAAAAACTGAAGCTGTTGTTTGCCTGCAGGAAGCCGTCTTTGTTGAAGATTGCATTAAGGGTGTCGCTTACATTCAGGTTTCCGCTTGTGGATTTTCCCTTGAATATAATTCCGGCTCCTCCAGCTTTTCTTGACGGACTGTATCCTGCCGTAATTCCTATGTGCCTTGTGTCCCAAGGGTTGTTCCTTAAAACCGTAACGCCAGCAAGATAAGAATGGGAAGGCTGTCCAAGGCAATCCTGTTCGTTGGTGTAGAAAACGGAAGGGCTTATGTAGTAGGAGTTCAATACGGAAAGAGGAACTATGGTTTGTTTCGGATAGAGGAACCTTCTGTATTCGGAAAAATCAAAGTCCGGTTCGCTGTTTTCAGTTTCTGCCGATGCAATGCCCCTCTGCCTGATTTGGGCCCTTACTGTGGATGAAATCATTTCTGACTTGAACTCAACCGGCTCAAGTTCATAAAGGGCGCCTTCAGTGTAGAATCTTGCAGCGTAAAGAATCTTTCCGCCCTTCATTACAGGTGAATTTATTCCTCCCGAAATGTCTTTCTGAAGGAGATTCAGTTTCAGTTCATCGCCATCAATTTCGGCAACTGCAAGACGGGGAAAACTTTTATGGTCGGCATAAGAAAAGAGCAATGTTGTTTTTCCAACATTTGCCGTTGCAACTGAAAGTTCTGTTGGTTTTATTCTTCCAAGTTCAAAGCTTTCGCATTCAATCTGATTGCCGTTGAAGTTTGCCCTGCAGAGCAAGAAGTTCATTTTGCTTTTGAGAAGGAAGTAAAGGTTTCCGTTTTCATCGCTGCACAGGCTGTATGGAATTTCATCCCTTGGGAATTCAGCGGAACAGAGAATTGCATTATCCTTGTCCATGGAAGAAATTTCCAAAGAACATTTCTGACTGAGGCTTTTAACCAGAGCAAGAAATTCCTTTCCGTCTTTATAAAAAATGCAAAGCTGTCTTATTCCGTTGCCTTCAAGTGTTTTCCACCGTCTGTTTTCCGTGTCGAAAATTCCGCCCCTGATCTTCTGGTCCAGGTGGTTTGTGTCTGTAAAGGTTGTGAAAATGTATTTGCCGTCAAAGGAAGCCCTGACAGAAACCAGACCGGTTTTTACAAAGAGTTTCTTCTTTCCAAGAAAAACGGATCCTGTGGTTTCATCCCAGACAAGTTCCCTGCCATCCTTTACGCCAAGAACAGAATAGAGGTGGAGTCCTTTGTTTCTGAACCCTGATTTTTCGATTCCCCTAAGGCCGTCCGGATTTTTTTCAATTCCTTCAACATCAATGGAATCATAAAAGTTCTTCCATTCTTTTTTCATGGAAACGCCGTAAGTCTTTTTGAATACTCCGGTAGAAGTAAGGCGGTTGCTGTTGATTCCCCTGTGCCAGAATTCAGCATACTTATCCATGCCGTATTTTTCTATTATATATTCCGTGAATGCGCTTCCAAAAAGGTATGCAGTTCTTCCGTAAGGATAAATGGTTCTTGCTCCAAAGCAGTCAGTGTATCCGGGAAATCTTCCGCTCAGTTTTGCCTGCTTAAGGTCGTGAAGAAAATAGCCGTCGTTAAGCCTTCCTTCACCATTTGCACTTTCCTGGTATACGGATGCACCTTCCTTAAAAAAAGAAGTCAGGGTTATGTAGTCTCCGGGATTATATATGTCTCCCAATATTTTACCCGTAATTCTCCAGAATCCGTTCTTTGCATTTATTGAAACCAGGTGGTTAAGTTCGTGGATAAAAGTAGATTTTATCGTTCCGCTGGAAACCATCAGGGATTCAGTCGGAATGCAATCGTAGATTACGATGTGGTTGTAGTTGTAGTTTGTAAAATAGGCGTTGTGGGTTTCTGTTCTGGAAGTAAGGACAACGGGAATTTTAAAATCGGGTTTAACCTTGTATTGCAGACAAAGGTCGTCAAGAATCTCGTCCGCACAACCGTACAATTCCCGCGCACTTTCTCTTGTAGTTTCATCAAAGATGATGTCAAAGAATCTTGTTTGGGCGTGAAGTATTTTGCCTTTGCCGAAAGCAGAACCAAGTGCCGTAAAAAAAATGAAGGCGACTGCCAGGAATCTTCTTTTCATCTTCTATTCTGAATCTGCTTTCTTAAGGTTTACCAGCCTTTCGTTCAGGACGATGTAGGCACCAAGAACTCCGCAGACACAGGCAACTGTTTCTGCAAAGAATTTCATTGGGATGATCAGCGGAAGAAGTTCCACAAGGATTGTAAGGCTAAGGCTTGCTCCAAAAGAAGTTTCAGCCTTTGGAATGTTCTTGCCTTTTGCCGCAAGATTTTTTTTCTGTGCGTTGATTTTTGAATTCATTACGAGGAATGAAACGAGCCAGATTACAATACCTGAAATGCATGTGATTAAATTGATGTTCATAATGGAAAAATATATCACGAATGAAGAATAAAAAAAATGCTCGAGCGTGCACTGCACGTGTCATTGTCTGGCTTGACCCGATAATCCCTCGCGAGATTCCAGCATCAAGTACGGGAATGACAGCCCCGGGCGTGGGCCAGGGGCTTATATGTAATCGGCCCCCAGCTTTGCTTGTAAAGGCCGTAAGGCAAAAAAAAACCTTCATCGTTTGATGAAGGCTATTTTGCTAGGCGTCGATCGGAATCGAACCGATGCATAGTGGTTTTGCAGACCAGTCCCTTACCACTTGGGTACGACGCCTTAAGTGATAACCACTTTATCAGTTTACTGGATGCGTGTCAATAGAGTTTTCCTTGCCGACTCAAAGGCAAAGGGGATCTTCTCCACTTCTTCTTTTGTAGTGCAGGGCATCCATACAACGCCGGTCACTTCGCTTTCCTGAAATTTGAATTCAGCATCGGAAGGAATCTGGGCTTCAAAGAAAACATCGCAGGTTTTGTATTGAAAGTTCCTGTAGTCGTAGGTGTTTGGAAATGACGCAATGTATTTGAGGGAAGAAACATCCGTGCCTATTTCCTCGCGGCATTCCCTGTGGGCGGCTTCTTCAAGGGATTCTTCCGCATCGACAAATCCTCCTGGCAGTGCAAGATAACCCTTGCGCGGATCCTTTGCGCGTTTTTCAAGAAGGACTTCTCCCTTTGAATTTACTATTACAAGGCCAACTGCAGAAGCAATGTTGTTGTAAAGGGTAAAGCCGCATTCAGGACAATCCCATTTTCTTCTGATGCTGTCTGTAGAAATCGTTTTACTCCCGCAATCCGGGCAGAATGTGAATTCATTGTTTTCCATATAAATATTCTAACATATTTCAGATTTTCTTTACATTTATTGAATTATTAAAGCAAAAATTGTATATTTATGTTGTGAAAATCGGTAGGCAGTGCCAGTCTGCAGCTGAATGCGTGGACCTTATGAAAACAGCCGGTTACGTTGTAATGAAGGATGTTTCATAAAAACTGATTTTAAGCCACAGGAGTTATTTATGTCTCTTACTCTTAATGACATTAAACACCCAGGAATCAAGGCATGGGTAGAAGAATGCGTTGCCATGTGTGAACCAGACAACGTAGTTGTTGCTGACGGATCTAATGAAGAATACGACAGCTTGATGCAGAAATGTGTTGATGCAGGTCTTGCAACTCCATTGGCAAAGAAGCCACACAGCTTCCTTTTCCGCTCACTTCCATCAGATGTAGCTCGTGTTGAAGCTCGTACATTCATTTCTTCAGTTAAGGAAGAAGATGCAGGTCCAACAAACCACTGGATCGACCCAGTTGAACTCAAGGCAACAATGAAGGGACTTTACAAGGGTTGTATGCACGGTCGTACAATGTACGTTATCCCATTCTGCATGGGTCCACTCGGTTCCCCAATTTCTAAGAACGGTGTAGAAGTTACAGACTCAGAATATGTTGTTCTCAACATGGACATCATGACACGCGCTGGAAAGAAGGTTCTCGACATTTTCAATGCAGATCCAAAAGCAGAATTCGTTCCATGTCTCCACTCAGTTGGTAAGCCACTTAACAACGGTGAAACAGACGGCGGAATCTGGCCATGTGCAGACGTTGAAAACAAGTACATCACACAGTTCCCAGACGAAGGACTCATCTGGTCTTACGGTTCTGGATACGGCGGAAACGCTCTTCTCGGAAAGAAGTGTTTCGCACTCCGCATTGCTACAGTTCTTGCTCGCAAGGAAGGTTGGCTTGCTGAACACATGCTCATCCTCAAGCTTACAAACCCAGAAGGAAAGGTTAAGTATGTAACTGGTGCTTTCCCATCAGCTTGTGGTAAGACAAACCTCGCTATGCTCATCCCAACAATCCCAGGTTGGAAGGTTGAAACAATCGGTGATGATATCGCATGGATGAAGTACGGCGAAGATGGTCGTCTCTACGCTATCAACCCAGAAGCAGGATTCTTCGGTGTTGCTCCTGGTACATCTGCAGAATCAAACAAGAACGCTCTTGTTTCAGCAGAAAAGAATACAATCTACACAAACTGTGCTCTTACAGAAGACAGAGACGTTTGGTGGGAAGGTATCGGATACCCAGCAACTGGTAACCTCGTTGACTGGAAGGGTAACACACGCCCAGCATTCCCTAAGGACAAGGCTCCTAAGGGCGAAGAAATGGCACATCCAAACGCACGCTTCACAGCACCAGCAGGACAGTGTCCATGTATCGCTCCAGAATGGGAAGATCCAAAGGGTGTACCTATCAGCGCTATTCTCTTCGGTGGACGCCGCCCATCAACAGTACCTCTCGTACACCAGTCACGCTCATGGAACCACGGTGTATTCCTCGGTTCTATCGTAGGTTCAGAAATCACAGCAGCTTCTACAATCAACGCAGCAGAAGTTGGTAAGATCCGCCGCGACCCATTCGCTATCCTTCCATTCTGTGGATACAACATGGGCGACTACTTCCAGCACTGGGTAAACGTAGGTGCAGCAGCAAAGGATCAGGACAAGCTTCCTAAGATCTTCTACGTTAACTGGTTCCGCAAGGACGAAAACAATGCTGAACTCCCTGGTGGATTCATGTGGCCAGGATACGGTGACAACAGCCGTGTTCTCGCTTGGATCTTCGACCGCTGCGACGGAAAGGACAATGCAGTTGAAACACCAATCGGATTCATGCCAAAAGAAGGTGCCCTCAACACAGACGGTCTCGCAGACTACTACAAGAAGACTCTCCCAGAAATCCTCAAGGTTGATGTTGAAGGATGGAAGAAGGAAGTTAAGGACATCCGCGAAAACCACTATCCAAAGTTCGGTTCACACCTTCCAAAGGAACTTACAGCTATCCTCGACGACCTCGAAGCTCGTCTCAGCAAGTAAGTTAACCGCTTAGGTTAAAGAACAATGTCCCCTGCCGGAGCAATCCGCCAGGGGATTTTTTTTATCTTGCCCGTCAAAGCGATGACAACCGGCACTCGTCATTGCGAACGCAGTGAAGCAATCCACATGCCATGAAACATTGCAAGTGCATAGCATAAAATATATTTATGGCAAATATGTCAGATGAATCAATCCTTTCTGAAAAACTGCAGAAGAAAAAGAGTCTGGATGATTTTAAACCTTTCGATTCCGGCGAGTTGAAAAATGATTTCGTTAACGGTGACTACAGGGGAGAAATGCTGGATGACAGGTATTGATACATGCTTCCTTGTTGATTTGACAATGAACGGTTCTCCAAGGCATGAAGGGGCGTTGAAACTTTTTAATGAAAAGAAAAAGACTGATAGATACCCAGATGGCATCCTGCTATGCAAGCAATGGAGTTGATGCCATCTGGACCGCAAATCCCAGGGATTTTGAAATCTTCAACGCCTTTGAACTTGTGGATTATTCCCATAGCCATAAATTTGACTTATAGCTATTTTATTTCTATACTGATTATGAGATTTTCTCCAAGGAGGCAGTCATGAACGCCATTCCAGTTTACGAAGCAAAAAACAGACTTTCATACTATCTGCATCTTAGTGATGATCAGGGACCGATTTTTATTACGAATCATGGAAAGCCCGCCTATGTGATTCAAAGCCTTGAAGACTACAGGGAATCACAAAAAAGAATCGAAAAAGAGAAAACAATCTATGAATGCATCCAGGAAGCCCGCGCAAAATTTGGAATAGATGAAAATGATGACTTCGATTTTGAAGAACATCTAAAAAAACTAAGAATGGAAGAGCCTCAAGAATCAACAAGAGAAACTGAATACATAAAAGGACTTATGCAGAGTGAATAGAATATATCTTTTGGATACTAATGTAATTTCTGAATTCTTAAAGTCCGCACCAAACATGAATTTGATTTCAAAAGTTGAGGAAAACAAAGACCGATGCGCCATATCAAGTACAACTTGGAATGAATTGCTTTTCGGATTGCAAATCATGCCGGATGGAAAAAAGAAAGACATGATCTTTTCTTTTTATATGGATACAGTTCAGTCCATATTCCCGATAATCGAATACAATTCACACTGTGCATGGATTCACGCAGATTTGCGTTCTCGCCTGAGACAAAATGGAATACAGAAATCTTTTCAGGATACACAGATAGCGGCAATGGCAATTTCCACTCAAATGGTTCTTGTTACCAGGAATACCGCAGACTTTGAACCGATGCAGGATGTTTCATCTTGTCTGTATGTTGAAAACTGGTTTGAGTAAAGATTCCAGCCGGCCTGTTTTATGCTATACTGACTGCAAATGTTCAGCGCAAATTATCATTCACATTCAAAATACTGCAACCATGCGGAAGGCGAACTTTCAGAATACGCCCGTTGTGCAATTGAAGCGGGCCTTGAAGAAATCGGAATTTCAGACCACATCCCGCTGTCGGAAAAGGCAAGGAATATTCTTGGGCCCTACATAAGGCATTCAGGTTCTCTTTCCCTAAGGATGGATATTTCCGATTTGCCTTCATATCTTGGCGATGTTGCCGCCGTAAAATCAGATTTTAAAAATCAGCTTAATGTCCTCTGCGCCTTTGAAAGCGAATACAATCAGTTTGATGCCGACTACTACAAAGTCATGAGGGACAAGGTGGATTATCTGAACCTTGGGCTCCACTATGTTTACAATGACGGAGTTTTTTATGACTTTATGGACAACAAGGTTCACGAGGATGGTCGTGTTCGCCGCATAGAAAAAAAAGATGTGCGCTTCTATGTGGAAAATTGTCTTGCCGCCCTGGAAACAAAACTCTTCAAGCAGATGGTTCATCCAGATGTGTTCATGAGGAATCTTGAAACAGAAGAATTCGATTCTCAGTTGGAAGAATACTCAAGGACAATAATCGAATCAGCAGTAAAAAACGAAGTCTATCTTGAAATAAACACCAGCGACATTTTCAGGTCAAAGGCAGGCATGGGAAGAATCAGGTATCCGTCCGAGCCTTTCTGGAAAATTGCCGGCGAATATAAAAATGCAAGGATTCTTGTCGGTACTGATGCCCATAATCCGGAGCGCATAGCAGACTTCCAGATGGAATACCTTCATTCCTTTATGGAAAGGTTCAGCCTGAATCCGCAGACTTTTCTTAGATGAATGATGCCCTTCTAAAAAATTGCAAATAAATAGGCAAAATTTTCACTTTCTTGAGTTTTTATCCCGTCTGATGTATCATTAAGGGATAAACATTGACATTTAACTTCATAAAAAGGATTTTATATATGGAAACTTTCGAAGTAGGAATTATCGGTGCTGGTGCCTGGGGAACAGCTTTGGGTACTGCACTTGCTGCTGGTGGTCATAAAGTTCAGCTTTGGGCTATGGAAGAGGATGTAGTTTCTTCTATTAACAATGAACATGAAAACAAGCGCTATCTTCCAGGCTATAAACTCAATGAGACAATGACAGCCTCAGGCGACATCAAGGAAGTTGCCACAGGAAAGCAGTTCCTTATCATGGGTAGTCCTTCCCTTTATCTTGAATCAACAATCAAGAAGTTCATGGATGTTCCAAACATTGCCGACGGTTCAACAATCATCGGTTCCCTTACAAAGGGTTTTGTTCCTGTTGAATCAGGACTTCCTGCCCTTGTTCTTGAAACAATGGAAAAGGCTCTTCCAGCCTGCTATAAAGATGCAACAGTTTACATTGCCGGTCCAAGCCATGCAGAGGAAGTTGCAAGCGGAAAGATTACCGGACTCATTGCAGCAAGCCAGCACCACAGGAATGCGGTGAAGATGCGCGACCTTTTGCGTGCCGCTCCAAACCTTATGGCCTATGCTTCCTTTGATACAATCGGCGTTCAGATTTGTGCAGCCGTAAAGAATGTTGTTGCAGTTGTGTACGGAAGCATGGATGCCCTTGCAGAAAACAGCCCTATCTTTGGTGACAATACAGAAAGCCTCCTTATGGCTGCGGGCTTGAGCGAAATCCAGCAGCTTGGATTTGCCATGGGTGCAACTCATTCCGCAACATTCTCTTCAATCAGCGGTGTAGGTGACCTTGATGTTACCTGCAAGTCAAAGTTCGGACGCAACAGAAGGTTTGGTCAGGACATCATCAAGACAGACATCCTTGATCAGTTCAAGGATCTTGACGACCTCATTGCAAATGTAAAGAAGGTTGGCTATCTTCCTGAAGGTGCCATTGCCTGCAAGTATGTTCACCAGATTATAGTAGAAAAGAATTTGAAGCTTCCAATCTGCGAAACTTTGTATAAAGTGCTCAATAAGGAAAAGACCGCAGAAGAATGCCTCAACGAAATTCTTAAGAACGCCTGATCAAATCCTCTCTCGGATTAGATGAAGGTTACTGGAATTTTATAAACTACATTTCTTTGTATACATAAAAGTATACAAGTGTAAAAAACAACGAAGTGCAGGTTTCTGACAAACTGCGACTTGCAACCGAAGGGCGCACTGGAGCAGGCTTGGCAGGGTTCTGCACGGGAGTTGTTTTTTATAAGTTTTAAATGTTTTAAGGATAAAGAAAATGCTTGAGAAAATTACAGGAACATTCAGCTCCATTGTAAAAACTTTAAGTGGAAAATCTTCCATCACAGAAAAAAACATTGAAGAGACAGTTGAACAGATCAAGATGGCTCTTCTTGAAGCCGATGTAAACCTTCGTGTTGTTCGCCGCTTTGTAAATTCTACAATAGAAGAAGCAAAGGGGGAAAAAGTTCTCAAGGCAGTTGATCCGGGCCAGCAGTTCGTCAAGATCATCCATGACAAGCTTACTGCAATGCTTGGCGACAAAAAGACAGACCTTGCCCTCAAGGGACCAGATACACAGTCCGTAATCCTTTTGCTCGGTTTGCAGGGTGCAGGTAAAACTACAGCAGCCCACAAGCTTGCTGCAAAACTCAAGAAGGATGGCCGCCGTCCTTTGCTTGTTGCCTGTGACCTTGTTCGTCCTGCAGCCGTAGAACAGCTTTGCGTCCTCGGTCAGAAAATCGATGTTCCAGTTTTCAAGGATGACCAGGCTCTTGCCGATGCCGCCGGAAAAGCAAATCCAAAGGTAGCCCTCCGCGTTGCTAACGGTGCCCTTACATACGCAAAGAAAAACGGTCTTGATACTGTAATCATCGATACTGCCGGTCGTCTTCAGATTGACGGCGACATGATGGAAGAACTTGTTCAGCTCAAGAAGGAAATGAATCCTGTAGAGACAGTTCTTGTTGCCGATGCCATGACTGGTCAGAATGCCGTGGACATCGCAAAGTCTTTTGACGAACAGCTTGGACTTACAGGCGTAATCCTTACAAAGTTCGACTCAGACGCCCGTGGTGGTGCAGCCCTTTCATTAAAGTCAATTACAGAAAAGCCAATCCTCTTCATCGGTACAGGTGAAAAGACAGAAGACTTTGAGCAGTTCCATCCAGAACGCATTGCAGGCCGAATTCTCGGTATGGGAGACATCGTTTCCCTTGTTGAAAAGGCACAGGAAACTGTTGACCAGGAACAGGCACTTAAGATGCAGAAGAAAATGCAGAGGAACGAATTCACTCTGCAGGACATGCTCGAGCAGTTTGAACAGGTTGAAAAGATGGGATCCATGTCAAAGATCATCGACATGATGCCGGGCCTTGCGGGGCAGATCAGCGACGCTCAGCTTGGACAGGGACAGGAAGCCATCAAGCATCAGAAGGCAATCATCCAGAGCATGACATACAAGGAAAGGATGAACCACCTTATCATTGGGCCAGCCCGCCGCAAGAGAATAGCAAAGGGTAGCGGTACTTCGGTTCAGGAAGTAAACAAGCTCATCAAGCAGTTTGAAAAGACAAAGCTTACAATGAAAAAGTTGAGCCGAAACCGTGGGGCACAGGCAAAGATGATGAGCCAGCTTGCCGGAATGGACATGAGCCAGCTCCAGAACATGAAGCTCCCAGGCGGCATGCAGTTGCCTAAGGGATTCCATTTCTAGGTTAACTTTTGTTTCTGTGACGTATTTTGGAAATTAAATATTCAGGTTAATAATGTCAAAAAGCCGTAGGCGAGGTTCTTACTGAAAAAAAATCTGCACAAGCGAAGCGCGGAAGCCTTTTTTTCAGTAAGTGTTCTCGCCGAGAGGCTTTTTGAATTTCCAGGCTATTGCTTAATTTACGATAAGAAGCGATGCCATTTTCCCTTCTTCGGTGTAGCATCTTTCAGGGTTTCCCTTGTCCGGGAAAGATGTAATTCCAGTGTAGAAAGCGTATTCATATTTTCCAGGTGGAAGTGGAAGTGCAAATTCATAGAGGCCTGGAGAAACTTCCGTCATCTTGTAGATCCAGCTGTCCCAGTTGGTAAAGCTTCCGCCAACACGAACCTGTTCCCCGGTTTTTCCCCTGTATACAAAATGAACGAGGCCGTCATCGTGTTTTTCAGTTACAGGCGGAATGTATCTTGATGCATCCAGATGGGAAAGGGTAAGGTTTGCCTCCCTGTTGTATACAGTGTCCGGGTTGTATGGGTCCACAGTCCAAAGTCCGTCAATCACAAGCCTATAGTTGAGCGAAAGGACATTCTTAGGCAGCTTCATGATGAAAAAGCAAATTGAACCAGAGTCCTTGTATTCCATGTCCATGAATTTCTTAATCTGGAAGGAATGGATTGTTTTGTATTCTTCAAAATCAAATGCTATTCCTATGTGGCGGAAATTATGGTCTGCCGTAAAAACCGCATAGTCTCCCTTGATGTAAGGGCTGCCGACAGAGTCGATGGAATTGACGATTTCTGCATAGTCCAGCTGGTCGTCAGTCAAATGCTTGCTGACCTCGGCTGCAAATGACATTCCAGCTAATAAAAACATTGCTAGGAAAATGAAAACTCTTTTCATATATATATCTTCGGCATTTAGCAGGAGTCACTTTAGTAAAATGAGCAACTGTTTACATATATGAATGTGTAAGTGGCACAATATAAATTCCTAAACTCAACTTTATTTACTGCCGATATAATCTTGAAACCTTGTTTGTTTGAGGAGTATAATTTACCCATGCCAGGACTTAAACAGCTGCAGCAATTTAATTCGGATATAATGACTCTCGGTGACGAAGTAAAAATTCGTGCTGCACGCGGCGAAAAACCTGTTCTCGTCAGTATTCCTAAAGATACAAAGGACATAGACGATTCAGACGAATTCCTCAACGGTCTCCCAATGCTTTCTGAAGAAGAGCAGGCTCAGGCAGATGCTGCCCAGAAAGAAAAAGAACGGGAAGCAAACGACTTCTCGGAATTCATGGATGACGGCAAGGAAGAAGCAGAAGAAGAAACAGCAAAGGCAGCACCAAAGCAGGAAGCTGCAGTTCCAGATATGTCGGATCTTCTCCCATCAGGCGGAGACATGGATCTTGGCGACTTTGACTTAAGCGACTTTGAAGAAAAGGCTCCGGAGCCGGAAGCAGAACCGGAACCAAAGGAAGTTGCAATCGAGGACATGGACCTTGATTCGCTCCTTGCCTTCAGCGAAACTCCAAAAGAACCGGAAGCAGAAGAACCTTCGATTTTCGATCCTTCAAGCAGACCTCAGAAAACAATTGATACGCCTACAGAAGATGTTTCGGACAGCATTTTTGATGAAGTGCCTTCAGCGGAACCAGCTGATGACAATCTTTTTTCATCACCAATTTCTGACGAACCTTCAAACCAGGCATTTGACGAATCCCTTTTCGACATGCCTGTAGAAAATGCAGAGCCTGCAGAACCTCTTCCAGAACTGGATGAAACTTCCCTCATGAACACTCTTGGCGGAATCGGTGAACTCAATGAAGTTCCTGAAGCCGAGGTTGCAGAGGCAGAAGCACCTTCCCTTGAAGAAAGCACAGAAGCAATCCCGTCAGTTGACGATGCTTTCTCATTTGAACTTCCAGAAGAAACAGAGGCAGCACCTGCTGAAGAATCTTTCTCAACAGACGATGACATTGAAGAAGGTGCTTCTTTCGATGCCGGTGATTTTGATTTCTCTCTTGATGCAGAACCAGTTTCAGAATCGGCATCCGCAGAAGATGTTCTTTCAGCTGATCCAATGGCTGATGCAGATTCAATTCCATCACTGGACGATTCCCTTGATATTCCTTCTATGGGTGAAACACCTGCAGAAGATTCATCTGCTGCTGATTCATTCGACCTTCCTTCATTTGATGATCTTCCTTCTGAAGAAACACCATCTGCAGAAGAAGATTTTGCTTCAATGGACGAGGAGCCTCTCACCGAAGAATCTGCTTCGTCAGGAACAAGCGATTACTTTGACGGTGAATTCGAAGATCCTAACGAAGACTTCAAGACTACAGAAAGCCTGAGCCTTAACGACGACATTCCAACAGAATTCAACGAGATCCCTGATCTTGCAAATATTCCTGTAGAAGAATCAGAACCAGAAGTAGAAAAATCGGCAGAAGTTTCAGAACCTGCTGGTACTGATGATTTCGATACAGGTTCCCTTGACCTTCCTGATTTTGGAACAGAAGATTCTTCTTCCGATACACAGGATGCCGGAATCGATTTGGGAGGATTCGACCTTCCTGATGTTGATTCGCTTACAGATGCTCCTGCAGATTCTGCTTCAGATGCAGCGGACGAATTCTCTGCTGAAGGCTTTGACTCAACTTCTGCAGCAGACGACTTTAGCACTGACGGCATGGATTCAACTCCAGCTGCAGAAAACTCTGCTGACGATTTCTCAACAGACGGCCTTGATGACCTTCCTGATTTTGGAGATTCTCCTTCAGATTCTTCAGTGGATCTTGGCGGGGGCTTCGGCACAGATTCCCTGGACATTCCTTCCCTCGATTCTCAGGATGCAACACCAGCTCCAATGGAATCCCTTTCTCCAGAAGAAACAGTTCCGGAAGACAGCTTCGGCTCAAATGAAACTTTTGACACAAGTGACATTAATGACCTTGACTTCAGCGGAGAAGAAAACTCTGACTTTGCACTTGGTTCAATTGATGGCGGGGAAGGCGATGACGAATTCAGCATCCCAGGTTTCTCTGACACAGTAACCGCAAACTTTGACAAAAAGCCTCAGGTTGCAACTCCTGATTTCTCCGGTGCGGTTGAACTGAACGAAAAGGACAAGCCAAAGAACACCTTCACCGACGCTGAATACAAGCGCTTCCTCAAGAACCTTGGAACATATCCTCTCAATGTGCGCATTGCACTTGAAGACTTTGTTGTAAAGAATGAATTTACGGACGATGCAATCTTTGCCGTTCTTGAAAAGGTTCTCAGAAAGGCACCTGCCCGTCAGGTAGCAACAGATCTTGAAAAGCTCCTCGACATTTCCCTTGATGTTCCTCGTGACTTTGAACGCCGTTCTGCAGAAGAATACGAGGCATACAAGAAGTCCATCGAATATCAGCTCAAGAACAAGATAATTCCAGGTGCAATCATGACAGCAGTGGCTGCCGTACTTGTATTCTGCATCTTTACCCTTACAAACACTTTCATCTACAAGCCTATCCGTGCAAACAGCCTTTACAGACAGGGCTATTCATTGCTCCAGGACAGCCAGTACCCACAGTCAGAGGAAAGGTTCAACCAGGCCCTTACATTCAAACCTGTAAAGAAATGGTTCTATACATATGCAGAAGGCTACCGCGACCACAAGCAGTATGACCGCAGCCGCATGATGTACAAGGCAATCCTCAAGCGCTATGACCATGAAAAGAAAGCCGGTCTTGATTGGGCAAGAATGGAGTCGGAAGACCTGTACAACTACGAAGAAAGCGAAAGAATCCTCAAGAGGGAAGTCCTCGACTATCATATCAACGATTCGGAAGCTATCCTTGCCCTCGGTGACCTTTACCTTGACTGGGCAACCGACAGCAATGCAGAAAAGTATCCTCTTGCAAAGCAGAACTATGACCTCCTTGTAGAAATGCACGGATCAAACAACCTCTACCTTTCTCGTCAGATGAGGTATTTCATCAGGACCGACAACCTCCGTCAGGTTCTCATGTACAAGGAAATGTTCATGAACCAGAAGAAGGCCCTCCAGAGTGCAGATGAAATCGAACTTTCAGGCTACATGCTGGACAAGAGGTTTGGAAAGCTTCGCCCTTCAGAAGAAAACCTTCGTTCTCAGATTGAGGATGTGCGCAAGCTTCTTGAACGCGCACTTAAGTCTGCACCGGATAACGCAATCGCCCTCTATAATATGGGCCGTTACTTTGTGGAAACAAAGAGCGGAAAGAGTGCGGCAAGACTTCTCCAGGCATCAATCGATTCCTTTGAAGTTCAGACAAGGCGCAACAAGCGCGATACATACAAGTACATCAACGCATACCGTCTCCTTGGAGAAGAAATGCGCAATGAAAGGGAATACCTCACTGCAGAAACCCTCTACGGCCGTGGCATCGACGTCTTTGAACGCGAAAACGCATCAAGCAGATTCGAAAGCGATGAAAATGTCGGAAAACTTTATGCTGACCTTGCAGACCTTGATTTCTTCATTGCCGCAGACAACGATGCTGCCCTCATGCATTATGAAAGCGCAGTAAACAACAAGTACGATACTTCTTCAGTTCGCTACAGGATCGGTTACATCCAGTACCAGAACCAGAATTATCCTGCAGCCCTTGGTTCATTCATCAAGAGCCATGATACAAGCGGAAACGACATCCACCTTCTTCTTGCACTTGCAAACACTTTGTCACTTAGCAGCAACAACTATGTTGCACGCGGATACTACGAGCGCCTCATTTCGATTCTTGACGGCGAGCGCCAGAAGCATGGAGTTCTCTTCCCTCAGGTTCGCGACGATCAGGGTGACATTGTTGACACTTACATGAAGGCAAGCAACAACCTTGGAGTAACCCTCTCAAGGATTGCTACAAATACAGGTGACAGTTCCCTTAACGCAAAGGCAATTGTAAATCTTCAGGAAAGCCTCCGTGCCTGGGATGCCCTTACAAGAAATCAGACAACAATGATTCGCCTTGAAGGTTCAAACCTTGCAGAGCAGAATGTTCGTTACATTACACATCCAATGCCTGATTACAGTCCTGAAATTTATACGGAAATTCCTCGTATGCTTTTTGGTGAGGAAGGTCTTGAATAATATTGCCAAGGAAACATTCAGAAAGTCCATTCATCTCTGCAGTGCACTGCTGCCTTTCATGATGACGAAAGCCCGTGTTCAGGTAGTGGTGTTCCTTATTTTTATCCTTGCTTTCTATTGTGCGTCGGAATTTCTCCGTCTTGCAGGAAAGGATGTTTTCCTTGTTTCCCTCATTACAAGAACCGCCGCCAGAAAGCGCGACGAAAACAAATTTGTCCTTGGGCCTGTAACTTTGGTTTTGGGGATACTTGCCGCAACCTTCCTTTGGTATCCGGTTCCAGCAGCAATAGGAATTTATGCACTTGCTTTCGGTGACGGACTTGCAAGTCTGTCAGGAAAACTTTTTGGAAAAGTAAAGATTCCGCTTACGGATGGAAAAACCGTTGCGGGCAGCCTGACCTGTTTTGCAGCAATCTTCATATCCACTTATTTTGCCTTGTATTTTTCAACAGAAATGCGTTATGGAATCAACATAACCTACATATCGCTATTAATAGCTTCAGCAGGAATGCTCATAGAAGTTCTTCCACTAAAGGACCTGGACAACATCGTCATCCCTGTAGTCCTCGGTGGAATTGCTCAGCTCCAGTTGTTTGCCATGTAATGCATTTCCTTAAGGTAAAGGGTGCATCCGCAAGAAAAGAGGAAAATGCCAATAACCAGCAGCGGCACTGAATCGCAGAACTGAAGGACAATGTCTCCTGCAGAAAAGAGAAGGATGCCAAGACACTTACCGTATCCATGACGGTCTTCCCTGAAATTACCGCTCATGTGCGAGTTGATGAAAGTCGTGATGATCGAAGTAACAAGCACAAGAATCCTTATTACCCCAAACAGAGATTTCATTCCGTAAAGAACGGTGCAGTTGGAACTGATTTCATTCGAATTGATTGGATAGAAGAATCCAAAAGCACAGGAAATGGCAAAAAGACAGAACAGGTTCCTTTCGGCATTTTCAAGCTGGTCGCTGCTGGAAAAAAGGGCAGAGAAAAGCAGGCTGAAGGGAGTAAGTATTCTTGCAATCACGCAGATTCTTCCCAAGAAAATAAGCAGCCTTGAAGAACTGTTCCAAAGGTTTAGCACAGGAATGAGGAGCCTTGTCTCTTCGGCAATGCAGCTGATGATTACGCCTGTAAAGAAAAGTATTTCCAGTGATGACGTTTTTTCAAATCCGCGCAAAATGAAGAAGGCAATGGCAGGAGCTGCCGCACCAAGAAAGAAAATGGAAGCAAGGGAAGCCTGGAAATTGAACCTGAAGAAACCTCCGGCCCTAAGTGGATTCATAGGGGATTCAAGAAGATTGTTGAAAGCCGCATAGATGAAAAGGGCAGTATAGATGAACAGGGAAATGGCACCAGCCAAAGAAAGGGAAAGATATATTCTGTTGCGGATTTTGATTGTCATATAAAAAAGAATACAACAAAAGGAAATCAGCCGCAACGGCGAATGTTTCCGTGCAAAATAAAAAAGGCTGAACTTGCACCGTGCAGGTTCAGCCTGAAAGATTCAAATTGAAAATTAGAAGCGGTAGGTTTCTACCATATATCTGATTGAAGTTCCCGTGTTGTCTTCAAGTTTCTTCTGAACGATGAACACAAGGCTCTTTCCTGAAGCGTCTGTAAAAATCTTGTCGATCTTGTAGCTGCTGATTCCCTTGCGCTTAAAGTCTGGAGTTCCAACCTTAATTGTAGAAAGGATGTCCCCGTTTTCGTCCTTGCGAACAACATTGATGTAGAACTTTGACTTAACATTCTTTCCGTATCCTTCGTATTCAGGAATGAGCCTTACATTATAGAAAACAGAATGGTCTTCAGTAGAATTTTCAAAATCCTTGAAAACGATTTCTTCCGTGTCGCCCTTTGATTCAGTGTCCCTCAAGTAAAGGAGGGTCTTTGCGTTTGCAGGCTTTGCATTGTACTTGCCGATCTTCCATTCTGTAGTGGACTTCAGCTTGTCGAATGCATCCTTTCCGCTTGCATTTGGGCTTACATCACCTTTCTTCGATTTGAAAACTTCACCCTTTACGAATTCGTTTGCTGCAACATCAACTGTATAGATTTCAGCCCATGGCTCATAATTTTTGTCTGTCTTACCGTATGTACCAAAAATGTAAGTCCTTCCGTCTTCAGAAAAACCAATATCAACAAAAGAAGCTGCGTCACCGGCAAAAGCGCTTGCGGCAGTAAGAATAACGGCAGCTGCAATTGTAAAAATCTTTTTCATAAATAATATCCTCCCAATAAAGATACTCACTATATTTTCGGTATTTCCAAACTTTAATTTAGTGTTTTTTATTTGCTAACTTTACCGAAATTTGGTAAATTGATGCTAACTCAATTTACAGGAGTGTTTATATGATCAAGAGAAATGCAAACTATACAAACCTTGCAAAGGGTTATCTTTTCCCAGAAATTGCAAAGAGACGCCGCGAATACCAGGCTGCACATCCGGATGCAAAAATCATCAGCCTTGGAATCGGCAACACAACAGAACCATTGACCCCACACATTGTAGAAGAAATGAAGAACTTCATTACGGCAATGGGAACAGTTGAAGGCTACGAAGGATACCAGGATGACTCGGCAGGTATGCCAAAGCTTCGCGAACGCATTGCACAGGTAATGTACAACGGAAAAATCAAGGCTTCTGAAGTATATGTTTCAGACGGCGCAAAGTGTGATCTTGGACGCATCCAGACAATGTTCGGCAGCGGCGTAAATGTTGCAGTTCAGGATCCATCATACCCAGTATATGTAGACGGAACAGTAATGGCAGGTGCCGGCGGAAAGGAACCTGTAACAGAAACAGGATTCAAGGACATCACATACATGCCTTGCCTTCCAGAAAACGGATTCTTCCCAGACCTTTCGGTTGTAAAGAAGAACAGTCTCATCTACATCTGTTCTCCAAACAACCCAACAGGTGCATGCGCAACAAGAAAGAACCTTGAAGACTTGGTAAAGTTCGCAAAGGCAAACGACTGCTTCGTTCTCTATGACGGTGCATATTCGGCATTCATACGCGATGCAAGCATTCCAAAGACAATCTACGAAATCCCTGGAGCAGACGAAGTTGCAATCGAAATGCAGTCCTTCTCTAAGCCAGCCGGATTCACAGGCGTTCGCCTTGGTTGGTGCGTAGTTCCAGAAAAGCTCAAGTTCGAAGACGGAAGCGCTGTTCACACAGCATGGGAACGCGAAATCAACACACAGTTCAACGGTGCCTCAAACATCGCTCAGGCCGGCGGTTATGCTGCCCTCGACGAAATCGGTCTCAAGGAAATGGAAGAAACAATCAACTACTACCTTGAAAACGGCCGCCTCATAAAGGAAGCACTTGAAGGAGACAACTTCAAGGCTGCAAATGTTGAAATCTACTTCACAGGCAACGCTCCTTACGTTTGGGCAAAGTTCAACGGAAAAAAGAGCTGGGATGTATTCGATGCAATCCTCGATCAGTGCCATGTAGTTTGTACTCCAGGCGCAGGATTCGGCCCAAGCGGAGAAAGCTTCATCCGCTTCTCTTCATTCGGACACAGGGAAAATGTCATTGAAGCATGCAACCGCCTCAAGACACTCAAGCTCTAGTGTTTCCTATGGAAGCCTAAAAGTCTATGGCAACTTAAAAACATGAATCCAAAGTCCCGTAGTTTTTCTGCGGGGCTTTTTTATTTCCGGACAATGAAAAGTAAAATTGAAAAAGGGGTATCCTTGCTATAGACTTAAATCAGGAGGATTCCTATGAAAAATTATTTTGACTTATCAGGCCAGGTTGCCATTGTAACCGGCTGTTCAACAGGACTTGGCGTTCAGATGGCAAAGGCTCTGGCCAATCAGGGTGCAAAAATAGTTGCCGTTGCCCGCCGCAAGGAAAAGATCGACGAGGTTGCAAAGGAAATTGCAGATACATTCAAGGTAGAAACTCTTGCCGTTCAGTGCGACATCACCGACACGGAAAAGGTCAATGCCATGGTTGATGAAGTCCTTGCAAAATTCGGCCGCATCGACATCGTAATCAACAATGCAGGTACAGGTGCAGTTGCTCCGGCCGAAGACATTACGGACGAACAGTTCAACGGCGAGCTTAATGTTGACCTTGGCGGAACTTTCAAGGTTGCCCGTGCAGTTGCAAAGAAGGCAATGATTCCTGCAAAGTACGGACGCATCATCAACATCGCTTCAATGTACGGTATGGTTGGAAACAAAGTTGCTCCGGCTTCTCCTTATCATGCTGCAAAGGGTGGTGTCGTAAATTTGACCCGTGGTCTTGCCGCAGAGTGGGGTAAATACAACATCAATGTAAATGCAATTTGCCCGGGTTATTTCTATTCGCCCCTTACAAAGGAAACCCTGGACAGCGATTTCTTCCAGCAGAATGCGCAGACAATGATTCCTTTAAGCCGCTATGGAAACGAAGGCGAGCTTGATACTGCAGCCATTTTCCTTTCGAGTCCTGCAAGTTCCTATGTAACGGGTGTAATTCTTCCTGTTGACGGTGGATATACTTCCATGTAATTTCATGCCTCCCATTGCGGAGGCTTTTTTATTTTTCAGGAGCACACTCCCTTGCTAAACCCGCTTTCCGGGGTTCCGCTCCCGCTCATTGCCCTGCCGGGC
>JAUNCR010000018.1 GCA_030526505.1 Spirochaetales bacterium
CACACCAGCATTGAGGCTGAATATTTTTCCACTTCTTCAGTTTCTTTTGCACCAACCTTCTGGCTGATGATTATGGAAGAACCGATTACGATGGAAAAACAGAATGAAAGTGAGGTCCAGATTGGGCTGCTTACATTTCCAATTGCGCTCAGGTAGATGTCGTTCATCTGGCCCAAAAATGCCTTGTCGATGATCATCTGGATCTGGCTGATGACATTTGCCAGAATCAAAGGAAGAGCAATCTTAAAAATAGAATTGAAGTAAGTTTTATTGAGTTTCATGCCATCAATAATAGTGAAAAATCAAAAATTGGTTTACGCCTGTGGAAAAAATCACAGTGTATGGGGCGAATTTTGAGGAAATGCCAGCAGGGCTTTTCTGTCACACGGATTCGGGCTGCCTGACGGCATCCCATTTTTTGGGGCTGGGGGATACGGCGGCTTTTTAAGGGGTGCCAGCGGATTTGTTCAGCCCTACGGGCTTCACTTTTTTTTGGGGGAAGACCGTTCACTCCGCTTCGAATCAATGCTTTTCTGTATTGTTTAAAATAAAAAAAGCACTTGATAACCAAGTGCTTTTCTACTACGTGAGACTGACACGATTCGAACGTGCGACCCTCACCTCCGCAGGGTGATGCTCTAATCCAGCTGAGCTACAATCTCATAAGAACAAGAAACGCTGCTAAAGCAAGTATCCTTGTTCTAGTAGCGGAGACGACAGGGGTCGAACCTGCCCACCGCTTGCGCAAGTGACGGATTAGCAATCCGTTGTATTACCGCTCTACCACGTCTCCAATTCTAAAAAGCCTGCGGCCTTTTAGATTTACGGAGCGAGAGGGATTCGAACCCCCGGTGGGTCTCCCCACGCCTGTTTTCAAGACAGGTACTTTCGACCACTCAGACATCGCTCCAAGAAAGTAAGTGAATATTATTAAATATATTTAATTATGTCAAGAGAAAAAAATAAAAAATGTAAATAAAATCTGCTCACGCAAAGAACCGTACCAAGCCTGCTCCGATGAAACTTCGTTTCAAGTCGCATTTTGGCACGAACCTTTGCTCCAATGAAACCTTAGGGATGTTGGGGTGTTTTCTATATAAAAGATTACATGTAAAAAGATTGGCGGATTTTCTAAATTTCCTTCTGGGATTGCCGATAATCTAAGGGCAGAAGTATTTTTTTGACATTGGGCATAAAGAGGTTTATATGAAATCTATTGGAATCAAACTTGCTGACGGAACTTTCTATCCTTTGCTTGAAGAAGGAAATCCGGAAAAAAGAACTTTGGACCTTACGACTGTCATGGACAACCAGACAAAGGTTCAGGTTGAAGTTTACAGAACTGAAACTGGTTCCCTTGAAGGCGCAGAATACATCGACACCCTTGAAATCAAAAACCTTAAGCCTCATGAAAACGGTGAACCTACCCTTTGCCTTGCCATCGATGTTGATGAAAACAATGAACTTTCTGCAGAAATCAGAGATCCTGAAACAGGCAAAAAAAGCGAGATTCAGGTAACTCTTCAGTCAAGGACACTTGCCGGACTCAACGGCGGATCCATTGAAGAAGAGGAGGACGATGTGACTATTTCGGACAACGACCTTGAAAAAGCAGGTCTTGATGATTTTGTAGAAAAGAAGGAAATCGGTTCGGAAGACATGCCGCTTCTTTCGGATGACTTTTCATTTGACGATGTAAACGAGCCTGCACATGCAGAAGAAGAAACTTCAGAGATTGCAGAACCTACTCTCTCGGAAGGAACTTCTACAAATGATGCGGAAGATATTTTCGGTGAAAACAGCCTTGATCTTCCTGAGTTCGGTGCAAAGGAAGAAACAGCAGAAGAACCTGTTATTGAAGACGAACCGGAAGTTGAAGACCCTGTGTTCGAAGAAACTTTCGACGAACCAGCCATAGAAGAATCAGCACTTAACGAAGAGCCAATCTTTGAAGAATTCGATTCTGACAAAACAATCGCCGAAGAATCAGAAGCGGCAGAAGAAACAGCTGCATCCGAAGAGGAAGATTTTTCAACAGATCTCCCTGAATTTAACGATGCAATGTTCGATGCACCTGCAGAAGAAGAGACGGCTGCAGACGATTCGGCAGATGACTTGGGAAGCATGGACCTTCCTGATTTTGACGACCTTGATGCAACAGATCTCGGTTCGGATGATTTTGAAGAACCTGCAATGGAAGACACAACTTCTATTGATGAAACTACAGAGGAACTGGATCTTCCTGATTTTGATGACCTTGAAGCAACATCACTTGGAACGGATGATTACTCTACTTCAATGGAAGATGATTCGTCGCTTTTTGATCTTCCAGACTTTGACAGTGACGAATCATTGACAGATGATAGTGAAGACTTTACACTTCCTCCAGACTTTGATTTAAAAAATGACGGAGATGACATTTTGAATTTTGACGATCAGCCTAAGAACCCAACTTTTGCTCCTAGCACAAGCATGTTCAGCAACCTTTATGACAAGGAAACTCTTGAAGGTACTTCAGGCACTTATGATTTCGATGAAAACGAAAAATCAGGAAACTCAAAGGTTCCAATGATTATCTGCATCATCTGTGCAATCATCTGTGTACTTGCAGTTCTCCTCACCCTTTTTGTAATTCCTTCAAACTTCAACATTTTCTCTAAGTTCTCAAAGAACAAGGAAGTGACCGTAGAAGTTATTGAAGAAGAACCGGAAGAAGTTGCAGAAGAGATTCCTGAAATCACTGTTGAAGAAGTTGCACCTGCAAAGGAAGACACAATCGTTGTTGCGGAAACTCCGGCAGCAGTTGTTCCTGCAGAACCAGAGCCTTCTCCAGAACCAATTCCAGACATCCGCTACAAGATCGTTTGGGGCGACACACTCTGGGATATTTCCACTGCATACTACAAGACTCCTTGGAAATACAAGAAGCTTGCCAAGTACAACAAGATCAGAAATCCAGACCGCATCATCGCCGGTACATACATTCTTATTCCAGCCGAATAATAATGAAGCTTTCGCGCATAACCACAGCATCTTTCTGTTTCCTTCTTGCCTTCTCCAGCTTTGGTTGTGCACAGAACAGCACACTCCAAAAAAAATACGGTGCAGACGCATCGTATTTCATTGCTTTAAATTCCCTTAGGGAAAACAACACGACACAGGCAATCAACGGCCTGAAGAACGCGGCGAAAAAAGGCAGTCCCTTGATTTCAAGAAGGGCCATGGAAAAACTTACTGAAGTAGGTTCAATGCAGGAAAGAACTGCCAGCTGCCGAAAACTCTACAAGGCATTTCCAGACGAAGAAAGCCTCCTCATCTATGTAAAAGAACTTAACAGGCAGAAAGAATACTACAGCATCATGGCAAAGACTGATTCAATCGACTGCAAGGAAAGCAGCAATGAACTGGTCTATTACCGTCTTCTTTCCATGCTCAAAAAAAACGATTCACGGCTAAAGAAAGAATTGAGGGACTGGCTTTCTGAACGCACCTACTCTTCCTGGCACAACAAGTTCCACACGGAATTCGTAAGGATTGAAAATCCAGAATCTAATGCATTGGAAAAATTCAGGTGGCTTGTATACAACAAGGATTACCTTGCAGCCATAGAATACATTAACCCTGTGCTGGAAATTAAGGCAAACAGAAAGCCTGTTGTATTCAGCGACACTGGCAAGGCGCTGCTTTACGGAACAAAAGATTTCCAGTCCGCCGCAAACTTCATGGACTCTCTTTGCAAGACCTGTCCTGAAAACTGCAGGTTCTACTGCAACTTCTATGCAGGCCGTTTCTATGAAAAAACGGGAGACAACGGTAAAGCAATCGAAAGATACAAGTCAGCAATGGAACAGGCTTATTCAGACGGGCTTTACGACAATGCCCTCTGGTACATTCTAAACGCAAGCCTCAAATACACTCCTCAGGAATCCTATGACACTCTTGAACAGTTCATAGACAAGATAAAGGATAAGGAATACTACAACGATTTCTTCGACACCCTTTCGTTAAGGCTCATTTCAACACAGAAGTGGGAGCTTTACAAAAAAACAACAGACCTTATATGGAACAAGGCCAGCCCGGATTCCTGCTCAAAATTTTCTTATGTAACTGCAAGACTCATTCAGACCGGATACATAAAGGACGCAGAAGCTTCTGAAGTTTCCGATTACTTCCATAAATCCCTTTCCAGCGGAAGCGACCTCTACTACAAGATTCTTTCAATGGAAAAACTTGGACTTGACGGAAAGGACATGGAGAAGGAACTTTACTCAACGGGAAACAGAAAGGAAATTACAGTAGACCCGGAAAAAGAAAGGCTTCTTTACGGCTATGCTGACTTTGGACTTGCAGAATACATCAACGAAGAATACCAGAACCTTAAGGAAAACATCAGTACGGGATGTGTAAAAAAGCTTGCACAGTTTTTATGGCAGTGCGGTTCAAAGGAAAACGAATATCTTCTCCAGAGCATAAGGATTGCTTCCCGCCGTGTTTTCAATTCTGAATCGGCACCCGACAGGGAACTTTTTGAACTGGCATTTCCACAAAACTTCAGCGGCACAATAAAGGAAACCTGTGAAAGATTCGGTCAGGATGAATATCTTCTTTATGCCCTCATCAGAAGCGAAAGTTTTTTCAATGCAAAAGTTACCAGTCATGCCGGAGCCGTTGGACTTACACAGCTTATGGATTCAACCGCCGGAGACATAGCAAGAAAACTTAAATTCTCTGAATACGATTTGACTGACACCGATACAAACATTCTATTTGGAGCCTTCTATTTTGAAGAACTTACCCGCCGTCTGGACGGTTCCATAATTCTCGCAGCCTTCTCTTACAACGGCGGAATCTCAAGAGTTCGTTCCTGGGTTAAAAGCGCCGCAATGCAGTTCGGCTCAAAGAAAGTTCCAAACGATCTTTTCCTGGAAGCACTGCCATACGCAGAAACCCGCGAATATGGAAGAAAAATTCTTTCTGCAGCAGCCATGTATGCATGGCTTTATTACGGAGTTTCACCCAGCGATGTTGCCGTTGAAATCCTGAAATAGATTTTTGTCCATAAAGTCAAGACCTGCCCAAAATTGAAACATTCAATTCTTCTCAATATACTATTGCTATTCCTTATATATTGTTTAGTTTTCAGGAGTTTTTTATGGACGATCCATTTGCACAGGTGCTTCCACAGATGATGCACTTTGCACATCTTTCGGGAACTCAGTTTGTTCTTCTTCTTGGCATCATCATGTTCTTTGGAGCTATCGGAGGAAGACTTTTCCAGAAGCTTCACATTCCACAGGTTGTAGGATACATCGTAATCGGAATCATCATCGGAGCCTCTGGCCTTCAGGTTCTTCGTCCTGAAACCATCATTGCGCTTAACCCGGTAAATACAATTGCGCTTTCACTTATCGGATTCTTGATCGGTGCGGAACTTAAAATAGACGTAATCAAAAAATATGGAAAGCAGTTCATCGGCATCCTCATCGGTGAATCCATCGTTCCATTTTTTGTAGTTGGCCTTCTTGTAACGGGAATTGCCTATGCATTCATGGGTGACATTAAGATTGCAATTTCCTTTGGTCTTGTTCTTGGCGCCATCTGTTCCGCAACAGCACCTGCCGCCACAACTGATGTACTTAAAGAATACAGAACCCGCGGTCCACTCACCACAACAATTCTTGGAATCGTTGCAATGGACGATGCCGTAGCCCTCATCCTTTACGCTATTGCTTCCACACTTGTTGCACCACTTCTTGGGGGACATTCGGTTTCCCTTGGCGCACAGCTTTTGAACATCGCAAAGGACATTTTTGGTTCCATCGTCGTAGGCGGACTTTTTGGAGCCCTCGTTGCCTTTGTAATCAAGAACCTTATGCAGGATGCAGGCCGCGTACTTTCCTTTGGTCTTGGCGGACTCTTCCTTTCGACTGGAGTTTGCAATCAGCTTGGGCTGGACAACATTCTTGCAGCCATGTCCCTCGGCTTCTTCATGGTTAACTTTGCACCTGGAAAGACAAGACCGATTTTCTCGCTCGTTGAAAAGTTCACTCCACCAATCTATGTACTCTTCTTTGTTCTTGTTGGTGCAAAACTCAACATCTGGGTTGTTACTCCTGTCCTTGGAGTTCTTGCCATAGTTTATGTTTCGGGAAGAACCCTTGGTAAATCAATTGGATCAAGGCTTGGTGCAAGAATCACAAAGGCTCCTGATACAGTCCGCAAATTCCTTCCATGGTGCCTCTTAAGCCAGGCCGGTGTTGCCATCGGTTTGAGCATTGCGGCTAGCAACGACTTTGCAGATTCAATCGGTCCTCAGATCATCCTCATCATTACTGCAACAACTTTCATCGTTCAGCTTCTTGGACCAATCTGCGTTAAGCACGGAATTACAAAGGCCGGAGAAGTTGGCCTTGATGTAACGGAAGAAGACATCATCAAGACAACAAAGGTAAAGGATGTAACCTGGGGAACAGAACCACTTTGCGCAGCCGACTGTCCTGCTACAGTCCGTGAAGTGGACACCCTTGCCTGTGTCCTTGAAAACTTTGAAACCCATCACAACCAGTCCTTCTCTGTAATTACAAGCGACACAAAGGAAATGATTGGAATCATCACCCTTGAACACCTTAAGGAAACCCTTCAGATCGGTGAAATGGCAGATTCCCTTCTTGCAGTAGACATCATGGAACGGCCATTGTGCACCTGTTCACCGGAAGATTCACTTCCAGATGTTTACAAGAAGTTCACAGAGTTTGATACGGAAACAATGCCTATCGTTGACAGCGAAATGCATTCCTACGGCGTAATGGAAAAATTTGCCGTAGATCACTTCCTGCACACAAAGATTCTTGAACTTAACCACAAGCTTGAATCCATGGGCTGATATAACAGGCCTTCAATTGAATTTATTGTCTAATTTTAGTAACTTTAACACGGAGTAAATTATGGCAGACGAAACACTTATTGCTAAAGTTAAGGAAACACTTGAAGCATTCAGACCTCAGCTTAATGCTGACGGCGGTGATATGGAATTCATCTGTATTGATGAAGAAAACAAGGTTCACTTGAAACTTACAGGAGCCTGCGGTTCATGTCCAATGGCAACAATGACCCTCAAGATGGGCATCGAAAGATACCTTAAGGAAGTATGTCCTGAAATCAACGAAGTTGTACAGGATGAATAGGGAGCGTTAAATTATGACAGTAGAAAACGACAAGTATGTTTCGATTAACTATACACTTAAGAACGACGAAGGCAAGGTAATTGACACTTCAGTCGGAAAGGAACCCCTCGGTTACATTCAGGGCCGTGGAATGCTCCTTCCAAAGCTTGAAGAACAGATTGCAGGAAAGAATCCTGGAGACAAGTTTGAAACTGTTCTTGAAGCAAAGGACGGTTACGGAGAATTCCATCAGGAACTGATTGTAGATGTAGACCGCTCGAACTTTGAAACAGACATGCCTATTGAACCTGGCATGATGTTCCAGGCAATGACAGCGGCAGGCCCACAGATTGTTCGCGTAACAAAGGTTACGGACGACAAGGTAACTGTTGACGGAAACCACGAGCTTGCAGGCGTAAGGCTCCACTTCGATGTTGAAATCGTTGAAGTTCGCGACGCTACAGAAGAAGAACTTGCCCCACGCGGATGTGGCGGCGGTTGCGGAGGCTGCGGCGGCGGTTGTGGTGGTGACGGTTGCGGTGACGACTGTAATTGCGGTGGTGGCTGCGGCGGTTGCGGTGGCAACTAAGAGTTCACAGCTTCAATGATTCTGTCTGCGTTCTCCGATTTTGAAGAACCGGAAACATTGATGGAAAGGTCTGTAATTCCCTTGTAGCTCTTTTCGCGCTCAACAAAAAAATCATGGAAAATATTCCCTGCATCATGAATTGTGCGGGGATTTTTTTTTGCAATGTAGGCAGGCATGTTGGAAAGGGTTCCGTCTGGAGCAACCTGAATTTCGCGAAGAACACGGGCAGTTGCGATTTTTTCTTCTATATCAAGATACACCAGAGTTCCAAAAGACTTTAAGATTTCTACGGCCTGTGCATTGTTGCAGATTCCGCCGCCAGTTGCAATGACGGCATTTTTGTTCTTGAGGGCGGTTTCCTTCTTTACATGTTCGCAGGCATCTTTTTCCGCTTCCATAAAACCTTCGGCACCTTTTTCGGTGTAGATTTCGCGGGGAGTTTTACCTGTAAGCAAAGTGATTACATCGTCGGTATCAAAAAAAGGAAGGCCAAGCTTCTGGCTTATGATTTTTCCCTGAGTAGATTTTCCGCAATGCTTTATTCCCATAAGAACTATAGTCTTCATTTTTCTAGCCTTTATAAATCAAGAATATGGCAGGAACTTTCTGTATTGGAGGCTCAGCTGCCTTCTTCCACTGTTCAACTGTCATTGTCTTTATGTATTCGTCTTTTGTAGTCATGCCAGCGGCAATGCAAACCCTTGTTTCTTTTTTAAGGCTCTTTACGATTGTCTCAAGCATCTTAAGGTTACGGTATGGAGCTTCAATGAAAAGCTGGGTCTGGTCTTCCTTGTAGGCACGGCTTTCCAGTTGATGAAGTTTTGAAACCCTTTCGTTTGGCTTTACCGGAAGATATCCATTGAAAGAAAAACTCTGCCCGTTGAATCCGCTGGCCATAACAGCCATAATCATTGAGGAAGGACCAGCAAGAGGAACTACAGCAAGATTTTTTCTCTGTGCCATTTCTACGGCTGCAGCACCAGGATCTGCTACGGCTGGACATCCTGCATCGGAAATAACTCCCATTGGAAGCTTCTGCTTTTCAAGGGGATCAAGAATCTTACCGATGGTTTTCAAATCAGTATGTTCATTTAATTCCGTAAACGATAAAGAATCAATGTCGATTTCAGAGTCTGCAAGCTTAATGAAACGGATTGCTTCCCGACGGCTTTCTACAATGAAATGCCTGATGCCCCGCATAACTTCTTTGTTGTATGCAGGCAAAGACCTTTCGTAGGTTGTATCACCGAGAGTGTTTGGAATAAGGTAAAGGGCTGGTTTCAATTCTTCCATCTATAGTTCTCGCCTATTGTCCATTAAAAATTCTGGAGAAGATTGCAACAAAGCTTGCTCCTCCAACAAAAGTTCCAATGCTGCTTCCGATTGAAGAAAGGAAGAATACCAGCAGAACCCTTAGAATCCTGTTTCTATAGAAACCCTTTACAGACGAAGAATCGTTCTGAAGGTTTTCTATGTCATTTACAGTCGGCTTCTTTATCAGCGCCTGCACAGCCCCGGAAACGAATCCGATTCCGATGAACGGACAGAGGGAAGTAAGTGGAGCTCCAAGAATGGAAACAAGAACCGTTACGATATGACCGCCTGCAATGATTGATCCAATGCCTGCAAGGATGCCGTTCCAGATAATCCAGCTGCTCAAAAGTTCCGCACCCTTTTCCTTTCCACCGATGACAAAACCATAGGCAATGAGTCCTATGATGAGGGCAGGAATAAGCCATGCAACAAATTTAGACGACTTGCTTTTTTCAGGAACAGTTTCAATTTCAGAAACATCCGCAAGGCTTTCATCATCCGCCATCTGTTCAAGATATGCCTTTACCCCGCGCATGTGGCCTGCACCAATTACTGCAAGAACTTTCTTTCCGCTGCTGTTCCAGATTTTTGAAGCAATGTATCTGTCTCGTTCGTCAATGAGGACTTCCTTTGCAACAGGCAGAGTCGTGGACAATTCCTGCAGCATGGTATCCATCTCATTGGTTTCCTTGAGTCTTTCAATGTCTTCTTCAGTCATTTCAGCATTCGAGAAGGCAGAAGAACACAAATAGGACAAAAGCTTGAATCTTTCCGAAGAAGGTGTTTTTGCCCAGGCACGCCTCATTGTAATTGAAAGGGGACGGTCCACAAGAACTCTTTCAAGTCCCAGTTCCTTAGCCGTGTTTACTGCAGCAACCATTTCCTGACCAGGCTTTGACCCGGACTTGCCGCCCATTTTTTTCTGGTAGCTTGAAAGAACCACATTCGCAAGGAGAAGAAATCCCTGCTTGTCCTTAAGGACCTTTATGATGTCCATGTTCTTCCAGATCTCTGGATTCTCTATGCTTTCATATCTTTTTTCATCAAGTTCAACGGCAATGACATTAGGGTTCTGTTCTTCAATCACCCTTCCCACTTCCGCAATGCTTGATTCTGAAATATGAGCTGTTCCAAGAAGAATGAATTCCCTTCCCTCAAGCTCAAATTTGTCCTGTGTCTGAGTCTCCATGTTAAATCCTTAGTTGTTTGCAGGTTTATCCTTTACGCGCCATTCTGCAAGGCGATATTCAAAGAACATAGGGCTGTTCATTGAAATGACCTTTGCATAGAATTCCTTTGCGCCTTCTTCTGCACCGAACATATCATAGAAAAGACCGAGGTAATAGTACATTTTTCCCTGCTGGTTTCTGTTGGTCATGTTTCCGATTCTCTGCTTCAAAGGCTTTTCACCTGCCTTGTCGTGGAATGCACGGAGCATTGAATAGTCGATTGAATTTCTGTCCATCTTGCGGAGAACCTGGTTGCTGAAGTTCTTTGCATCAGCATCTTTCTTTTCCATATAATAGCAGTAAGTAATCATGAGTGGATAAGAAACATTTGTCTTGTTCTTTTCATAGCACTTCATGAATGCTTCCCTTGCCATTCCCCAGTTCTTTTCGTGGAGTGCAAGAATACCGATGCTTTCGTAGGCATAATAGTACTGTGGATTAAGCTTGATTACCATAAGGTAGTCTTTGATTGCTTCGTCAAACTTTTCCTGCTCGTCAAGAAGACCTGCACGGTATGCATATGCAAGGAAATATTCAGGTTCAATGCTGATTGCCTTTGTCCATGCGGAGATTGCATTGTCAAAGTGCCCAAGGTATCTTTCATACATACCCCAATCCATGTTGCATTCATAATTGTTTGGAGCAAGATCCAATGCCTTCTTTGCATTGTCGGATGCAATCTTGTATTCGTCATTTGCAAAGGCAAGCTTTCCAAGATAGAGGTATCCTTCAATATTGTAAGGATTAACTTCAATCAATTTATTGAAGACTTCCTTTGCTTCGTCATCCCTTTCAAGGTAGTATTCGCACTGTCCCTTTCCAAGAAGGGCGTCTTCATTTTTAGGATCCCTGGCAAGAGCCTTTACATAGTAATTTTTTGCCTGCTTGTAGTTCTTCTTCATGAACTGTTCAGTACCAAGCTCAACATTGGCAATAGGGCTATATGGGTCTTTTGCAAGAAGCTGCTTCATGCGCTGTGTCTTTTCCGCATTGTTTCCGCGCATCTTTGCAATTGCAGCAGCAAGTCCGATTACATCCTGATTTTCAGGATCCCTTTCCGAAAGTGCATTGCAGAGTGCTTCCGCTTCATCAAGTCTGTTTCCGCTAACGCAGATTGCTGCCTTAATGAAAACAAGGTCAAAATCATCTGAAAGTTTTGACGGGATTTTCTTTTCATAGAAATCAAGGGCTGCATCCGGACCGTCAGCTTCAAGAGTTTTCTGAAGGTCTGTTACAAAATCAACTTTTGTATATTCCTTTTTTGCAGGCTTCTTAGGCTGTTCCTTTTCCACCTTAGGCTGGTCTGCCACAGGCTGAGATGCCGGAGCCGAACCACAGGAAGAAAAGCCTATGCTCAAGATTACAGAAACGACACATACAAGGATAAATGCAAGAACAATATCCATAAAGGTTCCATTAGACGATTTTTTCATACTACACCACTTATATTGAATTTTAAGTCTATAAAATATAAACTTTTGAAATATGCACAAACATCCGTTAAGAAAGTTTCTTGGACTGACAGTCCTCTATATCATAGTTATTGTCGGCATTTTCGTTGTTCAATTTAAGACTGAATCGGTTATTTCCAAATCTTTTGGAGACCTCAGCTATTCGGTTTCCCAGACGCAGACTGAAGACAAGGAAACCATACTCAAGAACCGCTTTACAGTGTCTTTCAAGGGACTTGCCTTCAATGTGGACGAAAAGAACCCTGTACTTGCTGCAGACAAGAGCGGAAACCGCAGGGAACTCAAGCTGTCCGGATATTCGGATAATTCTGCAAACTCAGTTCGCTTTACATTTGACGGGGGAACTTCCATTGAATTCCGCGGAGAAACAAGGGAAGACGGATTCGTAGACTTCTCCATCAGCACACAGATGTCCGCAGAATACAAGAGCATCTACATTCCATACAAAATCAACCATCAGTACACAACGGAAGAAACTGCAAAATCTTCATTCCTCCTAACTTCAAAGAACGGTGAATTCATCTTCATGGCACCTGGATTTGAAGGCGAAAGAATGGTATTTAACGGAAGGGAATCTCTTGCAAGGTTTGCAACATACGAGGCAAGCAAGCAGTTTGAATTCAATCAGGTTGAAGGTTTCGAAGGAACATCGGAAGCAGCAGTTGCAAAGCTCTACGAAAAGTTCCGCGGCTCACTTGTATCAAAGGTTCAGGCACTCCTTACAACAGCAAAGGTTGATTCGCTTTCGGAAATGGATGTTACAGCCTATGTTGCAGAACTTTCTTTCCAGGGCAAATACAACCAGGCAATAGATTCT
Source organism: Spirochaetales bacterium (assembly GCA_030526505.1). GTDB lineage: Bacteria > Spirochaetota > Spirochaetia > Treponematales > Treponemataceae > Treponema_D. The sequence continues at coordinate 12,585 of JAUNCR010000018.1, forward strand.
GTTCCTGACTCATTCAAGAAGGGAAACAAGCGCTCTTACATTTCATCACCATTCTTCGACAACCTTGCCGTAATGTACAGAAGCCTTTCCATCCAGGACGAAAAGTACAAGTCGCTTGTAGAGTCAAAGGCACTTGATGTTTTCAATGTTGACGGAATCGAAGACTATATCCTCCGCGAAAAGAAAACCCAGAAAATCAAGGACTTCCTTTCAGTTCCTTCACAGGGAGAGTTTGCCCCTACCGTTTACCAGGCAGGCGGAATCCTCAATGTATACCTTAAGCTTTACGAAAAGGACAAGGCAATGGCAGAGTACCTTGAGCCTTCACTTGACGCATGTATAGAAAAAATCAGGACCGGATGCAAGCTTGAAAACGAAAGCCTTACTTTGCAGGAAGAAGACGAAACGGCACTTTCAGTAGAACAGTCTGTCTTTGTCGGAAATGCCCTTGCCATGTACGGAAAGCACAAGAACGAAGACTCTTACCAGAAGGCCGGAAGACTTGCAATCTACACAGCCCTTAACCAGCAGGACCCTGAAATCAGAACCCTTTCCGAAATCTACCCTGTGATGGCACCGGAAAACCACTTCCTGCCACATACAGAAATCCTCGGCTACTATGGAACTACCTGTGCATGGGTATGGACCTGCGCAAAGTCCGTTATCTACACACACAAGCCGGCTGACACTGCAAACATCTTCATCGACTTCCCCCTCAACCTTACACACTACCTGATATTCAACGGTGTTCCTAACTTTGGCGGAAGAATCGAAATCCAGGGCCAGATGTTCCGTACAGACCCTCGCTTTGAAACCTACAACTCTTCAGGTTATGTTTACCAGCAGAACAGCAGGTCCCTCCTCATCAAGAGCCGCCACAAGTCAAAGCTTGAACTTATCCGACTCTTCTACGACGGTGGACGCACATACGAAACTACAGCAGCCCCTGCAAAGATCCCTGAGCTTCCAAAACCTGCTCCTAAGGTTGAACCTAAACCTGAACCAGTTCCAGAAACAGCCGAAACTGCGGAAGCAGAAGCCCCTGCAGCCTCTGAAAGTGCAGATACCGGCGCTTTAACCTTAGAATAGACTGAAATTTGTCTGATTCACCAGTTGAATCAGACAATGTCAAGCAAAAAACCTTATTTTCGCAAAAAAAAATCAAAAATTTAACACTTTTTTTTTAAAAAATCACACATATTGCAATTTTTATGTTATAATACTAGAACCGTTTACTAGCGGTTAGAACCATCTATTGAAAAAAGTAGTTCAACAGGAGTAATTGTGAACAAGCGTGATTTTCCAAAGATTCATTTTTACGATCAGGACTTCGTAGACATATATGACAAGACATGGAACTGGCTCTCTGAATACTGGATCAATCCAGAAACAGACGAAAAGGATTCCGACGGATACTTTGCATATCCAGTAGACGACAAATACCTCTTGGATCAGACTGAATCGATTTTCTCTTCTTTTTTCCTTGTTTACTCCAACCGCAATTACCCAGCCAGCAAAAACATAGACTACTTCTATGCTCACCAGGAAGAAAACGGTGCAATCAGATGGAAGTATGACCTTAAGTCGGACAAACCTGTAATCGATAAGAAAAATCCAGAAGGAGTTGGACTCCCTCTTTTCGCATGGGCTGAATTCAACCTTTACCACAAGAGCGCAAACAAGCGCCGCATCAAGGAAATCATGCCTGTACTCCAGAAGTACATGAACTGGCTGGATGAAAACTTCAAGCAGCCAAACGGACTTTACGCCGCTCCTCATGAAGCTTCCACAATGTTCAACTCGCCACGCAAGGGATGCCATTATCCGGTGGACTTCAACTGCTGCGTTGCCATCAATGTAGCCCACATGTCAGCTCTCGGAGACATCCTTAACGACAAGGATTTGAGCTTCCAGTACAAGAAGCAGTATTTCAGCCTCAAGACAAGAATCAACGGCCTTATGTGGGACAACGAAACAGGTTTCTACCACGACCTTGATAAGAACGAACAGAAACTTCCACAGAAGACAATTGCAGGTTTCTGGCCGCTTCTTGCTGAACTTCCAAATGCAGACAGGGCAGACACCCTCATTGCACACCTGACAAACCCAGAGACCTTCGGAACAGACAATCCATTCCCTACCCTCAGCGCAGACAGCCCTGACTTTAAGGAAAACGGCGAAGGATACAAAGGTTCGGTTCTTGCTCCATTCAACTTCATGGTTATCAAGGGACTTGAAAAGTACCAGAGATATGCCTTTGCAAGGGAATGTGCAATCCGCCACATGTATTACATTCTTGAAGGCCTTAGCCCAGCAAGCACTAAGCAGAAGGGAGACCTTTACGAAGCATACAAGCCAAACGAATACGGTCCTGCTTCTTGCCGCAGTGAAAAGGAATTCCCAAGAAAGAAGTTCCTCCACTACACAGGCCTTTCTACAGTTGCACTCATGATCGAAAATGTCATTGGACTTAACATCAGCCTGCCAAGAAAGACAGTAGACTGGATCATTCCAAACCTTGAAATCATGGGAATCGAAAAACTTTCCCTCAAGCGCAACCTTATCACAATCCTCAGCAACAAGAGCAAGCGCGGTTGGGAAATCCAGATGGAAAGCGAAAAGCTCTACTACTTTACAATCAACATTCTGGACCAGAAGAAAAAGACACTTCCAATTCCAAGCGGAAAGTGTTCTATGCTCATAGACAAGCTTTAATTGCAAAAATTCCCCGTGCTTTCCACGGGGATTTTTTTTGACTTATCAAGTAATTCTTTCTAAATGCCGAATTTATAATAAGAAGAAACAATCAGGGAGAATTATGAAACTCAACAAGAAAATAACCGCCATAGGCGCAGCAGCATTCATTTTGATTGGAATCGGGATCACCGTTTCAATGCTGTGCCTTTCATCTTCAAAGACAGTAAAGATTGCATTCCATGGCATTTCATCTGATCAGGAAATGATCCTTAAGGACCTTATTGCCGGACACTCGAAAGAGAATGATAAAGTAGAATTCAAATTTCTTGAACTTAACGGAAACACAGAAACACTTCCACAGTTAAAAAAAGCAGACATCGTCTTTACCCATATGGGGCTTGAGGCAGACCGTCTTGTTGATTCAATTCCTGAAGGAAAAAGAAAATCCGTTTACTTTGATTCGTCTGTCATTTCTGGAACTTCAATTTCAGCAGCTGAATTTGCAATGACTACAAAAGGCTCCGGAGAAAAAAAAGTTTCCCAGGTTCCCCTTGTTTTCGACGGTTACGAACTGCTGCTTTCCACACAGGCTCTGAAGGAAACAAAAACATCTTCAATCTCTTCCTGGACAGATGTAGAAAACTTTGCACTCAAGGCAAAATCAGTCTTTTCAGGAATCGCCTTTGCGGGAGGAGATGCAGACAGCCTGCTTGGTGTCCTCAGTTCCCTAATAGAATCTTTTGACGGAAAGGAAAAATACTGCAACCTTATAGAGAAAATCGGAAGCCATGAAGGAACCGCCGAGACTTTGATTGCTGCCCTTCTTGAAGAAGACGATGCCTTTCACGATGCAATGCACCGCCTTTTAAGCTGGAAGAAAAAAGGGATTTTAAAAACCAGCATTCTGGACAAAAACAAAGATGAACTTTCCTTGATTCTTGACCGCTATAAGAATGCCGCAGTGATCATGCCTCTTTCTGAAACCAGAAGACTTTCTCAAGACACCGTAAAGTATTTGACCACATTGCCTATTTTTTCAAACGAAAACAATTTTTATTTTCCTTCAATGCGTCCATTGAACACAAGGGCAGTCATGTCTTCTGTTCTTGCAATGATTTGCCTTTCGGAAAAATCCTATGCCAGGGATTCCGTAAATTTCCTTCTTGGTGTGGATGCACAGGAAAGGCTGGCCTTTGGCACCGGCCTTGCACCAATGCTTGCCAACAGCAAGATTCCCGACATTCAGAGCGATGACTTAAGGTTCTGGATTGCCGCAACCTCTGCCCCTGTAATTTCAATGGGACAGGCAGCCTTTGATTCTGAACAGAAGAAGGAAGACTTTGCCAATGCAGTAAGGGAATGGATCAGGAACACAAACTGAACATGACCTGCCCCACGGTTCCCTTGGGACGCCTTGGGAATAAGTTTTTTTTCCACCACCTTTCGCCCCTTGACTCATACTATTAAATGCATTTAAATTTGCATCATGATAGTTGAAAAGAAAGAGATTGTTGAACTTCAGAAACACATCGAACGCAAGATTAATGAAATGAATCTGTCTCCAAAGCCTGATTCGGCAAAGATTTTTGACCTGAACATGCTTGATTCAAACATTTCCCTCTTTCTTTTGGGCGCAGAATTCAGGGACGGTCCCCTTGAACTTACAGCAAAGGATAAGCTTATCATAGACGCCCTCCGCTCCTTCAGGAATGCATCCGTTAAGGAAATGGACCTTGCAGACGTGGCCAACGACATTGCCCTTGCTGCAACAGAAATCCTTGACCTCATAAACATACTGGAAGACCGTGTCACCGCAATTCCGGAAAAAATCTTTACTGACAATGTAAAGGCAAGGCTTGATTCCGCATACGAGGCAATAAGGCAGCTTACAGAACTTAAGAAAACCCAGAAACAGCTTATAAAGGAATGGCAGACTTCAGAGATTCCATTACCTTTGACAAACGCCGGAAAACTTCTTGGCCGCGTAAAATCAGAAAAGAAGGCTGCCGCTTCAAGGGAAAACGGAAAGAAAGGCGGAAGACCCAGAAAGGATGGTTCCGTAAAGGCACCTGCAAAAACTAAGGCTACAGGCAAACCAAAGACGGCTAAGTCTGCAACAAAGAAAACTGCAGAAAAGTCTGCAACGAAAAAAACCGCAAAGCCTGGAGCAAAGGCCTCTACAAAAAAAACTGTTTCCAAGACTGGTGCAAAAAAATCTACAAAGAAATGATTTCTTTACTGGCAATAAAAAAAAGGGATGTTCTTGAGAACATCCCTTTTTTTGTTATCACCGGCTCGCAATGACGAATGCGCGGCTATTTAGTTGGGCTTTGCCAAGCCGCAGGCTGGCGCCTGCTACCACCAACTCTTCGGCAAAAGCTTTGTGCAAGTAAAACATTACACTCTGTAACTTTTGCCGCACGGTTGCAAGCAACCGTGATACAGTGCTTAGTTGGCTTTGCCAACTAAACACATGCGGTCGCTGCGCGATCCGCGGCGGTAAGGAAATATATTGAACTGTGCGCTCGCGCGCACGGCCTAACCATTCAGCTTCTGCGCAATCTATTTAGTTTGCTTTCCCTACCAAGCACATCCATTCAGCCTCAGCACAAAGAACATCGCCGACGTAGGCTTTGCCAGACTGCTTGATCATCTTTGGGCTTACGCGGAGGTTTGTGATTTCCATGCGAACCTTGTCACCAGGGCGTACCTGGTTGCGGAACTTTACCTTGTCCAATGTAGCAAAGAAGAACAATGCGCCTTCTTCAAACTTCTTCTGGTAGCTGAGGGCAGCTCCACCAGCCTGTGCCATTGTTTCACAGAGGATAACGCCTGGTACTACAGGATATTCTGGAAAGTGTCCCTTAAAGAAGAATTCATTTTCTGTAAATGTGTGTTCGCTAACGCTTCCGTTGTCATCGCAGCTGATGATTTCATCTACGAAGAGAAATGGATCACGATGTGGCAAAAGCGATTTGATATCTGTTGTTACTGACATGATTTTACTCCTGAAAAATGCGGACCCTTCGACGGAGTTCAGGAATCCTTTGGTCATAGGGTTCCTGAGCCTGTCGAAGGGCCCTGGATAATTTATATGGTAATTAGTTTACCTTCTTGAATACTACGATACCGTTGTGTCCACCGAAACCGAAGTTTCCAGACATTGCAACATTAACTGGCATGTCGAGACCCTTGTTTGGTGTGTAGTTAAGGTCACATCCACCTTCTACATCTGGATTGTCAAGGTTGATTGTTGCTGGAATGTAGCTGTCCTGGATTGCCTTAACGCACATAAGTGCTTCGAGGGAACCTGCATTTCCGAGACAGTGACCTGTCATAGACTTTGTTGAAGAAATGTGGAGGTCCTTTGCTGCATCGCCGAATGCAATGTGGAGCATCTTTGTTTCACCAGAGTCATTCTTTGATGTTGATGTACCGTGAGCGTTGTAGTATGTAACATCCTTTGGTTCAACACCAGCGTCCTTCATAGCCATTGTCATAGCCTTTGCACCGCAGATTCCATCTGGATTAGGAGCTGTAAGGTGGTAAGCATCAGAAGATGAACCGTAACCTGCAAGTTCACAGTAAATCTTTGCACCACGAGCCTTAGCGTGTTCATATTCTTCGAGAACGAGGATTGTTGCGCCTTCACCCATGATGAATCCGTCACGGTCCTTGTCGAATGGACGGCAAGCCTTTGAAGGATCATCTGCCCACTTTGAAGAGAGAGCGTGGAGAACTGTAAATGAAAGTGTACCGAAACCACAGATTGTGCTTTCAGCTCCTCCTGCGAGGATTACATCGTAGCGGCCTGAGCGGATTACATCGAGTGCGTTTCCGAGAGCGTCTGTACCAGATGCACAAGCTGTTGCAACTGTGTGTGTTGCACCGTGGAGACCAAACTGAAGGGAAACGTTTGCTGCTGCTTCATTTGGGATGAGTTCAGGGATTGTCATTGGAGGAACGCGTGTCATTTCTGAAGAAATGTAGCTCTTCATGCTTGCTTCTGTAACATCAAGACCACCGATACCAACACCAAGGTAAACAGCTGTATCATCGAGGATATCCTGCTTTCCCATAAGTCCTGAATCATCAAGAGCCTGCTTTGCTGCTGCCACTGCAAACTGTGTAAATGGAGCCATCTTGCGTGCAGATGCGCTGTCCATGTAGTCTTCAGCCTTGAAGTTCTTTACTTCTGCGCTGTACTTTACCTTGAAAGGACCTACATCGTACTTTGTTGTTGTTGCGATACCGCACTTGCCAGCCTTAACTCCAGCCCATGTTTCTTCTACTGAATTTCCAAGTGGTGATACACAACCAAGACCTGTTACTACTACTCTTCTCATAATATTATCTCCTAATCTCATAGTTATGGAAAAAGCACTCCCATTGAGAACCGTGCCAAGCCTGCTCCGGTGTTCCCTGTCCACCCGTAAGGCTGAGGGCTTCACCCTCAGAATCCGCGTGGGTCACAAGTCGCATTTTGTCACGAACCTCAATTCCGCACTTTTTCCGTCGTATATTATTTGTCGATACCATTATTTCGTTTTAAGGAAATAAAGTAATCTTCATTCTTAAAAAGAAACGAGGCGAAGCCAAGTTTCTTTTAAATCCATAATTATGAATTGCTTAAGTGCTTAAGCTCCCATTCCGCCGTCTACGCCGATTACCTGACCTGTAATGTATGTTGAAAGGTCGCTGCCGAGGAACAATGCTGCGTTAGCAATGTCTTCTGGCTGACCTGCTCTCTTGAGAGGAATCTTTTCTGCCATTGCTGCCTTTACTTCATCCTTAAGAACATTTGTCATGTCTGTTTCGATGAATCCAGGTGCGATTGCATTTACGCGAACACCGCGGCTTCCAACTTCTGCTGCAAGTGACTTGCTGTATGCAATTACGCCACCCTTTGATGCAGAATAGTTAACCTGTCCGCCGTTACCGTGGATACCAACGATGGAAGACATGTTGATGATTGAACCTGTGCGCTTTCTGATCATGTCGTTTGAAACAATCTGAGAAATAAGGAACACTGATGTAAGGTTGATGCGGAGAACATCGTCCCAGTCTTCCTTCTTCATTCTGAATGAAAGACCGTCGCGTGTAATTCCTGCGTTGTTTACAAGAACATCAAATCCACCTGCTTCTGCAAGTGCTGCCTTAACAATTTCTGTCACCTGTTCTGCATTTCCAACATCTGCATAGATTTCATGGAATGCAACTCCGTTTTCCTTTGCAAGGGCTTCGAGAGCATCCTTGTTTGCAGAAGGCTTTGAACAAAGTCCCCATACTTCACAACCGTTCTTAAGATAAACTTCTACAATAGCCTTTCCGATTCCGCGTGAAGAACCAGTGATTAAAGCTTTCTTTCCTTTAAGCATTTAAAACCTCCAAAAACATATGCTCCCATAAAGAACCCTGCCAAGCCTGCTCTGGTGCTCCCTTTCCACTTTTAAGGCTGGGGACTTGGCCCCAGATTTTCTGATGGGTCGCAAGTCGCAGTTTGTCAGGAACCTTTATTCCGCATATGTTTTTAACTTTTATGTTTAATGAGAAAAACTCTTTATGGTTCTTCCCACAAAATCTTGGGATGAGAGAGAATCACACCCCAACCGTATATTACAAGCTGCTGATTGTTTCTGCTGTGTTTACAGGTGTTGCTGCGATTCCGGCGCCGAATTCTGTCTGGCCCCAGAGACCTGCAAGAACCTTTCCTGGACCTACTTCAAGAACTGCAGAGTTTTCGATTCCGTCTTCCTTGATTACGCCTGCAAGGCAAGCTTCTTCGTCTGTCCAGAGAACTGGGTGTGTAAGGTGGAGAACGGCAGCCTTCTTTGCCTGGTCGCCGTCAAGTACCTTTCCGCCTGTTACGTTAGAGAAGAGGTTGATTTTTGGATCGTTGAATTTAACGTCTGCAAGGAACTTTTCGAATTCAACTGCAGCATCCTGCATGAGTGGTGAGTGGAATGGACCTGCTACCTTAAGGCGAACTGCACGGCGAGCACCTGCATCCTTTGCAGCTGCTTCAACCTTGTCGAGTGCGTCGAAAGTTCCGCTTACTACTGTCTGCTTGTCGCTGTTCATGTTTGCAGCGTATGCATCTTCGATTGGTTCTACGAGAGCCTTAACCTGATCCTGTGAAAGACCAAGAACAGCTGTCATTCCAGGTGCACGACCTTCGCTCTTAGCTGCGATTTCTTCGCAAACCTTCTGCATGATGATACCGCGCTGGCGAACAACCTTGATTACATCTTCGAATGAAAGAACGCCTGCTGCGTAAAGTGCTGGGAATTCACCGAGGGAGAATCCCATTGCAGAAGAAGGTTCAATTCCCTTTTCCTTGAGAGCTGCCATTGTTGCCAATGAAGCTGCTGTAATTGCAATCTGGCTGTTGTCGCTTCTTGCGAGATCTTCTGGAGTTGATTCCCACAAAAGTTTTGCCATATCAAGACCAGTGATAGCTGAAATGTCATCAATCACTTTTTTAGCTGCAGGAGAACTCTCTGCAATATCCTTAGCCATACCAGGTGCCTGTGCTCCCTGTCCTGGGAACAAAAATGCATACTTCTTTGACATAATTAACCTCATAATAAAAGTTTAGTATATTTATTATGACAAAAACAGAAAAAATGTCAAGTAGAAACTAGAATAGGTCATAATCATGAAATGATATTTTATATAAAAGGCGGGTCCCAGCGACGGAAAAATCAGGAGTGGTGCTCCCGGTTTCACTGCTTAAGCCTAACGGCCCTTGTCCTCTTGACCGGGTCCTCCCTCCTGCATTTTTCCTGCGTCCCACCCATCTTTTAATTTCATTTCATGATTACATTCATTGCTAATGCCTGACATTTTTAGTGACTACGGGGATGTCGCAAAGTCGCAGGTTTTCCGAACCCTGTCTACGCATGTTTTCAGGCTCTTTAGGTTCATTTCTGCTTGATATTTATTTTTTGCATAGGATTCCTGCGTCCCACCCATCTTTTAATTTCATTTCATGATTACATTCATTGCTAATACCTGACATTTTTAGTGACTACGGGGATGTCGCAAAGTCGCAGGTTTCCCGAACCCTGACTACGCATGTTTTCAGGCTTTTTAGGTTTATTCTGCTTGATATTTATTTTTGACTGGGATTCCTGCGTCCCACCCATCTTTTAATTTCATTTCATGATTAGAGTTATTGCGATTATTTGGGATTTTTTTTACAGACTACAGTCATGCTGAACTCGTTTCAGCATCTATTTGTGAAGTATTATACGGATCCCGAAATAAATTCGGGATGACAAGACCTTCACCAACACCATCTACGCACATAACCATTTAAAATGAAAAAAGCTCCCGATGTAGGGAGCTTTCACTGATGCAACCAAGAACTATTCTGTAAGGATCTTGATTACTTCTGCCTTGTCCTGTGTGTTGAGGATCTGGGCACGCTTGTCTGCTGACTTGAAAAGAAGGCTTACTTCAGCAAGGAACTGAAGGTGTGGGCCTGTCTTGTTTACAGGAGACAATGTCATGATGAAGATACGACATGGTTCGCTGTCAAGGCTGTCAAAGTCTACAGGATTGTCTGAAACACCGATACAAGCCACGAGATCAGAAACTGTGTCTGTCTTTCCGTGTGGAATTGCAATTCCGTGCTTCATGCCAGTTGACATCTTGCGTTCACGATCGAGTACGCATTCCTTTGCAGATGCTTTATCTGTAACCTTTCCTGCCTTTACAAGGATTTCAAGGAGTTCGTCGATGATTTCTTCTTTTGAAATACCCTTCAAGTGAAGGTCTACTGTTTCAGGTGTTAATACTGTTCTTAAGTCCATGACTATATTTTATTTTCCTACTACTAAATTGTCAAGGGAAATAGGGCGTCATCAGAAACCTTTTTTTCGGAACTGGATTTGTCTTCTATTTATATCTGATGAGCAATTCAAAAGTGCCGGGAGAATTTTCGGGGCAATCTGATTCAACATTGTATCTGAAAACCTCATATTCGCTGTTGGCAAATTTTATTCTGCTGCAGCCATCAATTTCATTTTCATCAAGAAGAGCCTTGTGCCTGTCCTTGTCGTAAATATGTTCATACCAGGCAGGCCAGTTTCCTTTTTTACCTGAACGGACAAAATCGTAGCGAAGGAGTTCCAATGCAACCTGAAAATTCAATTCTGAAAATTCTTCCGAAGATTTTTTTTCATCAATGAAGGAGAACAAAAAATCAAACCAATACATATCGCGTCGTGCCTGATCAAAAGTTCCCTTTTCGTTTCCAAATCTTGCAAGTGCAGATAAAAATTTCCAGGGACTTGTTTTCCGGAAAATATAATTCATGGTGAAGGAAAAGATTTCCTTGTTCCAATAAGCATCAGTCAAAACTTCCATATTCTTCAGAAAGGCAACATCCCTGAAACTTAAATAGGGAGTGGAGAAAGTTTCGTAGGCAGGAGTTTCCATCCATTTCCATCCGCCTTCAGAAGCCATGTCCGCCATCTGGGTTCCACTCAAAATTTTCAGGAACCCAAGCTGAAGGGCATCTGGCCTTAATGCCATTACAAAATCAAAACTCTTTCCAAAGCTTTCAAGGTCTTCGTATGGAAGACCCGCAATCAAATCCAGATGCTGATGAATTGTCTTTGGGATGCGCCTGATTTTTTCTGCAAGAAGTTCAACATTGTCGGAACGGTTTACAGCCTTCAAAGTTTTTTTGTTTGCAGACTGAACTCCCATTTCAAATTGCATCACGCCGCTTGGTACCTGCTGCAGGAAATCAAGGGCTTCTTCCGAAAGATATTCCGCTTCTATTTCAAAATGAAACATTGTCTTTCCGTTGTGATTTTCCAAAATGTATTTCCAGATTGGGATGTAACGGTCTGGATTCAGGTTGTAGGTGCGGTCAATGAATTTTACAAGCTTTACATTTGCATCAAGAAAAAATTTCAGTTCATCCTGAACTTTTCCAAGGCTCTTGAAGCGAACCCTTTTATCCACGGAAGAAAGGCAGTATGCACATCCAAAGGGACAGCCACGAGTAGATTCGTAGTAATAGATTTTATGATCTGGATCAAAACTACCATTCTCAATTTCGGGGTAGGCAAAAGGTAGTTCATCAAGATTTTCAATCAATTGCTGATTGCCGGAAAATTTTATTTTGCATTCAGTATCCCTAAAATAAATTCCTTTGACTGAAAAATAATTTCTTCCACTGCACAAAGTTTCTGCAAGTTCAACAAAAGTTTTTTCACCTTCACCGAACATTACAAAATCAAGGTCACGGATTGAATTGAGGTATTTCTCTGCACTGTAGCCGAACTCAGGTCCGCCTGCTCCAAGAATGCAACGGGGCAAAAGTTTCTTTACATCGGGGAGAAGCTTGCAGACATATTCTGCATTCCAAATGTAGGTGGAAAATAAAACTGCGTCTGCGTCACTACATGCAATGCTGCGGAGAACTTCCCCCACAGGCTGATTTATGGTGTACTCGGAAATTTCCACCTGCACTTTTCCTGCAGGCAAAAATTTTTCTGAGTAGGCCTTGAGGGACCTGATTGCCACATTGGTATGCATGTAGCTTGCATTGACGGAAACCAGAAGGATTTTATTCAACTGCTTTCTTCAAGTCGGCAATGAGTTTTTCGGCTTCTTCCCTTGTTCCCATTCCAAAGCTGAAAAGGGATTTGAGCGGGAAGCCCTGGAACATGGCGTCTGCCATTTCCTTTGCCGCAGCACCCATGTCACCGATAACAGTGTCGTCACTGCCCTTGTCATTTTTCTTAAGATATGCCTTGAAGACAGGTGCAGTTCTTGGATCATCAAGCAATGCGCTGAATGTAGTGTCTCCCTTGATTTCCAAAGGAAGGTAACGGCTTGAAACATAATTCAGTTTTGCAGAAGCCTGAATGTTGTCGCTGGCATTACCAACGCAAATTTCATACTCACCGCTCTTTGCATACCAGTCATCGATTTTTGTTTCAAAGTAGCTCAAGCTTCTAGCATCAAGTTCAACTGAAACTTTTTTTGTCTCGCCAGGTTCAAGATAAATTTTCTTGAAGCCCTTGAGTTCCTTTACAGGACGACCGAAAGTTTTTGTCTTGTCAGCCACATAGAATTGAACTACTTCCTTGCCGGCAACTTTTCCAGTGTTCTTTACATCGACCGTTGCTGTTACAGTTCCGCCTTCCTTAAGTTCTGCGGAACTCAAAGTCAGGTTGCTGATTTCAAAAGTCGTATATGAAAGCCCATGACCGAATGCGTATGCAACCGGCATGTTCTTCTTTTCATAGTAACGGTAACCTACATAGATGCCTTCGTCATATTTTGTCGTAATTCCATCACCGCCAAAAGAAAGGTAGCAAGGAGTATCTTCAACACGGAGCGGGAATGTTTCTGCAAGGTGACCGCAAGGATTTGCTTCTCCATACAAAAGCATGTCTGTTGCTTCTCCGACACCCTGGCCACCAAGATACATTTCAAGAACGGCACCGACATCCTTTCTCCACGGAAGAACAACAGGAGCACCATTGTGAAGGACAACAACCACGTTCTTGTTTACCTTGAGGATTTCCTCGATGAGCTTGTTCTGGCATGCAGGAAGATCCATGTTCTTTCTGTCAAAGCCTTCGCATTCGATTACATCAGGAAGACCGGCAAACACAACAACTACATCAGCGGACTTTGATTTTTCAACAGCGGCCTTGATTTCTGCATCGTCGGTAAGATCCCTGTCGGCAGGAAAAGCCTTTGCATAATCCACTGTACGTCCCTTGGCAGCTGCAGTTTCAAAGGCGCTTGTAACCTTGCAGCTGTTGATGTGGCTTGAACCGCCACCCTGATATCTTGGAACCTTTGCAAATTCTCCAACATAAAGAATCTTTGCGTCTTTCTTCAATGGAAGGATTCCGTTGTTCTCAAGAAGAACAGCACACTCGCTTTCCACCTGAACTGCCTTTTTATGATCACGTTCATTGTCAAAGACAGCGTCGTCGTGAGGATTGTCTACATAATCAAAGAGAACATTCAGCATGTTCTCCACTGCCTTGTCCAAAAGCTTTTCATCCAAAGTACCGGCCTTTACTGCCTCAACAATCTTTGCATCGTTTACACCGCCGCTTGCAGGCATTTCAAGATCAAGACCTGCTGCGATTCCCTTTGCACGGTCAGCAACTGCACCCCAGTCAGTCATTACATATCCGTCAAACCCCCATTCACCGCGAAGGATGTCCGTAAGGAGTTTTTTGTTTTCTGCAGAATATACACCGTTAATCTGGTTGTAGCTGCACATGATTGTCTTTGGCTTGCTTTCCTTTACGGCAATTTCAAAACCGCTTAAGTAGATTTCACGGAATGTACGCTCATCAATTTCTGAACTTACGCTCATGCGGAAGAATTCCTGGTTGTTGCATGCAAAATGCTTTACTGAAGTTCCTACGTTCCATTTCTGAACGCCACGGATATGTGCGGCGGCAATTTTCCCTGAAAGATATGGGTCTTCTGAAATGTATTCAAAGTTGCGGCCACAAAGAGGACTGCGCTTAATGTTCATTGCAGGTCCAAGAAGAATGGAAACATTGTTTGCACGGCACTGCTGACCAAGTGCATCCCCAACTTCTTCAAGAAGAGTTTCATCAAAACTTGAAGCTGTTGCACAGGCTGCAGGGAAACATACGGTGGACAAAGTTGTTCCGTCCTTGTTCATTTTGCGAAGACCATGTGGACCGTCAGATACCATTACAGACGGAATTCCCACGCGTTCTACAGGTTTTGTATCCCAGAAACTAGCACCAGAACAAAGGGAAGCTTTTTCTTCCAATGTCATTTTTGAAACTATTGATTTAACGTCACGAGACATTGTGACCTCCATGATATATAGAAGAATCCACTCAAAAAAATAAGAGCAAAACGGATTCCAATAACATTATAAATCGGGAAAATTAAATTGACAATTTTAAAATAAAAAAGGCCTCCAACTCAGGAGACCTTTATCAAGCAGGCTGTGAATTAAAGTGCTGCAAGTTTTGCTGCCACAAGCTTGCTTGCAACGGCTGGATTTGCCTTGCCCTTTGATTCCTTCATTACCTGACCGCAGAGCCATCCGACAACATTTGTCTTTCCGCCCTTGAAGTCTGCAACAGCCTTAGGGTTGTTTGCGATTACCGTATCAACGATGGCTTCGATGGCACCTTCGTCTGCAACAACTTCCATGCCTTCTTCCTTTGCAATTACTGAAGGCATCTTGTTTGTTTCAAGCATCTTTGCAAATACAGTCTTACCCTGTGCACCTGTAATCTTCTTGTCGGCGATAAGGTTAACAAGTTCTGTAATGTGTGCAGGCGTGATTGTTACATCTACGATTGTCTTCTTCTGTTCGTTAAGAACTGCAAGGAGTTCTGCCAGGATCCAGTTGGCAACTTTTTTAACATCCTTTGCATTCTTTGCGGCATCTTCAAACCACATTGCAAGGTCGCGGCTTGTTGTCAAAGTCTGAACGTCAAAGTCAGAAAGTCCGTATTCCTTCTTAAGGCGAGTTCTCTTTGCTTCCGGAAGTTCACCTACGCGGTCAAAGGCACGCTTGATGAGTTCTTCTTCTACTGTGAAAGGCTTGATGTCCGGTTCAACAACAAAGCGGTAGTCAACGAAAGAGTTCTTTGTACGCTGAACTACTGTCTGCTTCTTTTCATCATCCCAACCCATTGTTACCTTGAATCCAGCATTGAATTCCTGGCGGTCATTGATGAATTCTTCAAGCTGTCTCTTTGCTTCGTAAGCACAGGCATCCTTGATGGTGCGGAATGAGTTGAGGTTCTTGATTTCTGAAATCGGTGTGTGATAAACCTTTCCGTCTTCCCAAACATTAAGGTTGATGTTGGCGTCACAGCGCATGTTACCTTCTTCAAGGTTACCGTTTGTAACTTTAACATAGCGGAGGATTTCCTGAACTGTCTGGAAGAACAATGCAGCTTCTTCTCCGGAAGTCATGTCCGGCTTTGTAACGATTTCGATAAGTGGAGTACCACAGCGGTTGTAGTCGATGTATGAGTGTGCACCCTGCAAGTGAAGTGACTTACCTACGTCTTCCTCAAGGTGGATTCGTTCAACGCGAACACGGCGGTATTTTCCGTCTTCAACGATACATGGTTCACCCTTGAAGTTTGTAGGACGGCACTTTGATCCGCCTGCTCTTTCTTCTTCCGGATAGTGGATCATTGGAAGATCAACATATCCGTCTGTACAAAGAGGAATGTCGTACTGAGTGATCTGATATCCCTTTGCCAAGTCAGGATAGAAGTAATGCTTGCGGTCAAATTTTGTAAAGCGGGCAATGTTACAGTTGAGTGCGTGACCTGCAACTGCACCGAGTTCTACATAACCTTTTGAAATGCGTGGCATGGCACCTGGAAGTCCAAGACAAACAGGACACACGCGTGTATTTGGCATTCCGCCGTAACGGTTTTCACAGGCACAGAAAGCCTTTGTTTTAGTAAGTAACTGAGTATGGATTTCGCATCCGATTACAACTTCATATTTTTCAATAGCCATAATATTCCCTAGAAAATTTTGCATATATTATAGAAAAGATATAGGAGTTTTTCAACGGTGGAGAAAAAGGAAGCGTAAAAAAAATATCCTCCCCCTCACAGGCGGCAGCAAGGAAACTACGTTGCCATGTCCAGTCGGCGCAGCAACACTTTCTACGGACATAGCGAAATAATTTAAAGACCTTTTCTCCCACAACCTCGATTTTCAAAAGAAAAACAGGTATAATTGAAATATGCTTAAAACGGTGATTTTGATTTTACTACAGGCCTCACTGATTTTTCCTGCCTCTGGCTGGGGATTCAGGAAGAAGAACAAATCAAAAACAGAAGAACCAACATCAGCTCCCCAAAAAACAATTCCAGAAGACCTTCAGATTTTAATGGACTCATACCCGGACTTAAAGATTCAGGCTGAATTCAACGACGAAAAGAAAGACTGGATAATCAGCTTTGAAAACTATGGGACCCAGCAGGCTTTTCATTGGGCGGAAGGTTCTGTTCTCCCTGAAGAAGAATTGATCAATAAAGAAAACTACTGGCATGTAGTATACAAATACAGCAATGAACTCCGGGACCCAAAGACTTTTACGGAAGAAGAAATTGAAAGGCTAAGGGAATATGGAACCGTTAAAAACCGCAAGAAGGCTCCAGGTACACCAATGTTCTTTTTTGACGCGGTGTATGCCAGCTACACCAGGGCAAAAATCGAACCGCACATAATCACTATAAAATTTCTCGGGAAAGGAACAAGGGTGCACGAAAGAATTCTTGAACCCCTTAAAAGAGTCGAGGCAAAAATTCTGGAAGCAGAAAAAAAATCTCCGGAAGTAAGAACCTTCATAAAGGAACTGAAAAGTGCCGCAGCCTATAACTGGCGCCAGATTGACGGAACAAAAAGGAAATCCTTCCACAGCCTTGGAATTGCCGTAGACCTTTTGCCTGTTGCCTACCACGGCGGCGAAGTTTTCTGGAGCTGGGCAAGGGACAAGAATCCCGAAAGATGGATGATGACTTCAATCAAGGGAAGATGGATGCCTCCAAAAGAAGTCGTTGACGCCTTTGAAAGCGAAGGATTCATTTGGGGCGGCTATTGGGCAATTTGGGATAATATGCACTTTGAGTATCATCCTGAACTGATTGGCAAAATGAAAGCATCAGCAAGCACGCATTAACTACAGCAGATCCAAATTGACCAGTTTTCATTGAAACGAATACGGTTGCCCTTGCAACCGTAAGGCCAAACTTACTGCAACAACAAAATACATGAACAATGGTTTGGCCCGGCAATCTGGGATAACATGCACTTTGAATATCATCCGGAACTAATTGCCAAAATAAAAAAATAAAAAATTACCGACTCATTTTATTGACAAATAAATGTTATTTAATTAATTTCCCTTATTAGATTTATTATTCAAAGGAGGGTTTCCTTATGGAAGTTCAGAAGTTTTCAAACAGAAACATTGGCGGAATCGTTTTGCTTGTGGCAATCGTAATCATCGGTTTGGTGGTTTTTCCGTCAAGCTGTACTGTCGTAAATCCAAATGAACGCGGAGTAGAAGTAAAGCTCGGCCAGGTTCAGGGTGATGTAATTCAGCCAGGGATGGTATGGCATGTTCCGTTCATCACAAAGATCAGGAAATTCCGTCTTGAACCAAAGACATACGAAGTTTCTTTTTCATGCGGAAGTGACGGAGCAATCACAAAGGACATGCAGACTGTAGGAAGCACTGTTGCAGTTCGCTATGTTTACGACGAAAAACGCATCATGGACATCGTTACAAGATACCTTAATGACACTGTAATCCAGAGTGCTATGCGCGACAATGTTAAGGCTTCCCTTAAGGAAACCGTCGGCCAGTATTCCATCTATGACCTTGTTGAAAAGCAGAACGAAGTTACAGGCCGTGTTGCTGATGCAATGCTCACCCGTATGGCTGACTACCCTATTGCAATTTCCCAGACAACAATCACTAACTGGGACTGGTCAGATGACTTTGACAAGCAGATCAAGGAAACTGCAAACCGCGCACAGGAAGTAAAGAAAGCGGAACAGGACCTTAAGCTTGCAGAACAGAATGCACAGAAGCAGGTTAAGGAAGCTGAAGCAAAGAAGGCTGCCATTGAACAGGAAGCGGAAGCTGCCCTCATCAAGGCACAAAAAGAAGCCGAAGCAAAAAAGGTGGAAGCCGATGCAGTTGCCTACTACAACTCAAAGGTTGCCCAGAATTATCAGGTTGAAATCAAACTTAAGGAACTTGAAATTGAACTTGAGCGTGCAAAGCGCTGGGACGGAAGGCAGGTGCCAGAATACATTCCTTTGACTGCAGCAGGCGGAATCGTAAACCTTCCAGAAGCAAAAAGATAATTTTGCAGAAGTTAAAATGTAAATGATAAAGGTCTTGCATTGAGGATGCCACCTCGGTGCAAGACCTTTTTTTTATGCAGCGAAAATTCATAGAGGTCTGTCCCTGTGTCCTTTTTTTTCTTCAATTGAACAAATGAATTATTCTATTAATAATGAAACAATAACCCTTTGGAACACTCCAATAGATTCATCAAATTTTAAAGATTTACTACTTACAGAATCTGCCGATGGCTTTAAGTTTGACAACAATCAAGATTGCAAAATTTATTGTGGTCAAAGATATATCGAAGTTAAAGTAAATGATACATCTAAAACCTATGTAATCTTAGAAATTAATGACCAGAATATGGTTGTTTGTGAATTACACGATAATAACGACCAATCTTTTTAGGCCCAAAATTTTCTATTCCGTACACCTTTAACGAATCTATAACAGAAAATACACTAACATTAAAAATTGATGGAACAAATTATACTTTGCAGTATTATCCTAATACAGCTAATACAACAATTTTTTTACCACAGTAACCTTTACTTCCTACTTCCAGCCTTCCCAAACCTTCTGCTGCAAACCAGCAGTAGCTTCTGTTTTTACATCAAAATTTTTCAACGTTCCAAAAATCTGTACCATTACAACTTCCTTAATTTTTTTACACCAAAATAAATCAATGTACCAATTATATACCCAGTAGTATTCATCAGTAAATCATCAATATCAGTACAACGTTCATAAAAAAACAATTGAGAAATTTCAATAAAAAGAGGAAAACCAACACCAGCCAGCACAGATTTTTCAATAGAATTAAGTTTCTTAAAACACAAAGGCCAAAAAATACCAATCGGAATAAACATCGTAATATTGCCAATAATATTCATCAACCAACCATCGTAACGATCAAACATATGAACAATCGGCAAAAAATTCACCCATACAGGCAAAATTCGAGAGCCATCAAATTTAAGCGTAC
>JAUNCR010000127.1 GCA_030526505.1 Spirochaetales bacterium
ATTTCCTGTATTGATGGAGAAACTGGCGGACACAGGATGGTGACCGTAGAATCTTTTTCAAGGGTTACTTCCAGTGATTGTGCAGATTCATAAACTTCAGAACCAAAGTAACCGGTGCCTTCAAATGCACATGCAAGACCAATTCCTCTCATAGGGGATGCAAAAAGTGAAACATATTCTTTTGGGCCGGTCTGCATTTTCCAGTCGCTGGAATCAAGATGGTAAGATGCGTATTTTCTGTTGAAGTCGCTTTTGCTTGCAGCCGCTTCAAGTGCTTCCTTTATCTTGTTTAGTGAAAATTGGAAAGGCGATTTTGTCTTTCGGCTTTTCTGTTCACTTGCGTTGGGTCTGTTTATCAGCCTGAATTCCAAAGGCGTAAGGTTGCACATCTGGCATACAAGGTTCATCTGGTTTTCAACTGCGTAGAAGGCAGCAGAATCAATGAGCTGAATGTCAACGGAAGATGCCGGCTTGTGCGAACTGGTTGCTGTTGCAGTTATCAGTATGTTTTCCGGACAGTAAATGCCGCAGGAAGCAATGCAAAGCCTGTCGATGATTTCCTGTGCGAATGGATTTGCAAAACCGGCGTCTACCTTTATGTCAACTTTCATTGCAATTAGCTTGCCTTCTTCGTTGATGGCAGTCTTGTGAAGGATGTTGATGGGCTGAATTGTATTGAGGAATTTATCCTGTTCCTTTCTTGTAAAAACAAGTTTCACCGGCTTTTCGCATTTGTTTGCAGCCGCAGCAACCTGACACGCAAGAATGGAATTGTACCAGATGCTGTTTGTTCCCCTGTTTGTGGAAGTGGTTTTTTTCAGGTTTATGTTTTCAGGTTCTATTGCCATTGTATCAGAGACAATGCTTCTTAAACTTCCAAGCCATTGGGTTGGTGTAAGTATCGTGAGTGTCTCGTCTTTCCAGAAGCATAACGCACCGTTGGGTTCTCCGTAGTCTGTTGTCTTAAATGCGTAGGTCCAGTCCTTTTCAAGAACATGGGCTGCCGTTTCAAAAACAGAATCAATGCCGGGAATTTCTCCGTCTTCCTTTTCTTCAAAGCAAGGACCGTATTCCAATGTTCTTTCTGCAAGCTTGTCGGAAAAAAATTCTTCCTTGATTTCCTTCAGTGCCTCGATTTCTTTTTTCTGTTTGTTAAGCTGTCTCTTTGTAATTTTCTTTTCAGGGTTTTCAAGATCCCCTGCTGCAATAAGGTCTTCGTCAGGAAGATAGTCTTCGATGGTGTTTGTGTCCACCGTGATTTCAAGTTCTTCAACAAGAGAGTGAAGTGTAGTTTCATCTGGGCCTACAAGAAGACCAAGTGGTTCTCCCTCGTAGGAAATGTTTCCTTCGCAAAAAACGGGAATCTTTCCGTTTGGAGTATCGATAAGGTTAGTTCCCGGAATGTCTCTTGCTGTTACCAGGGTGTAACCTTCCGGAAGGTCAGGATGTGAAATGGATTTTATGATACCTTCCTTAGCTGGACTTCTTACGGTAACGGCATAAAGCATTCCGTCCATAGTAAGGTCACTGTAGAATTCTTTCTGAAAAGAAAATTTTAGAGTTCTTGCAGCAGTGACTTTCTTAGACATGATGTTTTTCTCCCACAACCTTTACGCATTCAATTACATAGTCGGTCATTTCTTCTGTCATGTCCGGCCAAAGCGGAATCGAAATTGTTTCAAGATATTTTTCTTCTGCGTTAGGAAAATTTTCCGCCTTGAAATCAGGGTAGAGTTCCTTCCAGTATGAGAAATGGAAAATAGGAATGAAATGCATTGATATGCCAAGACCCATTTCCTGAAGTTCTTTAGCAAAAACATTCCTGTCGCAATCAAGTTTTTTTAGGTTAAGCCTCATAAGGTATAAGTGACGGGAATCCCCTTTGGAAGTCGGCGGAATTTTTATGAAGTCGAGTTCTGAAAATGCCCTGTTGTATTTTTCAACATGAACTTTTCTCTTTTCGTCAAACTCATCAGCCTTTGCAAGCTGAACCCTTCCGATGGCAGCAAGGATGTCAGGAAGATTGCTCTTGAATCCCGGTGCAATGATGTCGTATTCCCAGCTTGCCTTTGTGGAAGTGTATCTGTCCCATGCATCGCGGTTCATTCCGTGGAGTCGCATCTGTGACATTCTTTTTGCAAGTTCGTCGTTGTTTGTCGTCACCATTCCGCCTTCACCGGTGGTCATGGTTTTTGTTGCGTAGAAACTGAAAACCCCGGCATCTCCGATGGTTCCTGCATATCCCATATCTGTAGGGGAAGGAAATGAGTGGGCGCAGTCTTCGATTACATACACTTTGTATTTTTTTGCAATCTCCATGATGCGCTTCATGTTGCATACATTGCCTGCAATGTGAACCGGAACAATGGCAACAACATTTTTCCCTTTTTCGCTTTCAAGAATTTTTTCAATGCTGTCCGGATCTATGGAGTAGTTGTCCTTCTCAATGTCTGCAAAATAAACATCCGCACTCAGATGCCTTGCACTTGCTGCAGTTGAAACAAAAGTGTATGGAGTCGTAATGACAGCTTTCCCGGCTTTTACACCGCAAGCTTCCATTGCCATAATCATTCCGCTGGTGTTGCTGTTTACTGCGAGCGCATGCTTTGCACCGATCTTGGCAGCGAATTCCTTTTCGAATTCGTGTGCTTCGTTTCCTGTTGTGAGCCATCCGGAACGGAGAACCCTTACAGCAGCCTCTTCTTCTTCCTTACCGATGGATGCCTTGAAAAAAGGAACCGTCATTTTATTATCACTCATTAAAGAACCACCTTGACTGATGTAGCCATGTCTATCTGGAGTCCTTCCTTTTCTTTTTCAATGTAGAACTGGTCCAGGGTAGGAACTGCCTGCCTCAAAATCTGCTTGAGTTCAATGCTGTTCCTGTAAAGCTTTTCCTTGCCTTTTGTAAATGTGCATATAGGTTCAAGCTTCTCGATGAGTTCCTGCAGATTAAAGGTTTTTGGAGGAATGTTTGTCAGTACGAGGATTTTCTTGTATTCGGTTGGAGTAGGATTTTCCTCATCAAGCCACAAAGGTTCTTCAAGTCGTTCACCCCTGCGGCATCCAATGTATTGGATCTTAATGTCTTCGTCTGGAGTGAATCCGGAAAACTTAATTATCTGCCTTGCAAGGTCAACGATTTTAATAGGGTCTCCCATGTCAAGAAGATAGCTGTAGCCGTTCTTGCCGACGCCACCAGTCTGAAGGACAAGTGAACAGGCTTCTGGAATCGTCATGAAGTAACGCTCCATGTTTGGATCAGTAACAGTAACAGGACCACCGTTTTTTATCTGGTCCATGAAGATTGGGAGGATTGAACCGCGGCTACCAAGAACATTGCCAAAGCGCACGAACATGAAGGATTGGTTTTCCCTTGTCTTTTTCGAATATTCGTTCACAAGTTTTTCGCAAAGCATCTTGCTTACGCCGTATACGCTTACTGGATCAACGGCCTTGTCTGTTGAAATGAGAACGAATCTTTCAACTCCAAATTCAAGTGCTGCGTCAAGAAGATTCTTCGTTCCGAAAACATTGTTCTCGATTGAAGCAACGGAGTTCTCCTCCATCATTGGAACATGCTTGTAAGCTGCACAATGGAAAATCACATCGGCATGGGTGTGGGAAATAATGTACCGTACATATTCCTTGTCCTTCATGTCTCCGATGATAGGAACTACAGATGCCTTCTGGCCAACGCCTTCATTCTGAAGAACATGGAGTTCGCGGTAAATGTTGACGATGGAATTTTCCCCGTGCCCAAAAAGATAAAGTCTTTCAGCACCGCCGGAAAGAAGCTGGCGGGCAAGTTCGCTTCCTATGGAACCGCCTGCACCTGTAATCAGAACCCTTTTTCCGCGAAGGTAAGAAAGGCTCTTTGTAAGCGGAATGACAATCGGAGTTCTTCCAAGAATATCAAGAGGGTTAATGTCGCGGGCCTGGATGAAATGGGCCTTGCCGTCAATGACCTGGCTGATGGATGGCAAAATCTTTATCTGCGTAAAACCGCACTTCTTCAGGGCAGAGTAGATTTCCCTGATTCTGTCCGTGCCTGCACTTGGAATTGCAATGATTGCCTGGTCGCAGGAAGGGTCAGGGTGGAGGGCATCCGCCATGCTTTCAATCGGACCAAGGACAGGAACTCCTTCAATCTTGGATCCTATTACATTTTTATCATCATCCAAAAAAGCGGTGACATTGCCAAACACTTTTTTTGAAACGATGTCTTTTGCTATCATCTGTCCTGCAAATCCTGCACCGATAATGTACAGTCTGCTTTCTGTGTTGTTCATTTTCCCCTCGTTTTCTTTGATTTAAGCATTCCCCTTGGACACTTAAAAAAATCAAAGCGAAATCTTTTTTACTTCCTCAATGAATTCTTCAAGGTTGTTGAATTTTCTGTAAACGCTTGCAAATCGAATGTAGGCAACCTTGTCCAATACATTCAATCTTTTCAGGACGATTTCTCCAAGCTGTGCAGTGGAAATTTCCCTGCCTGCCTTGCCCACAGTATAGGCTTCGTCTTCTATCTCGTTTAGGATCTGGTCTTTCAAATCTGTGGAAATAGGTCGTTTCTCAAGGGCCCGTTCAATTCCCTTTGCGATTTTCTTTATGTCAAAAGGCTGTCTTCTTCCGTCGCGCTTAACGACCATGAACTGTTTTTCTTCGATTCTTTCAAAGCTTGTAAATCTCTGGCCGCAGGAAAGGCATTCTCTTCTGCGCCTTATGCTTTCACCGTTTGCAAGTTGCCTTGATTCAAGAACTTTGTCATCAAAGCTGCCGCAGTATGGACATCTCATTGTTTTTATCCCCGTGTTGATTAAATCTCTTCTTATAATAGCAATGAAAATGCATAAAAACAAGTGTAGAGGAGTGCATACCTTTCTTTAATTTGGGAAGCAGCTTCCCTTGCTAAACCCGCTTTCCGGGGTTCCGCTCCCGCTCATTGCCCTGCCGGGCAACGCCTCCGGCGCCCCTCCAATC
>JAUNCR010000019.1:0-1183 GCA_030526505.1 Spirochaetales bacterium
AACTATATTTTATTATAAGTACTTATAGCATATTCTTCAAGTTATAAATAGTACATTCGTGCTATTTTTGTTCTATGTTAGACTTTTGGTTAAGAGTAAAAGACAAGTTAGATTTTCAAGACTCAACGCAAAGAGATTTAGCTCAAAATATAAATGAAAGTTACAATACATTACAATCCTGGATAAATCGCGATAGACTTCCAAATGCAGAGCAAGCTGTAAAAATTGCAGATGCCCTTAATACTTCTGTAGAATTTTTAGTGACTGGAAAATCTAATAACAGAAAAAATGACCATTCAAAAACTGTAAAACTACTTGAACAAGCTATAGAAAATTTACAAAAAGAAATGCAGTAAAACTGCAAAAAGCACCCCAGTGCGGGTGTCAGCATAACAACGGGTTGTACCGCAGCGGGCCCGAAAATCCATTTAATTGCAATACAAGAGATTGCCGTGTCTAGCACGGCAATGACTCATGCTTATTGGACAGCCTCATTTATTTAATTCTTTTTTTTTACCATCTTTAGGTTATAATCATAATATGAACGCATTTAACTATTCTTTTAAGAAATCGCCAATGACGGTGCAGATAATCCATGGCATTTTCTTTGGCCTCTTGAACCTTTTGATAAACAGCATTGCTGTTGGAATCCTTAAGATACCTTTCTACATGGACACCATTTTTACTGTGGCTGCAGGATTCATTTCCCTTCCCTGCGGATTGACCTGTGCAATCGTATATCACCTGTCGGAAGTCATAATAAAATACCAGGCAATGGTACCAAGCTGGTTTGGACTTTGTTCCGTTACCGTTGCAGTGATTTCATGGCTCTTTGCAAGAAAAGAAAAGGAATTTTCAATCCTAAAGCTTATGTTCCTTTCGATCCTCCTCATAATCCTTATCAGTGCGGAAGGTGGAATAATTTACGATGTATTCTACGCATCAAAATCAGACTATGTGGAAGATCAGGCAAACAACCTTTTCACTTTCTCGCTGATCATGAACAAGATTCCACTCCTTTGGTCTTCAATCATTTCAAGAATTCCTGTAAGCATCGTGGACAAAACCGTTGCCGTATTCGGCGGATTTTTCATCGCAAAGTTTTTTAACGAAAATCATAGATGAAAAAATATTTCCTGATTGCCCTGCTTTCAATATTTTCTCCAGTGTGCTTTGCCCAGTT
>JAUNCR010000019.1:1193-31780 GCA_030526505.1 Spirochaetales bacterium
TCTACATGCTTGAAGAACTTGAACAGGGAAAAGATTTCGAAGACGCTTCAAGCAAACTGGACCAGAGCCTTGTTCAGCTTCACGACTCGAAAATTTACTCTGTCATAAAAAACCAGCAGCCGGAGTTAAATAAAAGCATTGGCGAAATCAGGAATGGACTTGATAAAAAGGATGTAAAGGAAATTTCAAAAAGCATAAAGCATTTTGCCTTTGAACTTATTTCAATCCAGAGTTCAGCCCAGAGAAACACAAATTTCTTCATCATCCTGTTCTCTGCATTTTTCTTCACGGCACTTTTCGTCATTGCGTTCTATTTCTCCAAAGAACACCAGACAAGGGAATCAAAGAGGCTCATCACGGAAGTCTACAAAGGCGTTGACGAAGAAAGAACCCGCATTGCAAGGGAACTGCACGATACTGTAGCACAGGAACTTTTGGGTGCATCGTTGAAAATCGAAAACATAGACAGAAGCAATGAAGAAGACATAAACGACCTTTCAAATAAAATAAGGGAAACAATTACGGAAATCAGGAATGTCTGCTACAACCTGAATCCTCCTTCTTTCATCGATGACACTGATTTTGAAATTGCACTGGCAGAACTTTGCCACACTTTTGAAACAACGAGCGGCATCAAATGTCAGTTTTATATAGACGGAACCAACCTTTTTAAGGGGACGGATGAAAACACAAAGCTGAACATTTTCAGAATCGTAAGCGAAGCCCTAACAAACATACAGAAACATTCCCTGGCCGATACGGCTACAGTCAACTTCAGAAAGAATGATTCCAACGGCATAGCCTTCTTCATCAGCGATGACGGAATAGGATTTGATTCCCACAAGACATTAAGCAACATTTCAAAACTTCAGTCGGGAAAACATTTCGGGCTTAGCGGAATATTTCAGCGCGCAAAAATCCTTGGCGGCAAAATGGAAATCTTCTCTGAGCCGGATGACGGCTGTACAATTAAAGTAACCTTCTGAAATCCGAATCAGTCCGGCAAACCGATTTTTCTTCTCAGTTCCTTTTTGTTTGTAACGCCAGTCTTGTCGTAGATTCGTGAAAAAGAATTTTCAATTGTCCTTGTAGTTACATTAAGTGCATCCGCAATTTCGCTGTTTGTCTTGTTGTCCATCATGTAATCGAGGATTTTCTGTTCCTTTGAAGTAAGCACGGAATAGACTGTAGAACCACTGATGTAATCGCTAAGAACTTCCGGAGGAATATAAGTTTTTCCTGAGTCAACAAGATTTACAACATCCAGAAGGGTTTTAATTTCCTGATTCTTGAATACAAAACCACTTGCACCGCATCTGAAGGCACGGAAAATAATGTTGACGCTTTTAAACATTGAGTAAACGACAACCCTGCATTTTCTTTCCTTAAGCTTTTCTATTGTCTCAAAGGCAAATCCATTTTCCAGTTGAAGGTCGCAGATAACAACAGGATTTGAATCAGGCTTGTTCTCATCAACATATCTTATGAGGTCTTCGCCTGCAGTAAATTTTGCAAGGACATTGATTTCGTTTTTTTCAAAGAAAAAACTAAGTCCATTGAGAATTGCTTCATGATCGTCAAGTAAAATCAGGTTCATGGTTAAATTATAGCATATTTTACTGGAACCAGGTAATTGTGTTTAACGCACAAATTTCCTTCGGTATAACGCACAGTTTACCGTTGCCCCAAATACAAAAAAAAAGACACGGCTGTTAACCGTGTCCTTCATCATTTTAAACCTTAATTAGAAAGGCTTGTATGTCACACCGAATGCAACAAGAGCAACATTCTTTGAAAGGGTTGCAGGATAAGAACTGATTTTGTAGTCCTGGTCAAAGTACTTGCAGTACATTAAAGATCCTGTAAGGGCAACCTTTTCAGTCACCTTGTATTCACAACCTGTACCAAAGGCAAGGCTATCAAGAACCGGGCTGAAGATGTTGTTTACATCAGGCTTTGTTCCGTTTGTACCGTAAGAGATACCGGCACTAACCAAAAGGCTCTTGTTAATCTGGTAGTCTGCCCCAAAAGCGATTTCGAATGAATTTCCATACTTGTATTTTGATCCATCCATCGGGCTTTCGATTGTTGCGAATCTGTTGAAGTAATAGTTGATGCTTGTGCTTGCATAAAGGTCTTCAAGAATCTGATATCCGAAACCAAGGTTAAGAACTGCAGGAAGGTCGTTAGCAAAAGAATCCTTTTCGTTTGTAATGATTTGTTTGATTACAGAATACTGTCCCTTGAAAGAATGATATTCATAGTTGATTCTTGTAATCGACTGGTACTGGGCACTGATGTCCATAAGTTCCGTTGGCTTGTAGTGAACGCCGAACATTGCGCCTACGCTGTATCCGTCTGCCTTGTAACCTACTGTATCGCTTCCGCCGTTGATCATTGCAAGGGCTGGGCTTGAAAGTTCAATGGACTGAGTACCGTGCATGAAGCGGGCTGCAACTGCAAGTGAAAGGTTGTCCATCATTTTTGTAGAAACACCGATGATTTCCCCAAGCTGAACAGAATAAACATCAAGAGAGTGGTTCTTTGCAATGCCTGCAAGAAGTTTTCCTTCCAGACTACCAAGGCCTGCATTCATTGCCTTGCCTGCAAATGCAAGGCTTGTTGCTGCAGTACCGTCATTGTATTCAAGGTTTCCGCCACCACCAAAAACGCCAAAGCCAAAGAAGATTGCCGAATCACCCTTCTTGTAAACTACTTCTGCATTTGGATAGAGGTAAACCAATCTGTTGTCTTCGTAAGACTTGTTGATTCCAAGTGAGTTGAACAATGGGAAATCAAGTTTGTTTGCATACTTCTTGAAAACAAGCTGATCGCCTGCTTCAACATAAAGTCCGTCTTCCATAAAGGAAATACCGCCGATATTGTAGAACACAGCTTCTGGGCGCTTGCATTCTGTATTGCGGCTAGGATTCCTTTCGTAACCTGCATTGAGGTTTGTCTTGTTGTCAACACCACCGGCAAATAAGGCAGCTGCTGCCAAAACTGAAACTGCTAAAGCAATAGTCTTTTTCATAACATCTCCTGTCAATATGACAAATATTACTTTTTTGTCATTAAAAAAACAAGGAGAAGGCATAAAAAAACAGGAAATTAAATGCCGTGTAGCGACGCCAGCTTGCGTTTTTGGCAGAGGCTGACGAACTGGCAGTATTTTTGCCCTTGAAGGAACAGTCTTTCTATTTTATGCAGCCGCCAAAAGGAATGCTGAAGCGCCTGCATAGGGTTTCGTATTCATTCTTGTCTTCTTCCCCTTCAAGACTTGTAACAAAGAAGGTCATGTCTTCGGGAAGATTTTCAGACTCGTTTTTTTCCGGTGCGGACTTAATCACATCAAGGGCGTGGTTTGAAACCCCGTCACGGCTGTCAACAACAAAAACCTTTTTCCAGCTTTTTGACGCAAAGGCCTCTTCTATTTCACGGGCCATGTGGGTAAAGTGGGTGCAGCCAAGAATTATTGTATCGCAGCCGTTGGAATTGAAATATTCTACGGCTGGCATTACGGCGGACCTTTTTTCTTCCGCAGTGGCCGTAAAGAGTTTGTGCTCAATGAAGGCAATCAGGTCAGGGTCTCCCCTTTTGAACACCTTGCAGTCGCTGGCAAAATCTTCTATCAGCTTTTCCGAGTACTTGTGGTTGACCGAAGCATTTGTTGCAAGGAAACCGACCTTTTTATTGAGGGAAACCTTTGCGGCAAGTTTTATTGCAGGTACGGTACCGATGATTGGAAGGTCAGGATGAAGTTTTCTCAGTTCATCAAGGGCCGTAACTGAAATTGTATTGCAGGCAATTATGACTGCACGGGGATTCCAGTTCTTTACGATGGTATCAATGGCTTCAGAAGAGCAGCGGACAATTTCCTCAAAGGATTTTTCACCGTAAGGAAAATGAACAGTATCACCAAGGTATATGCAGCGGCTTTCAGGAGATTTTTCCTTGAGCAAGAGCATGTAGGGAATGCCGCCGGTCCCGCTGTCAAGAAAAGCAAAATCTATTACATTCTTCATATATGATCCTAAATGCTGAACAATGCGTCAAAGGCATTCTTAGCCGCAGCTTTCTTTTCTTCTTCAAAAGATGCACCGTCGGCACTGCCACTGAATGTCCTTTGAACCATAAAGGCATCGCAGAAGTTTGCCCTTTCCTTGTCAACGATGTTTTCATCAACATTTTCACGGCAATCAAAATGACTTCCAGGAAGATAGAACCTACAGTTTCTGCACGAGTGAAGATCAGCATGGCAGACAGGACATTCCGTTGAGCGCCCGATGATTTCAATTTCAATCTTATTCTTGCATTTCCAGCACATGTCTTAAATAATATTCATTTGACTATTTCTTATCAATAACATAACATTTCAATATGTTTACAATCAACAAATGTCAGTGCCAAGAATGTAAAAATCCTGCCCTCTCAAGTTTCAGCGACAATGAAATTACTGATGAGCCAGGCTATTGTTTTGAACACACTGAGGACAAAAAAGCATATCTTGCCCATCTAAAGAAGTTCATAGAGTCCCACGACAAAATTGTTGGATTGAATGCATACGGAATTACGGTTCAGGGTATGGACCTTACGGATAAAAAGTTCTACGGCTGCAACTTTCAGCATGTACTTTTCACAAATGTTCACGCAGAAAACATTAGGCTCAGGATGTGCATGATGGATTTTGCAACTTTTACAGACTGCGACTTCATCAAGAGCAACATTCAGTTCTCTTCTTTTGCAGGCGCTAAATTCGTTCACCTTGTCCTTACGGGAAGCGACCTGATCCACAACAACTTCAACGGAATCACTTCCTACCAGTGCAGCTTTGACAATTCCGACCTTTACAACAGCCGATTCATTAAGGCAATCTTGATGAACACTTCCATGCAGGACTGTAATCTTAAGAAAACAATTTTCTATAACTCCGCAAGGGAAAATGTTTCCTTCAAGCTTTCGAACACAAGAGAAGCCCTCATCGACAGAAACAAGGGTGGCCTGATAGAAGACTTCAGTGCTTCGGGAGGTAATTCACTATGAAAGTTTATTTTCATCTTTGCATTGAAGGCTTCACAAACACCTATGTAATAGTCAACGATGATCCAAATGTAATGGAAGCCATCATTGTTGATCCGGGCCAGATTACCACTGACATCATCAGGCAGATTGAGGACGGCGGTTACAAACTGGTTGCAATACTCATCACCCACAACCACAAGCACCATATTGAAGGATTAAGAACCCTTACTAAGATTTACAATGCCACTGTATATGCAGCCGATTCCGAAACCTACGGAATGAATTCTTCCATCATCAACGGTGACGGCATGACAAGAATTGCAGACCTTAATGTTGAATTCTTTTCCATACCCGGACACTCGCCTGACAGCATGGTTTACAAGATTGGGGAAATTCTTTTCACAGGAGACACACTGATTCCTGGAGAAACCGGAAGCACTTCAAGCCAGTACTCAAAGAAACTTCTCTGCAGCAAAATAAAGGACAAGCTATTCGCACTTCCAGACAGGACAATCATTTTCCCGGGACACGGAGCCCCAGGAACAATCGAAAGCGAAAAGCAGTTTAATATTGATTTAACCTAGCAAAAAATCAGTCGCGGATCATGAGGGAAACCCTTCCGCAGGCAAGACCCCACTGTTCAAAGGCATAGTCGTTAAGCAACTCTCCGGCATCAACAAAGGCCTGTGCCTCCGTATTGCGGATGTAGGCGGCCCCTTCCTTCTGTATTCTGTTTACGGAACCGCGGCCAGCAACCTGAAGGAAATATGGCGCAATATTCGGGAAACTCTGCTGCATGATGTAGGCCATGAATTCATTCTGCATCAGGTATTCGTCACTGCGGTCGTATCCAAGGCCCGGCTGTGTTTCCCAGAATTTTTTAAGGAATTCCATGGACTCAGGATCGAACATATTGTAGCAGGCAGAAACCACATTCCTGAAATCTTCATCTATGAAATAAATGCCATGCCAGCTTTCATGTGCAAGGAAGGTGTAGCGCAAATACCTTGGAGACTCGCGGCAAATGGAAATGACGGCACCCTTTCCTGCGCTGTATGTTCCGTCAGCATTCTTAACTATGATCTTATTGGTTTCAAGAATTTCCCGTAGAAGATATTCCCTTTCGTTAAGGGTAAATTCCTGAAGTTCTGCAGTGGTAAAAAATGCTGCAAGGTCTTCCGCCTTGTAGTCATGGGCATTGTAGCCGTGCTTGTTTTCAACAAAATCATTGCCAACAAGAGTTCCCTTGTAGCCCGCCTTTTCCACGAAATATGCAAGTCTGGTAAAGAACTGGTTCTGAATCTTATAGCTGGCAAAGTCAAAAAAAAGCACTTCAGGAAAATAATACCACTGGTACAGTTCATAGTCTTCCACACGCCAGTTTCTCTGAGGCCAGTCCATTACAAGACCAAGATCTGTCTTGAGGGGAACCAAAACCTTTGAAAATTTATTCTTTGAAAGTCCAGGATTATTTGCCGTGATCATCATGGAAGAAACAAGTTCTGGATGACTGACAGCATGCACTTCCGTATAACCTTTTCTCAAGGCTCCGGACTGAACCATTACCTTTTCCTGTTTTTTCTGGAGACGAAGATCAATTCTTTCACCGCAGAAATCAAGTCCAACAGACATCTGCTTTTTCCAGGTACCGTTGTCCTCCAATGGGAAGAGTCCGATTTCTATTTTAGGCATGACCTTGTTAAGCGCATTCTCTGACGGGAAAATGCTTTTGGCAGATGAAAAATCAGCAGAGGAAAAATTCCAGGCTACCCTACCGCCGTCTGCACCGCAGGCAAAAAGAGGAACATCAGTGCTGTTGTCCCATCCGATTTTGGCTTCGGTGATCCTGAATTCAGATACTGTTGCAGGCTTTGTTGTATAGACAAAAAATCCGCAGGGAATGTCCTGAGTTGAAGAAACGGAAAAGGAAACCTTGAAATTGTCTTTCTGACATTCAAGGTAGTCGCCCTTGAAGAGAGGCCTTGTAAGCAATTTTGATTCATCATTGCCAATGAGGGAAAGGTCTTCCTCGTAAAGGAATCCAAGTGCAAAAGGATATTCCGGCTGCTTTGACTTTCCCTTTGAATCGAAAGAGATGTGAACGGAAAGAGCGGCAGCCGTATTTTTATATACTGCATTCTTAAAGTGAGCGATCTGATTTTTTGAAAATCCATAGCAGAGGAATCTGTTTCTTTTTCCGTCCGCCTTTGATTTTACTGCACTTTTATTGAGGGCACTGAAATTTTCGCCGTTCATTGCCAGGACAGATGGCTGAACCTTGTATGTGCATGAAGTGAAAATAAAAAGCAAGGAAAGTAAAAATGCTCCAACAACAGTGATTGTTCTTCTCATGTTTTCATTCTACACTTTTTCGCCCAAATGCTCTACACTGTCATTAATTATGAAAGCCATCGTTCCACACAAGGACACTTTGTTTTTTCTTGCTGGAGTCCAGAGAAAACTGATTTCCATGCTGGCAAAAGAAAAAAACGTTTACCCGCAATATCCTCTCTACGCTTTTACTGAAGACGAAATTCCTTCCGGAGTCATGTCCCTTACAATCGGATGTCCAGGCACGGAAAATGAACTGGCTGTATTTCCGCTGCTTATTGAAGGCGAAGGTTTCATAATCAACCTTAAAATTCCTTTTGCCAGGACTGCCGACAGAACGGATATGCCGGAATTAAAAATGAGTGAAGAAATAAAAAATGCGTTCCCAAGAAAGGAACGCATATTCAGAACCGCCACCGTTATCAGGACAGAAAACAGCTGGCAGTTGTTTGATGACAGATGGAATAAGATTAAAAAGTAAATTACTTGATGATCTTGCTTCCGCGGTCCATTGCAACAAGACCTGACTTAAGGAGTTCAAGGATTCCGAATGGTTCAAGAAGACGGATGAGGGAATCAATCTTGTCTTCGCTACCAGTTGCTTCAACGATGAGTGCGTTTTCAGAAACATCAACAATGTGAGCACGGAAGATGTTGCAGGTTTCAATGATTACTGCACGCTGTTCTCCGCTTGCCTTTACCTTGATCAAAGCCATTTCTCTCTGACATGTTTCAGACTTTTCGCAGTGTTCGATGGAAATAACTTCAACAAGCTTTGAAAGCTGCTTCTTAATCTGTTCAAGAATATATTCATCACCGCTAACAACGATTGTTGCGCGAGACTTGTCTGGATCTGCTGTTTCACAAACTACGAGAGAGTCAATGTTGTAACCGCGGCGGCTGAAAAGGCCCGATACACGGCTAAGAACACCAGCGTGGTTTTCTACAAGAACTGAAAGTACATATTTTTCCATTTTATTCCTCCAAGAAACATTATCGTCCTACTTCAGAGTATACACCCAAAAGACGAACTTCTTCTGCTTTTTCTTTCAATTTTTCAATAATTTTTTCTACATATTTTTCCGGCTGGCCACTGACATTTTTCAGGTCAGCATCAGCATAGAACTGGTACTCCCAAGGGCGACCTGGGATAGGACGACTTTCAAGCCTTGTAAGGTTAGTTCCAAAGTCGTTCAAAACACCAAGAATCCTGTACAGTGATCCAGGTTCATTCTTTGCCTTGAACATGAAGCTAGCCATGTTTCCACCAGCCACTGAACCGGTCTTTGAAATTACAACAAACCTGGTGAAGTTATTGGGATCATCCTCGATTCCTTCCGCAAGAATATCAAGGCCGTAAATCGATGCATTTATCTTGCTTGCCACGGCAGCATTTTCGGTTGATCCAGTATCAGACACAAACAAAGCCGCTCCAGAAGTATTGTATGCCTCTATCTGCTGCCAGTCCTTGTAGCCTCCAAGGAATCCCCTGGTCTGCAAAAGTGCCTGAGGATGAGAGTAGACCTTCTTTATGTCAGAAAGTTTTGCACCCTTTACACCAAGAAGACAATAGCTGATCTTGATGGCAATAGCCCCGGAAATCTTTGCATCCTTGTATTTCATGAAGTTGTCATAGTTCTGGTAAACGCTTCCACCGAGAGAATTCTCAATTGGAATCATTCCATAATCCACACTTCCATTTTCAACGCTAAGGAAAACTTCGTCAAAGGAATCAAGCGCCACAGTCTGAGCAGACTTATCAAAATACCCGATGGCGGCGGCTTCTGCATTGCATCCAGGCTTGCCACAATAGGCTACACGGTAGAGAGGAACCGAAGTTTTTGAAATAGGAATCACCCTCTCTACACCTGGAACAGCCTCGATCTCACGAAGATCAACAGAAACCTTTCCAACGGCGGCTAGGATAGTATCTTCTTCACCTGAGACAGTCTTTATCTTGAGGTTCTTCTTTTCAAGGAGAGCCTCAAGATTTTTTTTCTGTTCTTCTGTGCAATCTTTATTAAGTACGATTACCATGGCAGGTCAATTACTTAGTTGCTCATGTTCCAGCTTACAAGGCGGAGAACATCACCGAATACACCTGCTGCTGTAACGCCTGCACCTGCACCGTAACCCTTAACTGTAAGAGGAATTGGTGTGTAGCGTGCTGTGTGGAATACGAATGCGTTTTCACCACCGCGAACTGTATACAATGGATCTTCAGGGCCTACTTCGAGCATACCTACAGAAGCCTTTCCGTCCTTGATTGATGCAGCCATGCGGAGAACCTTGTTTTCCTTCTTGAGGGCTGCCATCTTGTCTTCAAAGTACTTGTCCAGTTCTGGAAGTCTCTTGAGGAATTCTTCAACTGTTCCTTCGATGTTGAAGTCCTTAGGGAAGATCGAGCGCATCTCGATGTCTTCAAGTTCGATTTCCATTCCGGCTTCACGGGCAATGATGAGTGCCTTGCGGGCAACGTCTGTTCCCTTAAGGTCATCGCGTGGATCCGGTTCTGTATAGCGGAGTTCCTTTGCTTCAAGAACTGCTTCAGAGAATTTCTTGCCTTCGTCAAGCTTACCAAAGATGTATGAAAGGGAACCAGACATGATTCCGTTGAAGCCAGTAAGCTTGTCGCCTGACTTGAAGAGGTTCTGGAGAGTATCGATGATTGGAAGACCTGCACCTACGTTTGTTTCATAGAGGAAGCGGACATGCATTTCATTTGCTGTTTCACGGAGTTTCTTGTAGAAGTCCATGCTCATGCTGTTTGCACGCTTGTTTGGTGTGGCGATGGACATGCCGGCCTTGAATACATCAAGATAGCGTTCTGGAAGATCATAACTTGCTGTACAGTCAACGAAGATTGGGTTGAGAGGCTTTGTCTCCTTTACGAAATCGAGGATCTCATCAAGGTTTGTCTTCTTTCCCTTTTCCTTTACAAGGTTGCGCCAGTCAGAAAGATCAAGACCGTCTGCATCGAAGATCATTCCGTCAATGTTTGCGATTGCCATTACGCGAACGTCAATTCCCTGTTCAAGGAGAGACTTGTACTGGTCGCGGATCTGGTCAACCATTGTTCCACCGATGGTACCGACACCAAAGGCATAAACCTGAATTGACTGAACTGTATTGAAGAAGAACTGGTGAACGACACGAACTGCCACATCACCGTCGCTTCCGTTGATAACTGCCGAGATTGAGCGTTCTGCGGAACCCTGTGCGATGGCAAGAACGTTGATGTCACGGCTAGCAAGGGAATCAAAGAAAGTTCCTGCAACACCGCGCTTCTGCTTCATTGCGTCACCGATGATTGAAACGATTGCAACATCATCGCGAACATCGATTGGGTTAACAAGCTTTGTGCTGATTTCAAGGGCAAATTCGTTCTTGAGAACATCAACAACTGCGTTTGCAAAAGCCTTGCGTACGCAGAATGAAAGTGTATATTCAGATGAAGACTGAGTGATGAGGAGAACGGAAATTCCAGCATTTGAAACAGCCTGGAAAATGCGTGTTGCCATACCCTTGCGTCCCTTCATTCCGGAACCGCTTACTGAAATCATTGCGCAGTCCTTGAGGCATGAAATGCCGCGAACTGGTCCTGTTGCCTTTGTATCGAATGGACCCTTGCCGATTCTTGTTCCACGAGCAGATGGGTTGTGGCTGTTGAGTGACCATGCTTCGATTCCCTTTGCTGCAAGTGGAGAAAGTGTCTTTGGATGGAGAACTTTTGAACCGAAGAATGAAAGTTCCATTGCTTCTTCGTAGCTCATGTCGTCTACAAGAATTGCATCCTTGATGATGCGTGGGTCTGCTGTATAAACGCCGTCAACATCTGTCCAGAATTCTACCTTTGAAGAACCAAGGCATGCACCTACGATTGCAGCGCTGAAGTCCGAACCGTTGCGTCCAAGGAGTCCCATTACAGGCTTTGCGTTAGTTCCGCTGATCCATGAACAGATGAATCCAGGGAAAAGAAGGATCTGTGCAGACTTTGTTCCGTCGCGGTATTCTGCAAAAGCTTCCGAGCAACGAGCGTAGTCAGGATCGCCTTCCTTCTGGTCGCCTGTTGTAAAGATGAACTTGCGGCTGTCGAGAAGGAGGATGCTCTGCTTCTTTGCAAGGATCACTGCTTCAACGATAGGAGCACACATAAGTTCTCCCATACCCATGATGCGGCAATGAACGCTGGCAGGACATTCACCGAAAGTTGCAAGACCTGTCAAAAGCTTTTCAAGTTCTGCAAGGTGAGTTTCTATTTTTGCTGTAACGCCTGCTGTATCAAAATCAGCAAGGGTAGACTTAATTTCTGCGCAGATGTCTGCATGGATTGAACGAAGTTCGCTTACAAAAGCCTGAGCGGTCCCGCCAGTGATGCACCCGTCAATTGCAGCCTGCAATTTGTTTGATACACCGGCTACTGCACTGACTACAACGCTGATACGGTCAGTCTTTGCACGCCCCAACATAATTTCCACACTGTCAAGAATGCGGCGGGCAGAACCCATACTTGTTCCGCCAAATTTAAGTGTAAGCATAAAAGTACTCCTAAAAACTTCGAATTACATAAGAAAGTAATTTAAAATATTGAGAATTTATAGCATATAATAGGTAAAAATTCAATTATTGGGCGGTCCCAAGAATTATCGGGGGAATTCCGGAACATTGGGGACAGACCCCTAGGAAACGGGTAAAAAAAAGCCCCGGAAGCTGTATTCCAGGGCTTTACACCGATTATATTCTTGAAAGAAGTTCTTCCAGCTGTCCGTTCAATGACGAAACCATGGTTGCGTCAGGAAGTCCGCGCACAAGTCCCTTTGAATATTCAAGGACCTTTATGAGCAGGGTTCTTCCGCTGTCCAGTTCTGTAGCTTCATCTTCCTTTCCAATCTGATTGCGCAGAATCGTGGCAGTTCCAAGGAGTCCCCTCTTTCCCGACAGTTTCGAGATGATGTAGTCCAGCTGAAGGCGAATCTTGCTTTCAAGGAATTCCTTGCGCTTTTCTTCAGGCAGGTATGTACTGAGGGAACGGAGTTTTTCAAAGAGGTCCGCATTTACATTGGTCTTCTTCATGACCTTGTTTTCGGTGATTGCATCTGCAACCGTCTGAATTGCATCGGCGGCCTTTGTAAGGACTTCCATATCCACATATCCGTCGCCGTCAACATCAGGAATGTCCGCAAGAATCTCTTCATCAAGAATATCTTCCGCAGAATCTTCCGGAACAGGCTCAAAGTCGCCTTCCTCTTCAACGGTTTCTTCAGCCTCAAAATCATCTTCTGCATTAAAATCTGTTTCCAGATCGTCTTCAGAAGTTTCAGTCTCATCAAGGGAATCTTCATCCATATCAGAATCTTCTTCGTCCACGGCGTCATAGTCTTCATCGATGATGTCGTCTTCTGTAAGCGAAGGTTCCGGAATATATTCAGGTTCTTCCGAGATTTCATCTGAAATTGTTTCTTCTTCGTTAAGCTCTTCATCAGGTTCGTCTTCGGAAATTTCTTTCTGAACCATTTCCTCTTCAGAAACCTCTTCTTCAGGAATCTCCTCTGCAACAGGTTCCTCTTCAAGAATTTCTTCTTCAGGAATCTCCTCTGCAACAGGTTCTTCAGGAATGTCTTTTTCAACTTCAGGGAAATCTGGAGATTCTTCTTCCACCCTTTCGTTCTCAAAAGGTTCTTCCTCTTCAAATGCATAGTCGTCTGCAGGAACAGGTGCGGGTCTTGGTCTTCTTGGAGGCTGAGGAGGCTGTCTTCTTGGTGCAGGCTCCTGACGGACAGGCTCAGGCTCTTCAAAGTCTTCATCGTCCGCCCAGTCTTCTTCAAGGGAAATCACGTCGTCGTATGCAGGTTTCTGGCTCTTAGGCTTTTCTTCTTCATCCATACCAAAGTCAGGAACAAAATCGTTTTCCTGTGGAGAAGCAGGTCTTCCGCCATTGCCGAATGGATTATTGGAAAAGAAATCCTCTGCACTTGTATTGTCTTCTTCAAGACCGGAACCTTCTTCATCAAGGTCCACATCGCCTATAAGATCATCAAGGCTCTTTGCATAATGGTCCTGATTGTCGGCTTCTATTTCTTCATCAAGACGGCCTTCCTTGAACACTTCATCGGAACTGATTTCATCCTGCTGAAGCCTGTCGAAACCGTTGTCAAAATCATAGACTTTATTTTCGTCTTCCTGTTCCTGAAGATCTTCCTTCTCGAATTCAGGTTCAGGATTGTTCATGTCCTCAAAGGAAAGCTTTACTTCTTCCGCAACACGAACCCTATCCCCAATGGAAATGTCGTCGTCCGAGCCAAAGAATTCGGCATCAAGGGATGACCTTACTTCAGGCTTGCTGTCCCTTTCCTTGATTATCTGTTCGTTTACCCTTTCAAGGCCTTTTCTTGAAGCAACATTTGCAGAGTCAAAGCTTTCGATTGTCTTATAGCTTGCAAGGGCCTGGGTAAGCATTCCCTGGGCTTCATAGTTGTTTGCCATGCTCTTGTGGCCTGAAACATCTTCCGGATTCTGATCAATGTATTTCTGGAAGAATTCTTCAGCCTTCTTGTATTCGCCTTTCTGAGAATGACGCTTTCCTGCTTCACGATAAAAGTTTGTATATTCAGGTCTTGTAGCCTTAATCTTCTTGAAACAGCCCATTGCCTTCTTTTCATCGCCGGCACAAATGTAATACTGGCCAAGAAGATTGAGTGTGTGAACATCATCAGGGTCGTGGCTGTACAGTTCCTGAATCTTTTCTCCTGCCCTTTCGATTTTATCTGCAGAAAGAAGAATATGGGCGTGCTGCCTTTTTACGGAAGGATCTTCAGGGGAAAGAACTTCCATCCTTTCGGCTATTTCAAGGGCATCTTCCATTTTGCCAGTGGATTCGTAAACGGTTGCAAGACCCGACATGGCAGGCTTGAATTCCGGTGAAACCTGAAGGGCCGTATTGTATTCTGATTCTGCACTGTCGAAATTATCCTGTCGGCTGTATACATCACCCAGTTTTGTATGCATTGCAGCGTCTTTCGGATTAAGGTTCAATGCCTTCTTAACGATTTCACAGGCAACCTTTGTCTTGTTCTTTCTGATGAGGAGATCTGAATAGCTTTCAATGGCTTCAATCCAACCCGGCTTTGACTTTAAGGCAGATTCATACTCTGCCTGAGCCTTAAAGAATTCCCCCATCTTGTCGTAGCTTTTTGCAAGATTAAGGTGAAGGATCGGATGATTAGGATCCACTTTAAGTCCTTTAAGGTATGAGGCAACTGCTTCCGGATGTTTTTTCTCCGAAGCGTAGATTGTTCCGATGTGGTTGAAGGCAAGAACATCCCGCGGATTTGACTCTACAACAGTATTGAAGCAGTCGATGGCATCTGAATTGTGCCCCATGAGCTTGTATGTGAATCCAAGGTTATAGAAAACCTGAACATTTGAACTGTCAAGCATTACACCCCGTTCAAGAACTGAAATGGATTCATCGTAGAGTTTAAGCCTTCTGTAAATGCCGCCAAGATTATTAAGGGCGTCAACATTCTGTGGCTGAAGGCGAACAATTTCCTTGTAGTATTCAAGGGCAACCCTGTCCTCATTGTTCTTTATGTAAAGATCGCCGAGGGCCGTAAGGTAAGTGATATTCTCCGGATCAGACTTAAGAAGTCCCTTGTAAATTCTTGAGGCCTGCTCGTAGTCTCTTGCAAGAATTGCGGCTTTTGCCCGGTCAATTATTACGCTGTTCTGTTCGTCTTTAGTAATCATATCTCAGTTCCTTGCTGTAACTGCTTACTTTCTCTTAGGTCGGGCGAAAGTTTCCCTTGAAAGTTCACCCATGATTCTATTGTCATATTTTGAATATGATGCAACTGCAAAATAATAGATTTTTCCATTCTTAAGCCCAGTAAGTGTAACGGAAGTCACGCTGCCGGCATCAAGTGGAGAATATCCTTCAACAGCCTCGCGTCCCAGATATTCGCCGGGTCTGTCCCCATAAAAAATATAATACCCGCCGACAGTGTCGTCAACAGAATATGGCCATGACAGGGTAACTTCACCGTCGCCTGCAAAAGCCTTCAATTCAAATGGTGGAAGAGGAGAAGGAACTTCCTTGTACTTGATTTTAAGTTCCGTAACCGAAGGAGATTTTTTTCCGGCTCCATCAGGAAGAAGCTCGCAGGCAACCTGGAAATAAAGTCCCTTCACGCCTTCGATTTTTCTATGGTTCTTTACAGGAACCCATTCAGGATATGAATCCGTCCAGTTGTAGAAATTGTCTCCTGAACGAACATAGAACTGAATGTCTGTCTGTGCCGGCATGCTTACCAGGGCATCGATTTCTGTAAGTTCCGCACCGGTTGAAAGAAGCACGGGCTGAGTTTCAAAGCGGCCGCCTTCAACACGGAAAGTATCCATTCCGCCGGCTTCCTTTGTTTCAGGTCTAGGTGCACGCTGAATCCTGAAGTCATCCAAAAGGCCTGTATACTGTGGGCTGATTTCAATGTCTGCAGGAACACCGAGAATCGGAATGTAGATTGATCCGCCTGTTTCGTGTCCGTTTGTAGTTACATATTTGAGGGCTTCCAGGAGTCCGTTGATCCTGTACTCAAGAAGTCCTGTGTTTTCGTCAAAGCTGATTTCATGGTGCATCCACTGGTTTGGAACGATTGTGCGGTAACTTGAAAGGGTGATTTCGCCGTCATCGTCAACATATCCGTTGAATACATTTGTGAAAGACCATTCAAGGTGGTTGCCTGCAAAGCTTCCGGTAATCATCTGGTAAAGGGGATAGTTTGCAACTGTTCTTGACGAGCGCCATGAGAATACAACTTCGCCGTTTTCCGCAATGCTTGGATTAAGCCAGAATTCAATGCTGAAAGAACCGCATGGGCCTTCCTTTCCGAAAATTGTATTTCTGTTTCCACGGAGCCTTATTCCACCCTTTCCGCGAGTGAGGGCAGATTTCTTTCCCATGAGGGAATGAACTTCCGTTGTAATGGATTCATTCATCGAAATGCTGTATCTGCCTGTAATGTCGTCGCTTGTTCCGTCTTCAAAAGAAAGGAGGAGGTCCGTGTATTCGTCTGCACCGTGGGAATTGGTTGCAAGAACCATGGCATCATAACCGTACTTGCCCTTGCCTGTGACAACTCCATCCATTTTTGAAAGCAAAGGCCAGCCTTCCCTGCCACCCATGACAACAGCCTTGTCTGCTGCGGAAACAGTATTCAAAGCGCAAAGGAAAACTGCTATAATGGAAGCAGTTGTTTTCAAATATGAACGAGCCAAACGAAAATTTACAAACATTATCAAAACCTCTTTCCCCAAGGGAAGTCCTCCATCAGACTGCATTGAAGGCTCCAAACCAAAGCGGAGTCTACATGTGGCGCAACGAAGGCGGAACAATAATCTATGTCGGAAAGGCCAAGAATCTGAAGAACAGGCTTACATCCTATTTCAGCGGAAACAAGGACATTAAAACCAGGCTCCTCATCAGCAGGGCCAGATCCATCGAATATATTACCACGGGAAACGAGTATGAGGCATTCCTTCTGGAAAACAACCTCATCAAGCAGCATAACCCGAGGTACAACATCTGCCTTAAAGACGGCAAATCCTACCCTGTCCTGAAAATTACAAGGGAAAAATTTCCTCGCCTCTATAAAACCAGAAATGTAGTTAAGGACGGTTCGGTTTATTTTGGTCCTTTTCCTGATGCCGCAGCCCTGGATACATTCATAGAAACACTCTACGACATATATCCGTTACGGCACTGCAAGAAGTTTCGCGAAAAGGATTCAGGATGCCTTTACTACCACATGGGAAAATGCATAGGCCCCTGCTTCAAAAAAACCGACGATTCCACCTACGGTGAATTTATCGGCGAAATCACCTCTCTACTTGAGGGTAAAGAAGATACGGTAAAAAAACTGGAAGAAGAGATGAAACAGGCTGCCAGGGAACTGAAATTCGAAAAGGCGGCCAGGCTTAGGGACGGCCTCAAGGCCCTTTCCATCATGCAGAACCAGAACATAGTGGAAGGTTTCGACCAGGATGACAGGGACTACATTGCAACCTGGCGCGAAGGGGAACTTGTAAGCTTTACGATCCTTAAAATCCGCGGCGGCAAGCTTCTGGGCCGTGACAACTACCGCACCCTTTCCATGAACGAAGACACGGAACTGATTCCCGAATTTATGTGCGCATACTATACGGAAAAAGAGATAATTCCTCCGTCCATATATGTTGTTTCCAAGGAAGGCACCGAATTCATGAAAAGGTGGATAAAGGAAACCTACGGAATGGAAACGGAAATCATTCCCGTGGATGAATCTGAAAGGATGAGGATGCACCGTGCAGCCGTAAACATGGCCCAGCAGAATGCAAAGGAAGACATTATCCGCCGTGTCCGCGAAAGGGGCGACTTCCCTGCCATGGAAGAGCTGAAGAAGGAACTTGGACTTTCAAAACTTCCTGTAAGAATAGAAGGTTTCGATATTGCCCACATCGGCGGAAAATTTCCCGTTGCTTCCCTCATCAGCTTTTACAACGGAAATCCGGACAAAAAGAACTACCG
The DNA here is from genome assembly GCA_030526505.1 of Spirochaetales bacterium. Classification (GTDB taxonomy): domain Bacteria; phylum Spirochaetota; class Spirochaetia; order Treponematales; family Treponemataceae; genus Treponema_D. The sequence continues at coordinate 19,105 of JAUNCR010000019.1, forward strand.
CTACTTCAGGCTCAAGACTACCGACGGCCTCATAGACGACTTTGCATCAATGAAGGAAGCCGTTTCCCGCCGCTACACAAGGCTGCTGAACGAAAATGCAGAACTTCCCGACCTTCTCCTCATAGACGGTGGCATAGGTCAGGTAAACGCAGTAGATTCCATTTTGCAGACCCTTGGACTGGACATTCCCATTGCCGGCCTTGCAAAACGGGATGAAGAAATCTGGAGGCCCCATACATCAAGCCCTATCTGCCTTCCAAAAAGAAGCGACGGCTTAAGGCTCCTTCAACGAGTCAGAGACGAAACCCATAGATTTGCCACAAGCCGCAACCAGGAACTCCGCACAAAGGAAAACACGGTTTCAATATTTACGGAAATTACGGGCATCGGTCCAAAGCGGGAAGCTCTCCTCATAAAGAAATACGGAACCATTGCAGCCCTTGCATCAGCCTCGGTAAAAGACATTGCGGAAACTTTGGGAATAAAAGAGGACGCAGCAGGGGACATCCTGTTGCAGGCTAAAAAACTTTACATCGAGCAGAAGGAAAAGCAAGACAGGCAGAAGGAATCCCTTGGCATGCCTGGAACAACAAAGGAAAAGGCCGCAAGATTCCAGATGAACCACAACCTGGCAGCCATGGCCCTCCTTGAAGTTGCAAGTCCTGAAGCTGAAGGCAAGAAAGCAAAATCAGACCTTTAGTGTATTGAGGAATGCAAGGAGATTTTCCGCCAGGTCACCGTTATCAAGGAATTCAGCGGAGGCTTTTGCAAAGCACGGTTTTTCTTTTTCTGCACCGAACAGAAGTTTTGCGGCAAGGGAAGCCATTTCTTCCTGACCGCTGCCCTCCTCTGCCGGCAAAGGTTCAGCCAAGGTCTCCATTGCCTGACAGGCTTCATCCCCCGGTTCAACGGAAAAGGCGCGATTATATAGAAAACAAAATCTCTTGTACCCTTCGAAATATTCCGGATTAAAGAAAGGCCTCAACCTTTCAAAAAATGCATTGAGCTTAACCAGCTGGAATTCTTCATCCTGAACATAGACATGCCATACAAAAGGAATGCCTGAAAGACTTGCACGGCTAAAGGAATCCTCGCCGCGGATGAAATTGAAATCCATGGAACACAGCAAGGCGTCCCACTGTTCCTGTTCCAAAGCCGGCAATTCCGAATATTCAAAAGTAGAACCTACTTCCTGACAGGACTTTATGAAAGGTGCGGAACTGATTCCCTTAGCAAGGAATACGTGAACTTTCTTTTCAGAAAAATCGGAAAAAGAATTGATTGCTTCAACAAGGAAATTGAAATTGCGCGGATAAGAGAAAACAAGGATTTTAAAATGATCGCTGCCGCAAAGGATTTTCTTCTGCTCGTCATTAAGCCTTTCCGAAGCCTTTGAAATTGCATGGGATTTGTCGGCGATGCACTTTCTGAAATTGCCGTCAAGAACAAGGCCGCCTGTTTTCTTTGTAAAGCCCGGCATGAAGAAGGATTTTTTTACCTGAACTGATCTTGTACCGGACCTGAGCTTATGGAATCCGTCCGCCCATTCTTCCGCAGTCAGATACTCAACATTAAGGATGTAGGCAGACCCCTTAAGCTTGCCTTCATATAAAATTTCTTCCAGCCATTCAGGAAGCTTGCACTGAAAGCACTGTAGGATGAACTGAGGTTCTTCTTCTGTAAATGCCTTTGTGCACAGTTCTGCATCATTCCAGTCATAGATTTTCCACCCGCTGAATTCCTGCACCGGCTTTTCAGGATCAATGCCTGAATTCATGAAGGCAAAGGATTTAAGGTTGTCGCACACAACCCGAAGCTTTATGTCTTTTGAAATTTCTCCAAGCCGTCTGCACAGGCGGTAAACAAAACCGATGTCGCCATAATTGTCGATGACAGAACAAAGAACCGTAATATTCAGCATGTCCATACATTATCATTTTTTCATTTTTTTTTCTTTATTTTTCCACTTTTAAATTTATGCTGAAAATAATTTCTATGGCATCAAATAAAAATGCCTGGAGGTATCATGCAGATTTATTGTTTTTCACCCTTCGGATATGAAGGTTCCCTGGTTTCCGTCGAGGTTGATTTAAGAAGAAGCATTCCCGCAGTGGACATTGTCGGACTTGCCGACGGTGCAATCAAGGAATCAAGGGAAAGGATGAGGAGTGCCATTACAAATTCCGGATTTCAGTTTCCGCCTGAACGGGTACTCATAAACCTTTCCCCTGCGGACCTGAAGAAAGAAGGCGCCGGATTCGACCTTGCCATTGCCCTTGCAGTCCTTTCGGCAAAGGAAAAGCTTGAGCGCGATGAAACCGCCTTTAATCCAGAGGAACTGGAACAGAGCAACCTTTCCTTCACCGACGATCCCATCCTTGTCATGGGAGAACTTGAACTCAACGGCAAGCTTAGGCCTGTCCGTGCAATTCACGCGGCGGTAAGCACTGCATACGAAGGAGGAATCAGAAGATGCATAGTTCCCACTGCAAATGCTGATGAAGCAAGGGAAGTTGAAGGCATGAAGGTCTTTGGGGCTTCGGACATTATTGAAGCCTTCAGTTCCCTATTCAACCCCGCCGCATTTACATCAAAGGCAGATGCAGCTGAAACTACGGAAGTTCCTGAAGGGGCAGTTTCCATTGAGGGAATCTACTTTCCGCCTGTGGAGGAGGAAAACGACTTCAAGTATGTTGCGGGGCAAGAACTTCTTGTGCGAGGGCTGCAGATTGCTGCGGCGGGAGGGCACAACATAATAGCCTTCGGCCCACCGGGATGCGGAAAGACCCTTTCAATGATGAGGTACAATTCCATACTACCATATTTAACAAGGGAAGAATCTCAAACAGTCACAAGGATCTGGTCAATTGCCGGCTTGCTCTACCCCGGAAAAAATTCCGTTCTGAAAGTTCCTGTAAGGATGCCCCATCAGACAGCAACCATAGAAGGCATTTGCGGTGGAGGTCCTCACTGCCTGCCTGGAGAAATTTCCCTTGCCCACAACGGAGTCCTCTTTCTTGACGAAGCGGCGGAATTCAGGTCTACGGTTTTGCAGATGCTCAGGGTTCCAATTGAAAGCGGTTCAGTAACCTTAAGCAGGGCCGGCCGCTCAACTACTTTTCCGGCAAGATTCCAGCTGCTGCTTTCCACAAATCCATGTCCCTGCGGCAACTACGGATCCAGTGAGAAAATCTGCCTCTGCTCAGCAAGGGCCGTCGAACAGTACTGGAGGAAATTTTCAGGTCCACTTCTGGACAGAATCGACATAAGGGTTCAGGTGGAAAGCAAGGCGGCAAAGGATGAAAAATCAGGAATCAGTTCAGCAGAACTAAGAAAAAAAATTGCCAGCGCCATTAGAATCCAGAGGAAAAGGCAGGGTAAGAAAAATGTATTCCTCACCCCTTCGGAAATAGCAGATTTTTGCAAGCTGACTGAAGAAGCAAGGAAACTTCTGAACAAGGCAAGCGACCGTTATGAATTTTCACCGAGGGCAGTAAGCGGCTGCTTAAAACTTGCAAGAACAATTGCGGACATGGAAGGGAAAGCGGACATCGACGGCAAATCCATGGAAGAAGCCATAGCCTACAGAAAACCTCAGGGCGCCATGGATGTCATGAAATGATTCAGGCAAAAAAAAAGACAACCTTCATCAGGTTGTCTTATATACCGGATTAGAGACTTGAACTCTAACACGCTTGCGCGCAAAAGATTTTGAGTCTTTCGTGTCTACCATTCCACCAATCCGGCAAGTGATGAAAATATACCAAAAATCTGATGCTTATGCAAGAGATAATGAAAATTTGAAAGATTGCCGCAGGGCAAAGGCATTGGAAAACTTTCCATAAATGCAAAGAGGTACTATATTTGAACAGCATAGAATATAATCAGCTTATGGAATCTGTCCGCACCGTTTCCCTGAAATTTGCGGCAGAAACAGGATTGCTTTTCAAAGAGGATCAAATGGATTTCCCGCACTACACGAAAACTCCGGAATATGTTTTGAAAACGGTTTTCGGTTATGACACTTTCAGACACATGCAGAAAAACATCATTCAGAATGTACTTTCCGGAAGGGATACCCTTGCCGTAATGCCTACTGGAGGCGGAAAATCCATCTGCTATCAGGTGCCGGCCCTCATCATGAACGGACTGACGGTGGTAGTTTCCCCCCTCATAGCCCTCATGCAGGATCAGGTTCAGCAACTGGAATCCTTTGGAGTTCCGGCAGTGTACATCAATTCCTCTCTTGACTGGGATACCTGCAGGAACTATTACGACAGGATTCGCCGAGGTGAAATCAAGCTGCTCTATGTTTCTCCAGAAGGACTGAATACGGAAAAAATCCGAAGGCTGCTCCATAGCCAGAATGTCACCGTTGACTGCATTGCCATAGACGAGGCCCACTGCATAAGCCAATGGGGGCATGACTTCAGGCCAGACTACATGGAGATTGCAAATTTCCGAAAGGAATTTCCACAGGCAGTTTGCCTTGCCCTTACAGCAACCGCAACCAGGCAGGTTCAGCACGACATTGTGACAAACCTCAACATGGATACACCGGACATTCTCGTTGCCAGTTTCAACAGGCCGAACATTCTCCTTAATATAGAAAGAAAGGAAGATGCCCTTGAACAGGTTCTGGATTTCATCAGCCGGCACAGTGGGGAAAGCGGAATAATCTATTGCTTTTCAAGGCGTCAGGTGGATGAAGTTGCGGAAAAACTTCAGAGAAAAGGTCTTAAGGTTCTAAATTACCACGCTGGATTAAGCGATGCTGTCCGTGCAAACAACCAGAGGGCTTTCATTCAGGACAAGGTGGACATTATGGTTGCAACGGTTGCTTTCGGCATGGGAATAAACAAGCCAGACGTTCGCTGGGTAATTCACTACGACATGCCCAAATCAATAGAACAGTATTACCAGGAAATAGGAAGAGCCGGTCGAGACGGTCTTCCGTCAGAAGCCATGCTCCTCTACAGTCCCGGAGACATAAAGAAAATCCGTTTCTTCTTTAACGAGGCCTCGGATCCATCAAAGGCAGAGAAGCTCCTGCAGGGAATGATTCAATATGCAACAAGCCAGCAGTGCCGCAGAAAAACCATGCTCGCCTATTTTGGAGAAACCTATTCCCCTGACCCAGAAAAAGAAGACAAGTCCTGCTGCTGCGACATTTGCTGGAACGAAGAGGCTTCCACTAAACCAAAGGCAATCCTGATTAAGGCTGCAGACAGAAAAGCAGAACAGGAATCAGGTTTCAGAAGTTTCCCCAAACCTGTCGGCACAAAGAAAAAAACTTTCGGCGCAAAATCCAGTCCAAAGGCGGATTCGGATCCAGTTTCAAAGGCAATTGCGGAACAACTGAAAAAATGGAGGAAGAAGGCCGCTGATGAACTCCATGTTCCCCCTTATGTGATTTTCGGCGACAAAACAATGCTGGACATTGCTGCAAGAAAACCAAAGACAGAAAGGGAACTTTTGAACTGCCACGGTATAGGAGAAAACAAGGCTGAAAAATTCGGATACTACATCCTACGCATCGTGAAGGAAAACTGCGAATGACAGAACTGGAAAAAAAGATATACGAAACAGTACGAAAGATTCCCAGAGGAAAAGTTGCAACCTACGGACAGATCGCTGAAGCTGTAGGCAACAGAAAACTTGCCAGGGTTGTAGGCAATGTTATGCACAAGAATCCCGTACCTTTCTGGTCCCTGGCCAATTCTTCCGAAGAAGAAAGCAATGCACCTAAAGGATTTATGCCAGTTCCTTGCCACAGGGTTGTAAATGCCTCTGGAAAAATGGGGGAAAACTTTGGACTCGGTGGACCTGAAGTTCAGGCCGAAATGCTCCGTAAGGAAGGCGTTCCCGTATCCAGTGAAAAACTGCAGATAGAGGACCTCGGCTCATATCTAGTAGACAAACTTTAATTTTCCCCAACTCACAGCAAGCCTCTAATGCCATTATAGCTTTGTAACATTTAATTGCAGGGATTTCCACCACAAAAAAAAAGTGAAATCCCCTGCAACTTTATTAAAAGAACCGTGTCTAATATAATGACAGAGAACTAGAGGTTAATCATGGAAAAAGAAATATCAAATGTAGCACAGGTAATCATCTCCATCGTACCGATTGTCGGAATTACATTCGCCGCAATAATCGTTTTCTTTGCCCTTCTTTGGAAGCACCGCGAAAACAAATTGAAGATCATGAACGGCACATTCAAGGAAATCAATTTCAACCTTGAAATATTTTCCCTTTTCACCGGTCTTTGCCTTCTTGGAGTCGGCGTTGTAATCACAGGCATTTTCCTCCTTTTAAAGCCAAACTCTTTTGGAATCCTTGGAGGACTTGTCCCACTTTCTTTGGGTACTACCCTACTGATCTTCTATAAAATATTCCCAAGAAAATAGGGGTCTTGATCAGACAGATGGGAAAAGGACCAGGCAAGGAGCTGGGAAAACTTTTCATCCGATTGAGGGATGCCAAACTGATTTCCGAGACTCTTAACGGAAACGGGCTTTCGTTTGCAAGGCTTGTTGAACTATATGAAAACAGAATCCGCATAATTGGAGCCAGATTTTTCAAGCAGAAATCTGACATAGATGATTTTTGCCAGAATGTTTTCATGAAGACTTACACCAGCCTGCACAGCTTCAAGGGAAAAAGTCTTTTTTCAACCTGGCTTACAAAAATTGCCTTTACCACGGCACTGAACGAAAAGACAAGGGCAAAACCGACTGAACCACTGGAAGATTCAGACCAGCTGATTTCCAGGGACAAAAGTCCGGAAGAACAGCAGCTGGCAAGGGAAGCGTCCGATGCCATCCGGGAAGCAGTTAAGGATCTTCCGGATGAATACGCGGAATGCATCAACCTGTTCTTCTTCAATGGTTTGAGCCATGCAGAAATAAGCAAAATTACAGGGCTTCCTGTAAACACCATAAAATCACATGTTTTCCGGGCAAAGAAGATTCTTGCAGAAAAACTTAAAGACTATAAGGATTAGAGAGGAATTAAAATGGGAAACAAATGCAACGATTATCTTGAGATTTTCTACGGATTGGACAAGCATGAAATACTGCCTCTAAAACTTTCCCTTCACCTGCTTTTCTGCAAGGAATGCCGCACTACAGTAAGAACCCTTACAAAGGCAGAAAAACTTCTGTCTGAAAAAGCCTTGTCCACATCAAATGACAGTTCTAAAACTGCTGCAAGCGTTTTGAGTGCAATGGAAGAAACAAATCTTGATTACCATGAAAAGCAAACCTCCCTTAGGAATTGGGCTCTGTCTGGAACTGGCCTGCTTGCCTGCATGATAATAATGATTCCCCTCCTCATCCTTAAAGGCCAGGATTTTCTTTCCGTTGTAAGCACCATTTCCTTTTCCGCAATGCTCTGCATCTGGTGCGGACTTTTTGTTGGAAACAACATGGACTACTTTGTAAAGATGAGCAGCAGGATTGATTCAAGAAACAGCAAGTAATTCCTTGGCTTAGGGCATGGAACCAGGGCGAAGCGTAAGCGAAGCCAGTGCGAAGCACCGCGCGTCAGCAAGTGGTGGAACGCCCGACCACAGCCTGCTGTGGGAAGCCCCCTGTCCATAACCTCAATTATTAAACAAAAATTTATCTTCCTTTTCCTTCAAAAAGTTGGTATTTCAACATAAATCTTACTATCTTTAGAAAATAAAATTACAGAGATATGTTTGGAGGAAAAAATGAGCAAGTACTCAGGAACAGAATCAGAAAAGAACATTTTGGCAGCATTCGCTGGTGAATCACAGGCAAGGAACAAGTACACTTACTTTGCACAGGTGGCCAGGGCAGAAGGCAACGACAAGATTGCCGATGTTTTTACAAAGACAGCAAACAACGAAGAAAACCACGCAAAAATGTGGCTTAAGGAACTTGAAGGCATCGGAGATTCAAAGGCAAACCTCACGGCTGCAGCAAACGGTGAAAATTTTGAATGGACAGACATGTATGTTAAATTCGCAGAAACTGCAGACAAGGAAGGATTCCCTGAACTTGCAGCAAAATTCCGCGCAATTGCAGCAGTTGAAAAACGCCACGAAGAACGCTACCGTGCATTGCTCAACAATGAAGATGCAGCAGCTGCACAATTAAAAGACAGCTCGGTAAAGATCTGGGAATGCCTTAAGTGCGGCCACATTGTAGTTGGTCCAAATGCGCCGGACTACTGCCCTACCTGTAACGAATACAACGCATACACACAGGTTACAGAAGAAACTTACGAATTGATCCGTACATGGGGTTAATTGAAATCCACTAGTGCAGGTTTGGATTAATACTTACAGAACAAACCTGCACATATACGCCAGCATATCCCGAAAATTTCTTCGGGATTTTTTTTATGAACAGAATCATCACTTCAACAAAAATAATTTTAGCCGCAATCCTTGCCATAGCAGCATCACAATTTCTAAAACTGGATTTTGCAATTTCTGCAGGCATCGTCGCAATTCTTTCGGTTCAGCCTACAAAAAAAGAAACACTGAGTACTGCCCTTTCAAGATTCCAGGCATTTGTCGTGGCACTTGCAATTTCCTTTGTCTGCTATAAGTTTCTTGGCTTTACCGTTTACGCTTTTTTTGTTTACCTGATTGTTTTTATTTTTATCTGCCAACATTTCAAATGGCATTCGGCCATGGCCATGGATTCCGTATTGATTTCCCATTTCATCACCCTGAACAATTTTGGCATTGCAGAACTAAAAAATGAACTTTTGCTTTTTATAGTCGGCGTTGGTTTTGGAATCCTTGCAAACATTTTTCTCCATAAGAAGACAGATAAAATCGAAAGGTTGAAAAATATTGCCGACCAGCAGATTCGGGAAATTTTAAGCCGGATGTCCATGCGGATTATGGATCTGGATTTTTCAGGATACACCGGTGAATGTTTTATAAAACTTGACAAGGCAATAACAGATGCAAGAATTTTTGCAAGGGAGAATGCAAACAATCAGTTTCTTAAGGTGGATGTCTTTGATGAAAAATACATCGAAATGAGGGAAGCCCAGAAAGAAATTCTCAAGGAAATTTACAGGTGCATAATAGAACTTAGAACCGTACCTTCCACAGCTTCAAAGGTTTCTGCTTTCTTCAAGAAAGTTTCCGTTGAATATGAGAAAAACAACGATGTACTTTCATTAATTCAGGAACTTTCTAACCTTCACGAAGAGATGAAAAAAATAAAATTGCCGGAAAATCGTCCGGAATTTGAAGACAGGGCATTGCTTTTCATCATGCTTAAAAGAATGAAGGACTTCCTGATGCTGAAAAGAAATTTTCATAGCCAATATATTAGTTCAAATGGAAAATCGAAGTAATTTTGATTATAATTTTTTATAGAATGGTTTTACTATGAAAAAATTAAATTTCTTGCGTTTTTCAATTTCCATTGCTGCCGCGGCATTCCTCTCCGCTGTCATAGTCTATTTTGTCACAGCGTCCAGAGAACAGTTTTTAAACCATTCCTTTTATACACTTAAAACCATCGCAAGAGACAAATCTGAAATAATCGAGGCAAAAATCAATCATGCGGAAGAAAGCATCAAGCTTCTTTCTGATTTCGTTTCAAGCCAAATGAATGAAAAGGAATTAAAAAATCCAAACGAAATCTTTTCAGGATATACAGGACAGTTTCCATTTAGTTCTGTGGAATACATTCGATGGGATGGATTGAACATGATGAACAGCACAAAAGGACAAAAGCCTTTTGATGCAAGTCAGCGTCCATATTACATTGAAGGCATAAAAGGCAATTCCGGCATTTGGGCAAACTTCAAGCCTAAAGCCTCCCAAGAAATCCTGCTCAATTTCTACACTCCACTCTACTATGACAATGAGGTTTCCGGAGTCATCACGGGAGCCATTGACGAGACTACAAGCATAAAGCCATTGCTGTATTCCAGTTTCTTTGGACACCAGATTCAGTCCTTCATTTAAAAGAATGGAAATCCGTGGACATTCTAAATGATTTCATACGGCATTCAGAAAACAAAGAAATAGCTCCCTTCCAGTACAACATAAGAGGAAAAAAAGGATTGTGCTGCACTGCACCCATTGAAAGCAAAGGCTGGCACCTGGCAGTAATCATATATCCTTCCGTTCTTGAAAGGGCACAAAAAGAAGTTTCAGGAAACCTTTTTACAGTTTCAATCCTGATCATGACCATAATGCTCCTTTATCTTATTTCAGCGCTTTCCGTTCAGGCAAAATCAAACAGAATTGTTAACACCAGGCTTTTAAACTCTGCAATAAAGGATGGCCTTACGGGTCTTTTCAACCGCCGTGCATACGAAGAAGATTTAAGGAACCTTGATACAGGAAAACTTGATGAAAACTTCAACTACATAGCCTTTGATGTTAACGGACTGAAAAATGTAAACGACAACCTTGGCCATGAAGCCGGAGATGAACTCATAAAGGCAGCGGCAAATTGCATCAGCAATTGCTTTGGAAGCTTCGGCAAAGTTTACAGAACAGGCGGAGATGAATTCATTGCCGTAATAAATGCAACCGAAGAAGAAATTGAAACCATCAAGGAAAATTTCTCAGCACAGACAAAAGCATGGAAAGGAAAATACACATCAAATCTTGTCATTCCTGCAGGCTTCATTTCCAGAAAAGAAATGCCGGATGCATCGATCATGGAAATGACTAAAATCGCAGACCAGCGAATGTACCGCGAAAAGACTTTATTTTACATTGCAAGTGGCGTTGATCGTCGTGCAAAAAATGCGGCCTACGAAGTTCTCTGCGAATCCTACACAAAGATTCTGAAGATAAACCTTACCACCGATGACTTCAACATCATCCAGATGGATCCAAATGAACGCATTCAGTCAAAAGGCTATGATGAAAAGATTTCAAAATGGCTCCACGACTTTGGAACTTCAGGACAGGTTCACAATGAAGATGTACAGGATTATCTTTCAAAGACTTCCATCGATTTCATGAGGGATTATTTCCGCTCCGGCAAAAATGAACTTAACATACAGTACAGAAGGCTTATCGGCGATGAATTCCGCAAGGTCCTTATGGAAATAAAGACTTCAAAGGAATATGAGGAAGACAACCAGACTTGCTTCCTATATGTTAAGAACATCGACAAATAAAGATATCCGTTTATATACTCTTATTCTAATTATGCTTTTTCATCATTTTGCTTAAGACAAGCAGGGCGATTATGCTTACAAGGACTTCTGCACAGAATGTTGAATATGCAAGTCCAAACAATCCGAACAAGTGGCAAAATATCAGAATGAAAGGTATTTCAAACAATGCTTTTCTGAAAAAAGAAAAGACAAGAGCATATCGTCCCATTCCAAAAGCCTGGGAAATTCCAACAACTACAAAATCAATGCACATGAAGGGCCATGCAAAACCATATCCGCGCAAGAAGGTTGACCCGGTACCTATAATTTCTTCGTTGTCCATAAACGCCTTAATTATAGTTTTTGCGCCAAGGAAATAAACAGCAAGGACAATGATTAGAAGACCAAGAGTAATCTCAAACAGTTTCCTAATGATCTGTTTCATTCGGACATAATTCTTGCTTGAATGGTTATAGGCAATAAGGGGCATAACACCCTGACTGAACCCAAAGATGATCTGAATTGGAAGAAGATTGATTTTATTTACGATGACGATGGATGCAACAGCCACAGTTCCAAATCCAGCAGCCAGATTATTGAATATTACGAGTGAAACGATATTCAAATTGTTCTGAACCACTCCCGGGAATCCTACAATGAAGATGTTTTTTAGGATATCAGGATTAAAACTCACATTTCTTGGATTCAAACTTACATAGGTCCTGCCCCTAAGAACAACAAGCAGAATCAAAAAATAAAGGCACGCAACACAGTTGGAAATAAAAGTTGCAAGTCCTGCACCAGCGGCTCCAAGATTCAAACCAGAAGGCAGAATGAAAATAGGATCAAGGATGATGTTCAAGAAACATCCGCTCATGGCACCGATACTTGCATGCATGGAACGGCCTTCGGAACGGATTATGAAACTAAAGAGAATATTCATGATTCCAGGGACAGCACCAAGGCCAACAGTCCAGAAAAGATATTCCTTTGTTACTGAATAAGTTTCATCATTGCTTCCCAAAATCAGCAGAATGGGATTTGAAAAGATCAAGACAAAAATGGAAATAAGTGAAGCAAAAAACAATCCAAAATAAAGACCTGTTGCAGAAGCCCTCCTGACATTGTCATACTCCTTAACACCAAGCTTTCTGCTCATAAGTGTTGAAGCTCCGATTCCAAAAAGATTTGTAATGGCATAGAACAAGGTCATTGCAGGATTAACCAATGTAACCGCCGCATTTTCAACAGGATCATTCAACTGCCCTACAAAAAAAGTATCCGACAGATTGTATATAATGGATACAATGGAACCAATTATCATTGGAATTGTAAGAGAAAATATTGCCTTTGCCGGAGGCATTCTTTCAAAAAGTACTTCTTTTGAAACTTCCATAACTTATATTCCAATCCTCTTATCATAGAGAAGTTTTTTTGATTTTATATTGTATATTTAATTCTTACTATCCTCATTATAATCTAAATAAATCATCCACAGTATAAAGGATCAGCTGCTTAGCAGCTTCACCTTAGATTTTTTTTTATCCAGCCTTTGAAA
>JAUNCR010000020.1:0-14072 GCA_030526505.1 Spirochaetales bacterium
CATCTCAAGTCTTATTTTAATCAAGGCTTCAAGATTTTCCCTGCCGGCTTTAATCATTGTCATATTACATCTCCTTTTTTTCACTCTACAAAACATCAAAAACACCATCAATCTTTAATTTAATGATTCACTACAATAAAAAATAACACACAAAAAAGGTTTATAGAATAAAGCCTATCTTTAATACTAAACATGAATTATAAAATATTTTATAATATGACATACACTTGTCATATTATGTAGTTCATAATGAAGCCATAAATTAAACATAAAGGAGTCATTATGGATTACGAAATTATTGAACTGGAAGAAAAAACTGTTCTTGGAGTTGCAGCTGTTACAAACAATGCTTCCCCTGACATGGGCGCTAAAATCGGAGGACTTTGGCAGAAGCTTTATTCCGGAACTGCTCAGAAAATGACAGGCCGCGTAAACGGCAAATGCATCGGATTGTATTGCGATTACCAGCAGAACGGAGACTACACTGTTCTTGCCGGCTGTGAAATTGGGAAGTCTGCGGTTGAAAAAAATCAGAATGCAGACACTGTTGTAAAAATCATTCCGAAAGGAAAATATGCAAAGTTCGTTGTGAAAGGCGATGTGCAGAAAGCAGTTGCTGAATCCTGGGGCGCCATCTGGAACACTCCACTTGAGCGCACATTCACTGGCGACTTTGAGGAATATCAGGAAGATTGCGACGGAAAAAGCGGAACAATTTTTATCTATATTGCCATTAAATAAGGAAAATTTTGCAGACAGAAAATTTATTTGAACTTACATACATTCTTCTCGAAAAAAAGCAGGTAACCGCAGGGGAAATGGCGGAACACTTTGGCGTAAGTCAGAGAACCATTTACCGATGGGTGGATGCCCTGAACCTTGCGGGAGTGCCAATCTATTCAACGAAAGGTAAAGGCGGCGGAATCCATGTAAGCGAAAAATATGCTCTGGACAAAACCGTCTTTACGGATTCAGAAAAAGAAGAAATTCTTTCCAGCCTGAATGCGATCAATGCCTTGAGCGGACAGACCAATTCCGCCGTTTCAAAACTTCGATCACTTGTAAGTTCAGACAAGAACACCGACTGGATAAAAGTTGAGTTTGCCAATTGGAATCCCGAGCAGAACGAAATTAAAGAGCTGTTCAAAAAACTGAAAGATGCAATCATAGACCGGCGTCAGGTCAGCTTTGAATATTTTTCTGGAAGCAGCGAAAGTTCCAGACGACAGGTAGATTCGTGGAAAATTGTTTTCCGCGGACAGGCCTGGTATCTTTACGGCTTTTGCAAAAAACGCGATGCTCCTCGTTATTTCAAATTAAGCCGCATGAAGAACCTGCAGATTCTGAAGGAAGAAATTTCTACGGAAGAAAAAGACTTTCTTGATGAAACCCAAAGGGATTTGGACAGTTACCTGGGCAACAAAGTGACCAAATTTGTTCAGCTAAAATTGAAGGTGGCAGAGTCGGAAGTCTACAGAATCCTTGATGAATATTTAGTGGATTCAATAGAAGACGGAAAAGGAAAAACGAAAATCGTCACCTTGTCCGTTCCAGATGAATACTGGCTCAAATACTGGATTTTATCTTTCGGTGCTTCAATGCAGGTACTGAAACCCAAAAGAGTTCGTGATGAAATCCGCAATGAAGTAAAGAGAATGAATGTTAAGTTCAAATAGATTGTCGGATCAAGCCCGACAATGACATGGAGTCAGGCACAGGAGAATCTATATGCATTTCATTGAAGCAAAATCAATTTTATCATCTCAAAACGGAATGAACCTTTACCGTGGCTGCACTCATGGCTGCATATATTGCGACAGCCGCAGTCTATGCTATCACAATCCAATTCCATTTGAAGACATTGAAGTAAAACAAAATGCACCTGAACTTCTGGAAAAACGTCTTCGTAAAAAGCGTGAAAAATGCATGATTGGAACCGGAGCCATGTGCGATCCTTACATGCACTGCGAAAAGGAGCTTGGACTTACCCGCCGATGTCTTGAGATTATTGAGCGGTACAGCTTTGGGCTTGCGATTCAGACAAAATCCGATCTGATCATGCGGGATATTGACCTGCTGGAAAGCATCAACAGAAAAGCTAAGTGCGTTGTGCAGATTACGCTGACAACTTACGATGAGGCTCTGTGCCGCAAAATCGAACCGAATGTCTGCACTACCCGCCGCCGCTATGAGGTGCTGAAGGAAATGCAGACCCGCGGGATTCCGACTGTCGTATGGATGACACCCGATCTGCCTTTCATAAACGACACAGAGGAAAATCTAGATGGAATTCTGGGTTACTGCAAGGATGCTGGCGTAAAAGGAATCATAAAGTTTGGGTTTGGAGTTACGCTGCGACAGGGCGACCGGGAATATCTTTATGAATGCTTTGACAAGGATTTTCCTGGAATGAAACAGCTTTACCACCAGCGCTACGGCTATTCCTACATGGTCGCAAGCCCAAACGAAAAACTACTTATGGCAAAATTCCGGGCTTTCTGCAAGGAAAATGGAATGATGATGGATGAAGCCTGTTTTGACTACATGCGTCAGTTTCCAGAAGAAAAAATGAAATCACCTGCACAGCTTGAGTTGGGTTTTTAGGCGGAAGTCTTATTTAGCACTTTTATTTTGATGATTTTGTAAAATTCACTTTACATATTCAGTAAACTATAGATTGACTTCAAGGCAACATATTACAACAGTTGATGAACAATCACTTATAGAAAAGAAATCTAAATTATCATCGACTTTCTTTAAATCCAACTGCTTTATCACAATAATATGCACCAGGATTATTTTCAAAGACACCAAGACCAAGTTTTTTTGCACTATTTTTTCTATAAGGTCTAAGTCTTAGAATAATATCCTTACAATCAAGTATCTATTCTTTCCAAGTTATTTATATTCTTATTTCTGTAAATCAAATCAGGGCGTGTTGTAAAACCTAATTTTTCCCAAAAGCCATTACCTATTTCATTTTTTTCAAATGCTACCAGTGCAACCTTGTTTATGCCTTCTTTTTCCAACGCAGACATAGCATGTTCTACAAGAGTTCTACCAACATTTCTTCCTCTGAATTCTGGAAGTACAGCAGTATGATGAATAAAGCCGCGCCTTCCATCATTGCCAGACATAATAACGCCTATTATTTTGTCATTTTCTTCTGCAACAAAACAAGTTGAAGGATTGCGCTTAAGATATTTTTCAATGCCTTCCCTGCTGTCATCGCTTGTATTCAAACCCATCCCAGGTGTATTAATCCAAAGATTATAAACGCCTTCATAGTCATCAATTGTCATTACTCTGTATTTAATTGCATCCGTCATTTTATTTCTCCAGTTCTTTGAAAAATGAAACATGAGTTTTAAGTTCATCAAATCCACGCTTCTTATAGAATTCATAAGCAGGAACAGTTGTCTCTGTCTGAAGGAAAATCTGTTTAGCCCCCTTAGCTGGAATTGCAGCCTCCATCATATCTACAAACTTGGTTCCAAGGCCCTTTCCCTGCTCACTTGTTTTTATAAAGAGCTCTTCAATATGATATTCCGTTCCGCCCCACCAGTGACGGATATTTCCAATGGATACTCCTGTAAGAACTTCTTTAACATACAGTCCATAGACAAGAGAAGTACGCACTTCCATTAAATCAAGCAAGTACTCATTCAACTGATTTTCATCACTCCAGTCATCGTTCCACGGTGGAGCCATAAAAACTTCCTTAAACAGCTTTTTTATTGCGTCAAAATCTTTTAAGGTTAGTTCCTTTAAATTATAGAAATTTATACAATTCGTCATAAGATATCTTTTTAATTTTGCTTCGTAAATTGAAACTACATTCCAAATATCAAAAAACATGACTTTGCAGTTTCCGATTATTGTTTCCTTTATAAGCCCTTTTTCATAAGCCATTTTCTGAATAGTACACCACGCTTTGACTGGTGGATGCCCAGCTTCCATAAACCATTCTTCTGGCGGATATTTTTTATTGATTTCTTCCGTCGGTGCAAATCTTTCATTATTTTCTGCAACTGCATTGATTTTTATCCGGGAATTTTCAAGTGCCTCTTTTTCAGAAAGATACCATGTATGAAGGCTTGAAACATCAAGTTCATCCATCATGAAAAGTTCGTTGAACAGCCATAGACCCTGCAAAAGAAACTGTCATTGCAAAACTATTTAAACTATTTGATCCACCATTCAGGTGTGAGTTCTCCCAAAGTCATGATTCGGCCAGTCTTGTAATCCATAAGGATTTCCACATTCTGATATTTTCCAGGCATAAGCTGAACCATAAGCTCTCGGCATGCACCACACGGAGCACCGCTTGAACCATCCGGAAGAATCGCCGCAACCCTTTTGATTGCATTTTCACCGTTAGTGATCATGTTGAAGATTGCATTTCTTTCCGCACATATTCCAAGTGTTGAGCAAGTGTCTATGCAGACGCCTGTGTAAATCTTTCCACTTTCCGATTCAATTGCCGCAGCAACACATCCTGCACTTATGTAGTCAGAAATCTTTCTGTCATTCTGAACTGCTTTAGCTGCGTTGTACAAATCCGTCCAAATCTTTTCCATAGATAACTCCTATATAAAATCTATTTTCTTGCATGTCTTTTGCCTGTCACTTCCTCGACATCAATGCAGGCAACTAATGTCTTTGCAAGTTCCATTGCACCGTATGCAATTTTCTTAAGTCCAGCCGGAATCTTGTATCCGTTGTGGAACATCAGGGAATCAAGTCCTTCTGTTTTTTCAGGGGACTTTTCAAGAAACCTTACCTTGCCAAAACCGATTACGCTTTCGTAATAGCAAGTCCAGCTGCAGGCATCCTCCTTATCTCCGAGGGAATCAACTTCGGCACCACCTTCACAGCTGAAACTTACGGAAGGATTTTCTTTTAATGCACTGACCTTCTTTCCTTCGCCGGCACCGTGAATGTATATCGAAAGTTTTTTAATCCCGTCTTCTTCCCGAACGATATAACCAAAGTTCACAGGAACAGAATACGGTTTTCCTTCACTGATCATGGCAAGATGAATCACCTTGCATTTATCCAGTATGGAAATGATTTCATCAAAATCCTTTACTTCCCTATCCTTTCTTCTCATGGTTCACCTCACTTCAAGTTAATCAATGTAAGACCTGCAAGACACACGATGATGCCTGCAATTTTATTCCAGCTGATGGCTTCCTTAAAGGCAAAATATCCAATCACCAGAAGAATGATTGCAAGTGCTGCACCCTGAACAATCTGCAAAAGACTCATCTGCCAGCCTGCCTTGTATGCAAAGATAAATCCAAGTTCAAGACCTACGACAGAAATGCCAAGTACAAAAGACGACCAGTTCAATTTTTTGTATTCCATTATCAAAGTAGTGTCTCTGTTCATTGCGAAAAACAGAACAAGAGAAACAAGAGCTCCTACCGCATAAGTGACAGTTAGGGAGGCAAAAGGATTCAATCCTCCGGGAACGGACTTTGCGCATATCTGGTACATGACATTTGAGGCAACAACAAGAACCAAGGGCCAAAAGTAATTCATAAAAATTCTCCAGCAGAATTTCAGTTTTCCATATCTTTTTAACCGATAATATTACTTTTCTATCACTTTATATTCGGCAAAAGGAAAAAAAATACACCAATTAGTCAAAATTCGACGGAAATGATGATTTCAAAAATCCTGCAAACATATTAAATTGTCCTATATGAAAACAAAGAATACAAGAAAAATCATTTTAATGTCATTAATGGCAATCATTATTTTTGGATTTACATCCTGCAGATTAATAGAAGATTCAATCAGCAGTTCTGACAATGCATATTGGGAAAGTGTTAACCGCGATAAATTTACAGTTACCTTCAGTGAAAGGACCAGGGACAGAAAAAACATCAGCATCCATATCCATGTGAAAAAAGGAAATAGTAAGTGCACTTATCATGAAAGTTATTCCCTTACTAATTCAACCACATACAGATTATCCAGAAGAATTCATGATGGCGAATATGTCGAAATCTTCTGGTTGGATTCCTTGCATAGGGAAACCCTTTACGGAGACAATTAAAATTCTACAGAGTTTTCAGCATAAAAAGTGACGGGCATTCCAGCCTTAAGGCCTTCTGCGGATCTGTTTTCAATATCGGCACAGAAAATTCCGCTGGAGGCCTTTTCTGTTTTCACCTTAATCCTTGTTGTTTTTCCAAGGAAAGTTTTTAAAACCACAGTTCCTGAAAACTCCATGCCAGTGTTCTTTTTAAGGGTGAACCATTCATTTCTAACCATTACATTTCCAAAATAATTTGCGCTGCCAGTAAAATCTGCAACCTGCCTTGTTTCCGGTTTGTAATAGATTTCAGGTCCAGTTCCCTGCTGCAAGAGTTTTCCGTGATCCATAACGGCAATTCTGTCGCTTAACCCCATGGCTTCTTCCTGATCATGGGTAACATAAATTGTTGTAATTCCAACATTCTGCTGAAGTTCCTTAAGTTCTTCCCTAAGCTGGGAACGGAGTTTTGCATCAAGGCTGGAGAAAGGTTCATCCATAAGGAGAATTTCCGGCTCAAGAACAAGGGAACGGGCCAACGCAACACGCTGCTGCTGACCGCCTGAAAGTTCATGAGGATATCTTTTTTCGAGGCCAACAAGGCCCAGAAGCCTGAGTTTCTGATCAAGCTTATACTTCATCAATTCCTTTTCATTTGAATGGAGTTTCAAACCATACAGAATGTTTTTTTCAACAGTCATGTGAGGGAACAAGGCGTAATCCTGAAAAACATAGGCAATGTTCCTTTTGTTTGGCGCAATTCCTTTCTGAGATTTTCCATTTACAAGGATGTCGCCTGATTCCGGAGCAATAAATCCTGAAGCAAGGCGAAGCAAAGTTGTCTTGCCACAGCCGGAAGGTCCTAGCAAAGTTGTAAAGCTTTTTTCTTCAACTGCAAGGGAAAAATCATCTATTACTTTTGTCTTTCCGTAACTGAAAGAAATGTTTTTGAATTCAAGAATTGTGTTCATGGAACCTCCATTTAAGAAGTTTTTCTGCAAGCAAAATTGCAAAGGTTAAAACAGTAAGAACCAGTGCAAGGGCCGCTGCCTGTCCCCAATCCCCCTGTTCTGCAAGATTCAAAATCTTAAGGGAAGCAAGAGGCGTATCAAAGGAAACAAGGAAAATTACGGCACTTACAGTTCCGATTCCACGGGACAAGGTATAGATGAAGGAACTCAAGATTCCCTCGCTGCACAAAGGTGCAACTACTCTTCCGCAGATTTCAGTTTTTGTACTGCCAAGGGAAAGTGCCGCATCATCAAGGGAGATCCTGACCTGCATCATCGAAGAAGAAATTATCCTATACGAAAAAGGAATGAACCCAACGGAAATGGCGGCAATGACAAGAATCTTTGCATTGTGGAAATTCAACGATGCGGCAAGAAGTGAAATTGCAAGGCCGTGGAAAGTTCCTGGAATTGCGGCAGGAACCTGAATCAGGACATCAATGTATTTTTTTAGGGGGAAAGAAGACCTGTGTACAAAATAAGATGCAAGAAATGCAAGAAAAGTGCTTATAGCCGCACCGGTCAATGCATAGGAAATTGTATTGAAAAGAGCCTTCCCGTAATGGCCGACAGATTTCATGTGGTCCATGGTAAAATCAGTTTTTATTCCCCAAAGTTTCTGGAAACTACCTGCAACGATGGAACCAAACTGAGCAATGACTATCAACGACAAAAATCCACAGATAAAAAACAGCATTGTCCTTGTAACTAAAGAACTTTTTACAGAAACTGAAGAAGATATTCTTCCGCCTACAGTCGCCGTGTGGACTGCATATTTTTTTACGATCCAGGCTTGAATCAAAAATAGAATTACAGAAGGTACAAGAAGAATCATTCCAAGGACAACGCTTACGGAAGAATCAACCCATCCTGTAAGCTGTGTATAGATTTCAACGGCAAGAACCTTGTATCGACCTGCAACAATGAGTGGGTTTCCAAAGTCGCTTAAAATGCTTACGAGAATAAAAAGGAAACTTGCGCTAAGTCCGGGAAAAGAAAGTGGCAGAGTGACAGTAAAAAAAATACGAAGCCTGCCTGCACCAAGGGAAAGGGCGCTTTCTGCAAAATGTCCGTTCATGTTTCCAAGATTCTGTGCGCAGATCAAATATGCAATAGGAAAGAAACAAAGGACCTGAGCCACAAGAAGTCCCCAGAATCCATAAAGAGAAACATCAAGTCCAAGAAGAGTTCTAGTAATGAACCCCTGACGGCCTGCTAGAAGAATGAAGGATAGTCCACCGACAAAAGGCGGAGTTATAAGATGCAGAATTAGAACAAGTGAAAAAAATCTTGCACCGGGAATCCCTGCAACAACCACAGCATAAGCAAATGCATATCCAAGGACAACGGAAATCAGGGCACCCCAGAAAGCAGACCTGGCACTGTTGCCGATTACCGCAAGAAACTTTTTTGAATTAAATACGGCAGAAAAAGATTCCGCCTTAAGTTCTGCAAAAATACGGAGCAAAGGAAAAAGCATTGTTGCCGCAAGGATTGAAATTACAACACCCCACAGCAACCAGAGAACAATATCCTTTTCCTTAAGTCCGATTTTTCTATTCAACTATTTCCGCCCACTTTGAAAGAACTGCAGATTTCTGTTCTGCGGCAAGCTTTGAGTCATAGTCGATTAAATCGATTTTATCCAATGTAATGGAACCATCTTTAAGTTTGGCTTTTGGATTTGCAGGAATGGTATAGTTGAGTCCGCTCAAAACTTCCTGGGCTTCTGCACTTAAAATGAAGTCCACGAATTTTTTTGCCTCAGCCATGTGAGGTGCATTTTTTGTAATCGCAATGCAGTCAACATCACCAACGGAACGAGGCGGTGCAACATAATCAACATCAAACCCCTGGTCCTTGTATTTTGCCATCATGTGAAGGTAGGAAACCCCAAGGGAATATTCGCCTGTACCCAAAAGTTTTGCAGGTGCACTTCCGCTGTCCGGAAACTGTCCTACAAGTGGTGCAAGGGTCGAAAGATAGTCCCAGCCCTTTTCCATTCCAAGGCGCTGAAGCTGATTCTGTACGAAAAGATATGCAGTAGAAGAAGCCTGTGGATTTGTAAGAACAATTTCCCCCTTGAATCTTTCATCAAGAAGATCATCCCAAGTCTTTGGAACTTCTACACCAGGAAATTTTTCCGCAAATCTTTTTGTGTTGTAACCGATTCCCAAAGTAAGAACACAGAAGCCTGTGTAGGTTCCGTCGCTGGAAAGTGCATATTCAGGATAGCCAGTTGATTCAGCAGAAACATAGGATTCCAATGCACCAGCATCGCGGGCAAGAAGATGATAAGAAGTTGCACCGCCAAATAAAATGTCTGCCTGAGGATTGTCCTTTTCAGACATGAGGCGGTTTACAAGTTCACCAGTAGAGGCACGCAAATACTGAACCGGAATGCCCGTCTTCTTTGTAAAGAGATCACAGATAACTTCAGTTTCAGATTCATGTATAATGGAATAAACCTTGAGGGTATTGTCCTTTTTCTGTGAACATCCGCAAAATGCAACGCAAGCAACAAGTGCTGCCAAAACCGTCTTAATCTTCATCATGGCCAAAATACTAGCTTCAATCTGATATTATTAAAATAACCAGTTTCCGCTAGTTTTTATATGGCCAGATTTACAAGGAGTCTGTCCCCTTGTCCCAAAGACACCTCATCACTTTTATTTCTAAGCAACCACTTAAAGTCCAGTAAAAAAATTGGGATGGTACCATCCCAATTGGAATTGACCAATTCCAATTTTGCAAAAATATTGCACTGCTCATTTTTGCAAAATTAGAAAGATTTGAAAGTCAAATTTCCAACATCGGAGTTGTTTATGAAAAAATTCTCTTTACTGGCATTGGTTGCTATAACCATTGCTATGGTCACAGGCTGCAAGCCTGAATGCTATTATGATCCAATTAACGGACACCCAGACATTATAAAAACAAAGATCGTACCAGGAACACGAGTATTATTTCTTGGAGACAGTGTAACAGATGAAATGTACCACACAAAAACAGGCTTAGGCTCATGGGTAAACTGGTTTGCAGAGTATGCAGACATAACGGCAAAAAATATTGCAATATGCGGATCTACATACAGTTTGTACCGTTTAAATGTAGATGGATTCAGTATAAAAAAAGGAATTATAGAAAAAATAAATCTTGATGATTACGATTACATATTTGTTGCAGGTGGAGTCAATAACATCCATGGTGTAGATGATGTTACAACATCTTTTATAGACTTAGACTATACATGCAAAGCATTATCAAAATATGGTGATAAGGTAATTATTTGCAATCCTTTTTATTTCAATGATAAATCCAATGACATGACTCAGACGGAAACGACATATTTCAGAGATGCAATATATGAGAATGCTGTTAAATATGGTTTTTCCTATGTTGACCTTACAAAGTTTCAATACGAACGGAAAGATGAAATACATCCGACTGCTTTGGGCTGCATACAAATAGCACTCCAGATGTATAATCTGTTCAAGTAAAAAAAAAGACAACCATGGCATTGCCAGGGCTGTCCTTCTATTATTGTAAATCAAGCTATTGCTCAATGACTGTAGGGCAATCAAGAAATGTTTTTTTTAAGACTTTCTAGATTCAATCTATATCTAACAACAATAGACATGTCTGTCAAATCGGGTTATTTCATCTGTATCTAGATTCCACATGAAAGTTCCGACAGGATCAGAATACATAAAATCTTTTATATCATCAGACAAGACAAAATAATAATTCTTTTGATTTTCAAATTTCTGGGGAAAAACTTTTACGATTGCTTTAGCGCCCCCTCTATCAATTTCCAAATCCAAAGTAACCGTCATTGACACGGGCTCTGGCAATCGTTCCAAACCATTCCCTGCCATCCACAGTAAATTCAAAATCTTTTTTTTCTACTTTGTTATTGTTTTCTGCATAAAGCTGTGATCAGATGAATTATATTTTAATTTTAAATTTGCTCCTGTAAAAACATATTGACATATATCAATATGTATTATACCCTTATTCATATAGATGATTATCTATGTATAATAAATTATGAAAGATTTTGAAATTTCGAAGATATGCAAGGCGTTGGGGGACGAAAACCGACTGAAGATAATCACCATTCTTGTGGATGGAGAAAAATGTGCCTGCGATCTTCTGGACAAACTTAGGATTACCCAGCCGACCCTTTCCCATCACATGAAGATTCTGTCCGACTGTGAACTTGTTCAAAGCCGCAAGGACGGTAAATGGACTTTCTATGAAATCAACTGCTGCCGGTTCAAGGAATTCAAACAGTACTTTGAATCAATCCAGTGCTGGAAAGATAAAATGCATGCTACCGCCGAAAAAAAATGCTGCCGCCATAATCATGCAGAGGAGAAAAAATAATTATGTGGGATTTTTTTCAGAATCAGATTTTAGGAATGGCATGGCTAAAAGGCTGCGTATCTTCTTTGCTCCTTAAACTCGGAATGAAAGAAGATTCCATCTGGACCCACACCACAACCTTTTTCATCTATGATGTAGTTAAAATCACAATTCTTTTGTGCACGCTGATTTTTATCATTTCCTACATCCAGAGCTTTTTTCCTCCTGAGAGAAGCAAAAAAATCATGGGAAGATTCAACGGCCTTGGTGCAAGAATTATTGGTGCCCTTCTTGGAACGATCACCCCATTCTGCAGCTGCTCTTCTATCCCAATTTTCATCGGCTTTACAACTGCTGGACTTCCCCTTGGAGTTACCTTCAGTTTCTTAATTTCTTCTCCGATGGTAGACCTTGGAAGCCTGGTCCTTCTTATGAGCATATTCGGATGGAAGATTGCTGTACTCTACGTTGTTTTGGGATTGGTTGTTGCGGTGATCGGCGGAACTGTTATCGAACACCTTCATATGGAAAACCAGATTGCAGATTTCATTCAGAAGGCACGAAACATGGAAATGCCTGAACTTCCAGAAATGAAAACAACCGTCAAAGACAGACTTATAATCAGCAGAAATGCAATGTTTTCTACTTTGCGAAAAGTATTTCCTTACATCTTGATTGGCGTTGCAATCGGGGCCGTCATCCATAACTGGATACCTGAAAACTGGATCATCAATTCACTTGGAAATAGAAATCCTTTTGGCGTAATTATTGCGACTGTTTTTGGAGTGCCGATGTATGCCGACATTTTTGGCTGCATACCGATTGCCGAATCACTTTTGGAAAAAGGCGCCCTCCTTGGGGTTGTTTTAAGTTTCATGATGGGAGTCACAACTTTAAGTTTTCCAAGCGTTGTAATGCTGAGCAAAGCCGTAAAGCCAAAACTGCTGGCTCTGTTCATGGGCATTTGTATTTTGGGAATTGTAATCGTGGGATACGCCTTTAATTTACTTCAGGGAATTATTTTATAAAAATACAGGAAACAGGAGAAACCTATGGAAATTACTTCAATTGAAACAATCAAGTCGATCAAGATTTTAGGCCGCGACGGATGCTGCAACTGTTCAAGAATGTTCCAGGATACAATCGACCTTGCTGCAGAAAACAATCTTTCGGCAGACATTCAGCATGTAACGGATTTGGAACAGGTTATGAAATACGGTGTCATGTCCCTACCTGGCCTTGTAATCAACGAAAAGGTTGTGAGCTACGGAAGGATATTGAATAAAAATGAAATCAAGAATCTTTTAAAGTTGTAACCCAATCTGAAAACAACTTGAACACAGGGGGCTGTCCCCTATGTTTCTAGATATACTTTGATTATAAGAACATGGTGAAATAACAAATGATAGACTTGTAGAATAAATCATTGGAAATCACCATGAAGAGTCACTGTTTCAGGAAACTCATTGACTGTTCCGTAATCAAGGACGGATTCCTTTTGAATTAAAAACTTCGCAAGAGCAACAAAGGTCTTTCCGTCCACATACAGTTCGTCATCTGCCAGACCTTCTACAAGGCTGGCATCAAAACAGCAAACATCAGCAACGGTTGAAGCAATGAATATTCCCTCAGCATCAATTGCCACAGGTGACTGAGAATTGAGGTCTTTCAAAACAGAATCCAAGTCTCCCATACAAACCTCAACCACACTGTTTTCCTTTTCAGTGGCAAGTCCCAGTGCATCAAAAATGAAACCCGTGGCCTTTATCAAATTGCTTCGCCCCTTCGCTTTCACTAACTGGTAACAAATCCAATCTTTTAACGGTTGTCGTCTTCTGAACGGAACTGATATTCAATGCAATTGACATCAGCATTAAAAACCAGCTCCCATTCTGGGATTCCCTTATTGTTTCTGCGGCTCAAGATTCCGGCTGCATAGCAGTTTATTCCGAAGACTTAAATGACGGTCAGATTATTGAAGGCGTAAAGATTCTAAACCCCTTCTGTGCGGCATGATTCTGTCAATTGTAAGATTTTTTAAAAACCACTATAATATTGCGCAAAATATTCTATATATAACAGCATTTAAATGCTTTAGGAGTAATATATGGCGTACCCATTCAAAAACATTGAGCCAAAATGGCAGAATTACTGGGATAAGAACAAGACATTCCGCGTAACAGAAGATGAAAAATTCTCGGCAGACAAGAGACGCTATGTTCTGGACATGTTCCCTTACCCATCGGGAGCAGGTCTTCATGTTGGTCATCCTGAAGGATACACAGCTACAGACATTTACTGCCGCTACCTTCGCATGAACGGCTACAATGTTCTTCATCCAATGGGATATGATGCATTCGGTCTTCCTGCAGAAAACTATGCTATCAAGACAGGAACACATCCTTCAATCACTACAAACGCAAACATCGAAAACTTTACACGTCAGATCAAGGCTCTTGGTTTCAGCTACGACTGGGACCGCTGCGTTTCTACCTGTGAACCAGATTACTACAAGTGGACTCAGTGGATTTTCCTTAAGCTCTACGAAAAGGGACTTGCCTACGAAGCAGAAACTCCTATCAACTGGTGTCCTAGCTGTCTTACAGGTCTTGCAAACGAAGAAGTTAAGGAAGGAAAGTGCGAAAGAT
>JAUNCR010000020.1:14082-28754 GCA_030526505.1 Spirochaetales bacterium
GGTGCAGTTGTTACACACAAGACAATCCGACAGTGGATCCTTAAGATCACAGAATATGCAGAACGCCTTCTTGAAGACCTTGACACCTTGGACTGGCCGGACAGCGTTAAGGCAATGCAGCGCAACTGGATCGGTAAGTCTTTCGGTGCAGAAGTTGATTTTGAAATCGACGGTCACGCCGGCGAAAAGCTTACAGTCTATACAACACGCTGTGACACTCTCTTTGGTGCAACTTACATGGTTGTTGCTCCGGAACATCCTGCAGTAAAGAAAATCACAACTGCTGAACAGAAGGATGCTGTTGAAAAGTACATCGAAGAAGCTGCAAAAAAATCTGACCTTCAGCGTACAGACCTTGCAAAGGACAAGACTGGTGTTTTCTCAGGCAGCTATGCAATCAACCCAGTAAACGGAAAGAAGATTCCAATCTGGATCGCAGACTATGTTCTCATTTCTTACGGAACCGGTGCCATCATGGCTGTTCCTGCACACGACGACCGCGACTGGGAATTCGCAAAGAAGTTCAATCTTCCAATCATCGAAGTTCTCAAGTCGGAAGTTGATGTTCAGACTCAGGCTTGGACTCAGGACGGAATCCATGTTAATTCAGGTTTCGTAGACGGTCTCAACAAGAAAGATGCAATAGCAAAGATGATTGAATTCCTTGAAGAAAAGAAAATCGGAAAGGCAACTGTAAACTATAAGCTCCGCGACTGGATTTTCAGCCGTCAGCGCTACTGGGGCGAACCAATTCCTTTGGTACACTGCCCTTGCTGCGGTACTGTAGCAGTTCCAGAAAGCGAACTTCCTGTTAAGCTCCCGGATGTTAAGTCTTACCAGCCAACAGGTACAGGCGAATCTCCACTTGCTGCAATCGATTCATGGGTTAACTGCAAGTGTCCAAAGTGCGGAAAAGATGCAAAGCGCGAAACAAATACAATGCCTCAGTGGGGCGGTTCATGCTGGTACTACCTGCGCTACCTTGATCCAAAGAACAACGATGCTTTCTGTTCAAAGGAAGCAGAAAACTACTGGATGCCAGTCGACCTTTATGTTGGTGGAGCAGAACACGCAGTTCTTCACCTTCTCTATGCAAGATTCTGGCACAAGGTTCTTTATGATTGCGGCGTAGTTTCTACAAAGGAACCATTCCAGCGCCTTATCAACCAGGGACTCATCACTTCTTTTGCTTTCCAGCGCAAGAACAAGACTCTTGTTCCAACTGATGAAGTTGAAGAAAAGGACGGCAAGTACATTGAAAAGGCAACTGGCGAAGAAGTTGAACAGATCATCGCAAAGATGTCAAAGTCTTTGAAGAACGTAGTAAACCCAGATGAAATGATCGACCAGTACGGTGCAGACAGCGTCCGCATGTACGAAATGTTCATGGGGCCACTTACTGTTTCAAAGCCTTGGAACACACAGGGTCTCGTTGGCATCAACCGCTTCCTTGATAAGGTTTGGCAGGTCAGCGAAAAGCCAATGGCAGACATCGACATCACTGCAAAGATCGAGGACAAGGCTCTTGTTGAACTCCGCAAGACTTATGCAAAGACAGTTGCAAAGGTAACAAAGGATACAGCAAACCTTGACTTTAATGTTGCTATCAGCCAGATGATGATCTTCATCAACGAAGCTTCAAAGGTTGAAAAGATGCCTAAGGCTATGTGGGAAGGATTCGTCCTCATGCTCAGCCCTTACGCTCCTCACCTTGGTGAAGAACTTTGGGAAAAGCTTGGACACACAAACACAAACGCTTACGAAGCATGGCCAACCTTCAGCGAAGAATACTGCAAGGAAGATACAAAGGAAATCGTAGTCATGATCAACGGAAAGCTCCGCGACAAGTTCGAGGCAGCAGCTGATGCAGACGACGAAACACTTAAGGCCCGTGCAGTTGAAACAGAAGGCTACAAGAAATTTACTGAAGGCAAGGAAATCGTAAAGGTTATCGTTGTCAAAGGTAAGATGGTAAATTTCGTAGCAAAATGAGAAAATCAGGAAACTCTGTTTCCTGATTTTCTAGACGAGAATTTCAGCATACGCTGAAATTCTCGCGCATAGACATTATTAAGTTCATAAGTTTTCTTCTATGAAAAAATCTTTCTATATTCATCACCTGATCATATCAGCATTAACACTTACAGTTCTTTTCTCCGGTTGCTCAAAAAAGACAGCTCTTCCTCCGCAGTCGAAAATCTGCATGGATACGGTTTGTTCAATTAACGCTTTTAACGATGGCACAGAAGAACTTTACGCTGAAGTTTTCAGCAGGCTTGATGAAATTGAAAAAACTTTCAGTCCTACCCTTGCAGATTCTGAAGTAAGCAAAATAAACGGAATGGCGGGAATCAGTCCCGTTGAAGTTTCAGAAGACTTTCTTACGGTTCTTACAACCGCACAGAAGATTTCAAAAATCACAAAGGGCGCCCTGGATGTAACGGCAGGACCATTGATCGACCTTTGGGGAATCAACACGGACCATCAGAAAGTTCCTGCCGCAAAAGAAATCCAGGATGCAAAGGAACTCATTGGCTACGAAAAAATTAAGATTGAAGGCAACAAGGTTTTCCTTCCGCAGTCAGGAATGTCCCTTAACTTTGGAGCGATTGTAAAAGGCTATGCCGCTGATGAAATTGTTTCCATCATGAAAAAACACAAGGCAAAGAGGGCCATCATCGACCTTGGCGGAAACATCTATGCCTTTGGAAGAAAAGCCGACAATGTTCCATGGGTGATTGGAATTAAGAATCCAAAGGATCCTGCTGGCAACCCGATGCTCAAGGTCTTTGTTAAGGATTATTCCGTTGTTACAAGCGGAAACTATGAAAGGTACTTTGAACAGAACGGTAAAAGATACCATCACATTTTGAATACGGAAACTGGATTCCCTGCAGAAAGGGGCGTTTATTCCGTAACCATCATCTGCAAGAAGAGTATTGTTGCCGACTGTCTTTCCACCGCTTCCTTTGTCCTTGGCGCAGAAAGAACCTATGATGTGATTTCCGCCATTGAAAAGGAATTCAAAACCACCATCGGATGCGTCTTCATCTACCCTGACAACCACTGGGGGCACTTTGGAAAGATTAAGGTTAAACCTTACTGATTTTTAAGGCACTCCGTTTATTCTCAAATGCTTCCGTTTGCATTATACTCTTCTCTATGGAACACAATATGATTCTGTCCGCATCAGGATGGAGAAAGATTTTTACAGAAGACAAAGACGGCGAAAGCACGACTAAAGAAATCGGCAATGACAATAAGATTCTTTCTTATTTGATTGGAACGACTTTTTCCGAATACATAAAAACTGCAACCCGCAAAAACAGTCCGGAAGTAGTGATTGCTACGGACACCCGCCCGACAGGTGCTGAAATTGCCCGCGTAATCTTGAATGCCTGCACCTGCAGCGGCATCAAGTGCATTTATCTTGGATATGCAGCAGCTCCTGAAATCATGGCATACGCAAAAAATTTTGACGGTTTCATCTATATTTCTGCAAGCCATAATCCAGTGGGTCACAACGGAATTAAATTCGGCCTGAGTGACGGCGGTGTTCTTGAAGGAAGCGAAGCAAAAAAAGTAATCGAAAACTTCAAGAAAAAATGCGCAGACATTTCTGAAGGCGAGCAGAATGCCCTCCTTAAAAAACTTGAAGGCATTCCTGCCGTAGGTGCTGCAAAATATTACAAGAAGCAGAGCCTTAAGTCCTACGAAAAATTCATCCGTCATGTCATCACCGGCTGCGAAAAACCTGCGGCTCAGAAAGTTGTTTTCAACGAGATTAAAAAATCCATGAAGAAAAACAGGATCTCAATTTGCTGCGACATGAACGGTTCCGCAAGGGCTGCTTCAATCGACAAGAAATTCCTTTCATCCTGCAAAATTGAACTCAGGTCATTCAATGACATTCCAGGGCAGATTGTCCATGCCATCATTCCGGAACCGGAAAATCTTGTTCACTGTGCGGCAAAGATGCAGGAAGCCCATGCATTGAATCCGGATGACAGTTGCGTTCTTGGCTACATGCCTGACTGCGACGGAGACAGGGGAAACATCGTTTTCTGGAATGAAAAGACAAAGAAAGCTGAACCTATTACGGCACAGGAAGTTTTTGCACTCTGCGTAATGGCAGAACTTTCCTTCGAATACTGGAAGAATGCTTCTGCAAAGGATCTTGCTGTTGCAGTCAACTGCCCTACTTCAATGCGCATCGACGAAATTGCTGCAGCACTGGGCGCAAAGGTTTTCCGTGCAGAAGTTGGCGAAGCAAATGTTGTTAACCTTGCCCGAGAAAAAAGAGCTGAAGGATTCAATGTTCGAATCTTTGGCGAAGGAAGCAACGGCGGAAACATTACATACCCTTCTGCAGTTCGTGATCCTGTGGCAACGATTTTTGCAATGGTTAAACTTCTTTCCCTCCGCGACACAAAATACGGCGAAGGCCTTTTCCACATCTGGTGCAAGAAAAGCGGACAGGAAAACAAATACAGGGATGATTTTACTCTTGCTGATGTTATCGAAACATTGCCTGCCTACACGACAACAGGAGTTAGCGAAGACCGTGCAGTCCTTCAGGTAAATATGAAAGACAAGGGTAAGCTGAAGGAAAACTTCAAAGTTGCATTTGAAAACTTCTGGTCAGAAAACAAAGTTGCATTCGAAGCCGACGGAATATTCGGCTGGACTTGCTGCCTTACAAACGGCACTAAGGAAACAGTCGGAGAAGAAAACTGGAACAATGCCAACGGCGGACTTAAAATCAGGTTCCATGACAGAAATGAAAAACCGGTAGCCTTCATCTGGATGCGCCCAAGCGGAACCGAACCTGTATTCCGAGTAATGTGCGATGTGAAGGGAAACAATGCAGACCTTGAGAAGAAACTGCTCCAATGGGAAACAGAAGTCCTTCAGAAATCCGACAGGCAATCTTTTTAGGACCCATAAATTTTTTATAGTTTCTTTAAACACATAATAGAACAACTAAAATTTATTTGCTATACTTTTTTTTAATCGGTATTCATACAGGAGATTTATTATATGAACCAGAACGAAATCCTTGAAGCTGCAAAGAAATACATTGCAGAAGAAAAAGACGCTGACTTCCGCAAAGAAGTTGAAGCTCTCGTTGCTAAGAAAGACATGAAGGAACTCGAAGACCGTTTCTACACAACACTTGAATTCGGAACAGGTGGTCTTCGCGGTGTTATGGGTGGCGGAACAAACCGCATGAACACACTCGAAATCAACAAGGCAACACAGGGTCTCGCTAACTATGTTATCAAGGCTTTCCCAGCAAAGGCAAAGAAGGGAACACTCAAGGCAGTTGTTGCATACGACAGCCGCAAGAACTCAGACAAGTTCGCAGAAGCTACAGCACGCATTTTTGCTGCTAACGGCATTACTGCTTACCTCTTTAAGTCTCTCCGCCCAACTCCAGAACTTTCATTTGCAATCCGCAAGCTTAAGGCACAGACTGGTGTTGTTGTAACAGCTTCACACAACCCACCACAGTACAACGGATACAAGGCATACTGGGATGACGGTGCTCAGGTTATCGAACCACATGATGTTGGAATCATCAAGGAAGTAAACGCTGTAGAAAAGATCAACACAATGAGCAAGGCTGCTGCAGTTAAGGCTGGCAAGCTCATCGTTATCGACAAGGAAATCGACGAACCATACTGGGCAATGATCAAGAAGGAACTCTTCCGCCCAGCCCTCATCAAGAAGGAAGCAAAGAACGTTAAGATCGTTTACACACCACTCCACGGAACTGGTGCTATGCACGTTGAAAAGGTTCTCGGTGATCTCGGTCTCAAGGTTATCACAGTTCCACAGCAGAAGAAGCCAGATGGAGCATTCCCAACAGTAGAAAAGCCAAATCCAGAAGAAGCACCAGCACTCAAGATGGCTGTTGAACTTGCAAAGAAGGAAAAGGCTGATGTTGTAATGGCAACTGACCCAGATGCAGACCGCTTTGGTACAGCATTCCCAGATGAAAACGGAAACTATGTTCTTGTTTCTGGAAACCAGATGGGTGCCCTCCTCTGCGACTACATCCTCCTTTCTCGTACAGAAAAGAAGAAGATGCCGGAAAATCCTGCATGTATCCGCTCTATCGTTACATCACCATTCGTTGATGCAATCTGTAAGAAGTACAAGGTAAAGCTCATTGAAGTTCTCACAGGCTTCAAGTGGATTGCTGCAGCAGAAGCAGAATTCGAAAAGAACAAGACAAACAGCTATGTATTCGGTCTTGAAGAAAGCTACGGATACAAGATTGAAAAGTCAGTAATGGACAAGGACGGCGTTTCGGCAGCAGCTCTTTGTGCAGAAATGACACTCTACTGGAGAAGCCAGGGCGTTTCATTGCTCCAGCGTCTCGACGACATGTACAAGAAGTACGGTTACTTCGAAGACCGTTCAATCAGCAAGTACTTCCCAGGCGTTAAGGGTCCAGCAATCATGGGCGGAATCATGACAAAACTCCGCACAGAAGGACTCAAGACTCTCGGTGGAAAGAAGGTTCTCAAGATCCGCGACATCGGCGAACAGGTTGAATTCGACCCAGCAAAGAAGGACAAGAAGAAGAAGCTCAAGTTCCCTAAGAGCAATGTTCTCCAGTTCTTCCTTGAAGGCGGCACAATCGTTTCTGCCCGTCCATCTGGAACAGAACCAAAGATCAAGTTCTACATCAACAGCTGTACACCAGTTAAGGGTGGAAAGGATGCTGAACTTGCCAAGTCTAAGGCAGAAGCAGCAAAGCTTTGTGATGCAATCTCTAAGGAAATCACAAAGATCCTTGATTCAGCAAAGTAATTTTTACTGAGCATAAAAACTAATACAGGCGGATTGCATTCATAACATGCTTTGCAATCCGCTTTTTTTATCTATATTTAATTCATGGGCAGAATAAAAATACTTACAGACAACAGGAGAACAGTCCGGGATTTTTTTGAAAAGGACTACACCTATGTTGCTGTCGATACGGAAACCACAGGGCTTCACCCTACTGAAAATTTTCTCATTGAAATCGGTGCCGTAAAATTCAACCGCTACGGAATCATCGGGGAACCATTCGACATGCTCATAAAACCACCCGTTGAAATTCCCATGTACATTACTGAACTTACGGGAATCGACGATTTCATGGTAAGCAAAAGTCCTTCTGCAGCGGAAGCAATTCCAAAGTTTCTGGAGTTCTGCGGAGGAAAGGATACGATTCTAGTTGCCCACAACGCTCCCTTCGACATTCATTTCATCAACATGGAACTTGAAAGGGCGAATATGAAAACTCTGGAAAACCAGGTTATAGACACCCTGGTAATGACAAGGGCATTTCACCCCGATTTCAAGGGAACGGAGGAAGGCCCCTACAGGCTTCAGTCCCTTGCAAAAAGATACGGAATAAATGTGCTTCAGGCACACAGGGCCAATGATGATGCCAGGGTATGCATGGAACTTTTCCAAAAACTCGTTCTGGAAAGAAAAGAAAACACGGACATAAAAAGCCTTGCCCAGCTTGCCCTGAATCCCTGACATTTTATTTTGATTTTTTTGTGTTATAATTATTTCCATGAAACCATGGAACGGATTTAGAAAAGGAATTAACCTTGGTGGCTGGCTTTCTCAGAGCAGTTTGAAAAAAGAACATCTTGATACATTCATCACAAAAGAAGACATAAAGCAGATTGCTGACTGGGGGCTCGACCATGTAAGACTCCCAATTGATTATACCCTGCTTCAGGATGAAAAAGGGTCAACTGTAGAAACAGGGTTCGAATACATCGACCGATGCCTCCAATGGTGCGACGAATACAATGTTAACCTTATAATTGAAATTCATAAATTCTACGGATATAACTTTCTTGACGGTGAAACAGACGAAGGATTTTTCCACAATGAAAAAGTAATCATGCGTTTCATAAATGTCTGGATTTCCCTGGCAAAACGCTATGGCTCAAGACCGGACAGGGTTTGCTTTGAACTTTTGAATGCCGTAATGGATGCCACAGACCAGGATTCATGGATGAACATTTCAAGAAGTGCAATTTCCATCATCCGCGTGTTTGCGCCTAAAACAAAGATTCTTGTTTGCGGTTCAAGCCACTCAAGCGTGCACGCAATCACCACCCTTTCCGATTTCCACGATCCTAATGTCGGTTTCAGTTTCCATTGCTACGAACCTTTGCTTTTCTGCCAGCAGCAGGCCTATTGGCGCGATGACATTCCGCAGGATGCAAAGATGAGTTTCCCCGTATCAAAGGAAGAATACTACGAGCGCCTTGAAAAATACCCGGCCATCAGATTTACGGCAAAGAATACCTGCCCAGACCTTTTGGGACCAGATTACTTCAAGAACCTTTTCCAAAGGGCAGTAAACTATGTTGAAAAACTCGGAACCATAATCTACTGCGTTGAATACGGCGCCATCGACAGGGCTGACAATGCGTCAACAATGCAGTGGTTCAAGCAGATTCACGAGGCCTTTGAGTTCCACGGAATAGGAAGGGCTTACTGGACCTACAAGGAAATGGACTACGGCCTAAAGGACCAGCGCTTTGAAGGCATCAGGGAAATCATTATCCAGAACTTGTAAGGAATAGAACATGAAGGCAACAGACACATTCAGAAATCCACAGCCTGGACACAATTGCGCCCAGGCAGTGGCAAACAAATACAGCGAATTATATTCTGACCACAACATCGTGGAAACTTACGCCCCATATGTCGGAGGAAGAGCCCCCGGTGGACTATGCGGTGCACTCTTTGCAGCAAAGGAAGCTTTGCCTGACCATGCAAGGGAAATTGAAGAAGAGTTCACAAAAATCTGCGGAGCAACCACTTGCCGGCAGATAAAGACAGAAAATAAAACCAGCTGTCACATGTGCGTAGACACCGCAGACCAGCTGGTTGAAAAATACAGAAACAAATAAAGTTACCTGGCCACCAGGTGCCTTCGCTGAGAGTTTTCTGTAATTGCGTAGCATTTTGGCCGCCCGGTTATGCGGCCAAAGACTTTTTAGCAACCGAGACTTTTTCGTAAATGCGAAGCATTTTTGACGCGGACGCGGCAAAGAAAAAGTCTAACGAAAGCTCCATGAGGATTCATCCTCGTGGAGCTTTCGCTGGGTCTATAGGCGAAGACTTCTGGAACACCATAAGGCACATCTGGTTTGTCCCCTTGATGCTGTCTGTTCCGGCAGTACCGATTACATCTCCGAAAACAAGATAATCTCCCTTCTGAACCTTTATTGAACCAAGACCGCTGTAAACATAGATGTGGCCAGTTTTTGTCTGCACGAAAACCACCTGACCATACCCGCGGTAGTTTCCAACATACATTACGGTTCCAGCACGGATTGCAGTAACACTTTCGTTTTTTGCGCAGCCAAGCTGAACGCCACTGATTTTTCCAGTCATGTATGTAATTGTAGGATTCTTAACAGGCCATGAAAGGCTTGGATCACCCTTCTTTGCGGAATACTTTCTTGGATCATCAGGAAGGGACGGAAGATTTGCATTTGCAGTATCTACTATTGTTACTGGAATCTTAAGTTTCTGCCCAGCCTTAAGTTCAGATTTTGAATCAAGGCCGTTGAGTTTCTTAAGTTCATCAACAGTAATTGCATTCACCTTTGCAATGCGGTAGAAGGTATCGCCCTTCTGAACTGTGTAGGTATCGAACTTTCTTACTTCAGCCGCAGGCTTTGTTTCGGTTTTCGAATCAGACTTTGCAACCTCAGAAGAAGAAGTTCCCCCCTTGCGAGGAATCCTGATTTTCTTACCAACTTTAAGCACATCGTTTTTTGTAAATCCGTTTGCTTCAAGAAGCTCGTCAACGGAAATAAGGTTGTTTTTTGCAATGCGATAGAAAGTGTCGTCCTTCTGCACTACATATGTATCGTAAGTAACAGCAGCCTTATCGCCGGAAGCTTTATTGTCCATCCTGTCGATTCCCGGAATCTTAAGGGACTGACCTATCTTCAGGGTATCCTTATCTGTAAGTCCGTTTGCCGAATATATTTCGCTTACCGATACGCCATACTTTCTTGCAATAGAATAATAGGTATCACCGCTTTCAACTTTATAGGTAATGTCTGCAAAAGCAAGGCCAGACATGGATATGAAAACAGCGGATGCGGAAATAAAAAATTTAGACACTTTCATAGTCTGATTTTCGGCATAAATTCAATGCGACTGAAGAATTCTTTTCAAATTCACTTTATTAAGAGGCACATATTCACTATAATGCATTGGCAAGTATCTATTATCATTTTTTCTATATTAGGAGTAAATCATGGCATATTACTACGAAGAGCCTTCTCACACATTTGCTGAGTATCTTTTGATTCCTGGTTACACATCTGAAGATTGTATTCCAGACAATGTTTCCCTCAAGACTCCGGTTGTACGCTACAACAAGAAAGCAGGAGAGAAACCAGCTCTTACAATGAACATTCCTATGGTTTCTGCAGTAATGCAGTCAGTTTCAGATGATAAGCTTGCCATCGCACTTGCAAAGGAAGGTGGAATCAGCTTCATCTTCGGTTCACAGACAATTGAAAACCAGGCAGCAATGGTTGCCCGCGTTAAGGCATACAAGGCAGGATTCGTAACTTCAGACTCAAACATCCGCCCAGACCAGACAATCCAGGAAGTTGTTGAACTTATCGAACAGACTGGACACAGCACAATCGCAGTTACAAGCGACGGAACAGCACACGGAAAGCTTGAAGGCATCATTACAGAACGCGACTATAGAATCAACCATGTTGCACCAGATGCAAAGGTTTCTGAATACATGACTCCATTTGCAAAGCTCGTTACAGGAAAGGACGGAATCACTCTTTCAGAAGCAAACGACCTCATCTGGACACACAAGGTAAACCAGCTTCCAATCATCGACGCAAACGGAAACCTTGTTTCAATGGTATTCCGCAAGGACTTCGACAACCACCAGACATATCCAAACGAAAACCTTGATTCACAGCACAGATATATCGTAGGTGCAGGTATCAACACACGCGACTACATGGACCGTGTTCCTGCCCTTCTCGAAGCAGGCGTAGATGTTCTCTGCCTTGACTCTTCTGAAGGTTACTCTTGCTGGCAGGGAAAGGCTCTCAAGGACATTCACGCAAAATGGCCTAACGCAAAAGTTGGCGCCGGAAACGTTGTTGACCGCGAAGGCTTCATGTACCTTGCAGAACAGGGTGCAGACTTCATCAAGATCGGTATCGGTGGCGGTTCAATCTGTATCACTCGCGAAACAAAGGGTATCGGACGCGGACAGGCTACAGCAACAATCGAAGTTGCAAAGGCTCGCGACGAATACTATGCAAAGACAGGCATTTACATTCCAATCTGTTCAGACGGTGGCGTAGTTCACGACTACCACATCACTCTTGCCCTTGCCATGGGTGCAGACTTCGTAATGCAGGGCCGCTATTTTGCTCGCTTTGATGAATCACCAACAGCAAAGCTCAACATCAATGGAAGCTATGTAAAGGAATATTGGGGCGAAGGTTCAAACCGCGCACGCAACTGGCAGCGCTATGACCTTGGCGGAAAGAAGACACTTTCTTTCGAAGAAGGCGTTGACTCTTATGTTCCATACGCAGGACACTTGCACGACGGTGTTGCACTCACAACAAGCAAAATCATCCACACAATGTGTAACTGTGGTGCCCTTTCTATCCCTGAACTTCAGGAAAAGGCAAAGATTACACTCGTAAGCCAGACAACAATCAGTGAAGGTTCGGCTCACGATGTAACAGTAAGAAACACATCAATCCATAGCTAATCAATTTGTAAATTTTTTGACTGCATCTGGCGCTGAATGCATCTCATGCAGTCAGGAGGATTTTATATGAACGTTGTAATCATCGGTGCCCAGTGGGGAGATGAAGGAAAAGGTAAGATCGTTGACTACCTTGCAGAAGATGCCAAGTATGTAGTTCGTTATTCAGGCGGACCAAACGCTGGACATACAATTGTTGTAGACGGAAAGCAGTTTGCCCTCCACCAGGTTCCAAGCGGAATCCTTTACAAGGACAAGACAGTATTCCTCGGCAGCGGAATGGTTATTGACCCAGAAGCACTCTTTGATGAACTTAAGATGCTTAAGGACAACGGAATTGACTGGGAAGGACGCGTATTCATTTCTGACCGCGCACAGCTCATTCTTCCAAAGTACAGAACTATGGATAAGGAACGCGATGCACAGCGCAAGCGCCCAATCGGTACAACAGGCCGCGGTATGGGTATTGCATACGCAGAAAAGGCACACCGCGACGGTGTTCGTCTTGCTGACCTTGACTGGGCAGAAAAGATGGCAGAATTCGACGGTGAAGACCTTGAATACATCAACAAGTACAAGGACCAGCTCCTTTCAATGAGGGTTGACCTTGTTGCTAAGATGCACGAATTCAAGAAGGACAACATCCTCTTTGAAGGTGCTCAGGGTGCCATGCTCGACATCGACTCTGGTACATACCCTTATGTATCTTCTGGTACATCTTGTGCTGCAGGTGCATGTACAGGTTCAGGTATCGGTCCACACGAAATCGACCAGATCCTCGGTGTTTTCAAGGCATACCAGACACGCGTTGGTAACGGTCCAATGCCAACAGAATTCAACGAATCAGATGAATCAGAAAGCGAACTTTGCCGCTATGTTCGTGACACAGGTCGTGAATACGGTGTAACAACAGGTCGCGCACGCCGCTGCGGTTACCTTGACTTGGTTGCACTCCGCTATGCATGCCGCTTCAACAGTATGGACGGCCTCGTTCTTACTCACCTTGACATCTACGATGCAATGGATCAGATCGAAGCTTGTGTAGCATACGAAATCGACGGAAAGATAGTAACAGACTTCCCATCAAATGTAGACATGCTCAACAAGGCAAAACCAGTTCTTGAAAAGTTCGACGGATGGAAGACATCCCTCAAGGAAATCAAGAAGTACAGCAAGCTTCCAAAGAACGCTCGCAAGTACATTGAATTCATCGAAGCTTTCACAGAAACTCCAGTTTCCATCGTAAGCGTTGGATACGAAAGAAACGAAACTTTCATCAGAAAGAATCCTTGGAAGTAATCTGGCTGTAAAAGGCTGGTCAATGGGGCTGTCCAATGTGGCAGCCCTTTTTTCATTTCGCTATGTCCGTAGAAAGTGTTGCTGCGCCGATTGGACATGGCAACGTAGTTTCCTTGATGCCGCCTGTCGAAATCAAGCAATATCCACAAAATATGTGGTAGTTTCGAGAGCCTCAACCACCACATATCCTATAGCAATACAATTTCCGGACACAGCCTTTCATTTCAAACAGCCTGTTTCAAATTTTCGATTTCCAGACTGCGGATATATTCTTCCAATTTGCGATAATTTTCACACTTGATGGATTCCTTTGTGTACAGGATAAGGGAAACAAGGAATGCAGCAAAATTAACGGCAGCAATTGAATAAAAAACATAATACAACATATAGATACCTCACTATCACTTGATGTATATAAGGTACTATTTACCCCCTATCACTTGATGATTGTGGGTAAAAAAAAGTAAAATGATTTCATGACAGTTTACACAAGAAAAATCAATTATCATGAGACAGACAAAATGGGCATCACCCATCATTCAAACTACATTAAGTTTATGGAAGAAGCCAGAGTTCAATATCTGGAAGAAATAGGAATGCCTTTTGACGAAGTTGAACGAAAGGGAATCGGTTCGCCTGTAGTAGGCCTTGATATTGAATATAAAACTCCGACTGAATTTGCGGACATACTTGAAATTGAAGTCAAGGTTCTTACCTACAACGGCCTTAAACTGGAAATCGGATACACAATGAAAAACAAAAAGACAGGCGCACTGTGCGTAACAGCAAAATCACGCCATTGCTTTCTCAAGGATGGAAAGCTTTACAACTTCAAGCGGGCTGCAGACCCATACGATGAACTCATGCAGAAGGCACTTGAAGAAGACACAAAATAAAAACCAGAATATATAAAATGTCATTGTCGGGCTTGGCCCGACAATCTGCGATCTGCATTTCTAGATCATTCAGAACAGGTATGGAATCCGAAGCAGCAAACTTTAAGTGTTTATCTTAATTTCCACAGCTATCAATAGAAGTATAGGAATTCCAAACTGTATGAACCATCGAAAAGCCTTACTTTTGCCTCTTTCCATTAAATTCTGTATTACTGACACAACAATTGTAATGC
The DNA here is from genome assembly GCA_030526505.1 of Spirochaetales bacterium. GTDB lineage: Bacteria > Spirochaetota > Spirochaetia > Treponematales > Treponemataceae > Treponema_D. The sequence continues at coordinate 28,317 of JAUNCR010000020.1, forward strand.
CAATCATTACTAAAGGCGTAGGAATTGTAAGCACGTCAACCAGAGCAGTCTGTGAATTGTCACGGAGAATACCTAACATTGAATAATAGAAAATATTCCAGCCTATGCTCATGATTATCGTTCTGAATAATACCATAACATCTGATAGCTGATTTCATCAGCTGTATCCTGATCCTGCTGACCAGATTTTTTATAGCAGCGCTCAGAACAATAACCTCCATTCCATGTTAATGGTCTGTATTTTCCACAATAATTACAGTGGCCATAATTCTTATCTGACATGATGCACCTCACAATAAATAAAGAGCAAGGAAAATGACGACAACTTCAATTATTCCCTGCTCTAAAATATTTTTTAATTAAAACGATTTAAGTCCAAGTTCACTTAAGTCAGTTATTGACTTTATAGTTCCATTCTGACCAGTAGAAACACCGACC
>JAUNCR010000020.1:28764-30680 GCA_030526505.1 Spirochaetales bacterium
ATAGTGCTTCTTACTGCTTTTGCGCTTATATATTTCTCCTTCATAAAACCTCAATGAAATTGAAAGATTAATTTCAGCATCATTAGGAAACAATCCTGTCAGATTCTCTTTAAAAATCATATTCATTTCTTCATCCAATGGAATGAATTTTTCAGGTGATTTTTCGAAATAGTTTTTAAACCGTTCAATGCTTTCCTTGACTTCATCCCCCTGAAGGACAGAAACAGATAAATAACAAAGCTGTGTATCTGATATGGCAACATTCTTCTTGGCACTTACAACATCCTTAGATTTTTTGTCTGTTGCAACATTCCATTCCGTAAACATCTTTTTATAAGCTGCATTTTTTGTAGCATTACTTATGCCTGCGATTGTACCAGCAAAAACACCAACCAGAAGTATCAGTACAGCGGCTATCGATGCAATCTTATACCAAAGTTTTGGCCAATGATCCAAATGCCAGTTCATGGCCTTCCCAATAAGAATCCTGATTTTACTGTTTGTAGCTCCATTTGCCTGCATGACTTCTAAAATATCACCCAGTTCCTTAGCATAGGAATCAGATGATTCAGAAATCTTTTCCAATTCACTTTCAATGGCATTGTTTTCGTAGCTTTTAATCAACAAGGCTGTAAAATTCGCACGGTTTGAAGAAAGCTCAAAGGATTTGAAAGCACTCTGTACATTCTGTTTTGCAGTTTCGATATCTTTCCCAGTAATCAAGAAATCATTCTTGCTTGAAAAAGAATATTTTGCACTTTCCTGAGAATCGGAAAACAAAGAAATCTGAATTTTTCCCTTGAACTTTTTTACATTTACAGGACGATCAGCTTTATATGAAATCTGATTCTGTGACAAATCAAAAACGCAGCTGCTATAGGTTTCAGGATTTGATTTCATTGTTGTTTCAAATGCATCGAACAATTTTCTATAGGCATTCTGGATAAAGAACAGACGGCTCAGCAATAATTTTTTTGTGGAAGATGAAAAATCAATTGGTGAATTTTTTACTGCCGTTAAAAATGCGACTGATTCATCCATTAAATTCAGGTGATATACTTCAAGAATGAAATTTTCAATTTTCTTTACAAGAGCCTCCTTTTCTTTTTTTACTTTCTTCATCTCAGCTTCTACAGAATTCATCTGCTTTGACCAATTATCAGCCTCACTTTCAAATTTTGCAGCCTGCCTTTTGCATTCACTCTGCTCTTTTAATGCTATTTCTTCCTGATCACAGGCAGCCTTAAAGGCAGGTAAGTTTGTAACCCTCCAGTCCTGTCTAGGCATTCCATCAGGTCCCTTTGCCGCCGCTTCAGGGGACATAGCCAAACCATTCTTCAATTCGATGTGCTTAAGTTTTTGATATCGGATACCATCAATTTTTTTAGCACACTGTTCTAATTCCCTTTCCTTATCCTTGTACTGTGAATACACCTCATCATGCTTTGCTTTTTTACTTTCATAATCAGACTCTAATTTCTTAATCTTTGAATCAATTTCCGGGATAATTGCGTTATTCCACTTAACGGCAAATTCCACTGATGCAGCTCCTACAGAATCACAGGTTTTCTGCTCCCATGAAGCGCTTGCCCCTTTCCAGCTCATCAAAGCACTTTGTGCACTGCTTTCTGCATTTGAAGATGTCACACTCTGTGGCAACACTGACAATACATCATTACTCATTTCTAGCCCTCTTTTCGATATAACCATCGCTTAGCAAAATTATTAAACTCAAAAAAGTTCAGTTAGATTATCAAAGATAATAATTGATTTGTAATGAGTACCATTTCACCATTACCTGTGAATTTTAAAGAATATTTTTGTGAATTTTTCACAGTTTTATTATGAGAAATTACTCAATACAAAAACATACCAGAACTATTATAATGATTTTGGTCATAGAGTATAATGAAAAT
>JAUNCR010000021.1 GCA_030526505.1 Spirochaetales bacterium
GTCATGATGCACTTTCAGAGGGGACAGACCCCTATGTATCTGCAACATTTCCTTTTACTTTTTCATTTTTCAAAGGGGGTCTGTCCCCTTTGTTTGCTGTTTTAGGGGTCTGTCCCCTCTGTCGTACCTTCAACTCTAATATAGCACAGAACAGAAATAGGTCAACGCGTGTTGATACCCAATCAAAATAAAGTGCGCAAACAATTGCGCACCCTATCTTTATTCCATTATTCCTTAACTGCTGCAGTACTCATGCTCATCATCATGGCCTTCTGACTAAAGAGGAAGAAGATGACGAACGGAATTGCAACTACAAGGGCACCTGCGGCAAAGTTCGTAAACTCGTTCTTTTTGTCAGTAACGAAAGAGAACAAACCAAGGGCAAGGGTCTGCTTTTCTGGGCTTCTCAAAACCATCTTAGGGAAAATGAAGTCCATCCAAGGGCCTGTAAAACTTGAAACAGCAAGGAAGGTAATGATTGGCCTTGTTACCGGAAGAATGATTGTGGCAAAAGTCCTGAAGTGGCTTGCACCGTCAATGCGGGCGGCTTCATCAAGATTCTTGCTTACTGTATCCATGTAGCTTTTTACCATCCAGGTGTTGTAAGGAATGTTTCCTGAAACATAGATGAGTACAAGTCCCCAGAGGGTATCAAGTCCACCGATGCGCATGAGGATTACATAGATGGCAATCATTCCTACGAAAGAAGGGAAAATCTGAAGGACAAGAAGGCTCATCAAAAGGCTGTGCTTGAAGGCAAACCTAAAGCGAGAGAATACATAGGCGCTCAATGACGAAATAACAACTGTAAGGGCTGTAGTCCAGAGGGCAACAAAGAGAGTGTTCTTGAACCACATCCAGTAGTCAGTCTTTGTAAAAAGATACTTGAAGTGATCAAGGGTGAATCCATTTCCCACCGCAATTGTCAGATCGCTTGAAAGACGGATTGTATGACCGTTGCCAAAAGGAATGATGCTCAAGTTGGCAATGCTGTTTCCTGGCGCAAAGGCTGCAGACACAACATAAACCAAAGGATAGAAAACAATGAGCGAAATTATTACGAATAAAATGTAGGAAAAAGTTAAATTGAGCGTGCGTACTGAATTCTGAATTTTCATACTTCACCTTCCTTGAAAGCCTTTGTATTTCTGAACTGATAGATTGCAAACGGAGCAAGTACAACGAAGATGAGTACTGCAATAACCGAAGCATAATTGTATTTCTGCAATGTAATTGTGAGCTTGTAAATCCAGGTAACGAGAATATCTGTTCCGCCTGCCATTGTTGTTGTACTGTCCTTAACGACAGGATTTCCGCCAGTAAGGAAGAAGATGATTCCGAAGTTATTGATGTTGTGGGTAAAGCTCATGATGATCAAAGGCATTGTCTGATAAAGAACCAGCGGAAGAGTAATGCTCTTGAGTGTCTGGAAACTTGATGCGCCGTCAATCTTTGCAGCTTCGTACATATCCTTTGAAATTGCAGTCATTGTTCCCATTGAAAGCATCATGAAGTAACCGAAGCCAGCCCAAAGGTTGATTACGACACACATGAGCTGTGCAAGGTTTGCATTTCCAAGCCAAGGAATAGTCTGGTCAAGCCTAAGGATTCCAATGGCCTGAAGGGTTCTGTTTACGATACCGAAAGTTCCGTTGAGCATGTGCTTCCAGAGAATCATTGTGATTACTGAAGGAACTGCATAAGGAAGGATGAAGATGAATCTGAATACTGATGAAAACTTAACTCCGCTTTCTGTAAGGTGAACAGCAACAAGAAGTCCACAGAAATAACATGTAAATGTTGAGGCTACTGCCCACACAAGAGTCCATACTGCAATGCGAGCAAATCCCTTTGACCAGGTTGTTCCTCCAAAAAGAAGATCCTTGAAGTTTGTAAAACCAACCCAGTCCACAGTGTTCTTAGGAGTAATGTGTTCTGGCGCCGAATAGTTTGTAAAGGCAACGCAAACGCTGAAAAGCAAAGGAACCACAACGAAAACAAGAAGCATGAGGACACAAGGTGCAAGACCTGAAATTGGGAAAGCATTGCTTCCGATTTCTGCCATTGAAGTTTTCTGTGACATGAACCTTTTAGTTCTTGTATATTCGCAGTAACCGCGATTTGCACTCTTTACAGAAATCCAATAGAGGATTGCAAAAACTGCAACGATTGAAAGCGTAAGGATACCGTCAATAAGCATGAACATGGAATTGTTACGGAGCTTAAGAGGGACATCTGGCTGTGGATCACCAAGAGTAATCAGGTCATAAACCTTTTTGCATACTGTTGGCAAATAACAAAGGAAGAGAACTTCTACTGCTGCAAAAAGTCCGCCTTTCAAATACTGTTTAAGGTAAAGAATATGTGACAGTCCCATGAAACCACAGGCCGTCATCTTTACCTTCTTTGCTGAACTTCCGTCGGATTCTATCCGCATAGGGCACCTCGCAATTAATAAAATAAACTCAATCAAACTGCATGATTCATTCAACCATACATCTTCGGAAACTCAAGAAAGTATTTTTTTCATTCATCCTTGAGTTTCCGAAGATGCGGGGAAACTTTACGCTTCCCCACACCGAGCAAACTATCTAAAAATTATTTAGAAATGATTGCTGCGTTACATGCATCAAGTTCTGCCTGTGCGTCTGCACCGTCCCAGATGTTCTTTGATGTGTTACCCATTGTTTCCCAGAACTTTGCCATTTCAGGAATTGATGGCATTGGGAATGCGTAGTCAAGCTGCTTGAGGAAGCCGCCGATGTATGGGCTTGAAACCGGTGTATCGATTGAAGGCATAGCACCTGTCAAGTCGAAGCGGAGCTGCTGCATAGAAGCAGAGATGAGGAACTGAGCAAAGTCAGCAGCTTCTGCCGGATGATCAGAGTATGCTGAAACGAACATGGCGCGTGTACCAGAGAATGAAGCTGCAGGCTTGTTGTCGCCAGGAAGTGCTGGAAGTGGAGCTACACCGAAGTTAAGTCCTGCATCCTTGAAGTTCTTGATGTTCCATGGTCCAGTGATGTGCATTGCTGCGTTTCCACCCTGGAATGCTGCGTCACAGTTACCTGTATCAAGGTCAGCTGCTGGAACATTGAGAGCGTCCTTAAGTGACTGGAAGAACTTCATGCCGTTAACAGCATTTGCTGTGTTGAGGTAAGATGATGATGTATCTGTTCCTGATGTTCCGAAGAGGCGGTTTCCACCTGCTGTTGTAAAGATGATTGTGTAGTATCCGTTGCCAACATCCATTACAAATCCGCGCTTTCCGCTGTTGTTTGCATTGAATGTCTTTGTCCACTTTGCAAGGTCATCCCATGTCTTTGGAACATCAGATTCTGAAATGAGGTCCTTGTTGTAGAACAATGCGTATGTTTCAGCAGAGATTGGGTATCCGTACATCTTTCCGTCGTATGTAAGAGCCTGTGAACATGCACCAAGAACTGCCTTCTTTACTGCATCAGCATTTACTGTTGGGAGAACGTGTCCACCGTTTACGAGTTCACCGAGCTTGTCGTGTGGAGCAGCAAAAATATCTGGTCCTACTCCAGCTGGTCCGTCAAGGGCAATCTGTCCTGCAGCATCACCAAGTTCAACATTCACGAACTTGATTTCTACATTTGGATGAGCCTTTGAATATGCTTCTCCAGCCTGCTTGATGAATTCATCTGGTCCCTGAAGGGATTCCCATACTGTAAGCACAACCTTTCCATCAGACTTCTTTACTGAAGCTCCTTCCTTCTTTGAACATCCTGTCAAAGCAAGAACACCTGCAGCGATAGCAGCTGCTGCAAATACAACTTTCTTCATATTTATCCTCCTAGACAATGAAGAATCAGACTCCGGAAAATGATTCAATCTTCCAGGCTGAAATAATTAACCTTTTTATGTCAATCCGAATCAACGGAATGATTCCCTGATTTTAAGTTCGTACCCTACGGCAGTTTTTTTAGGAACCTCTTTTCCTTCAATCAGCCCCGTAAGGATCTTGCCCGCTTCCCCGGCAAAACTGGAAACATTTACATTCAATGCCGTAACAGGCGGAGTATTATTCTCCAAAACCTGATTGTCATAGAATGAAATCACCTGAATGTCCGCCGGAATCTCATAGTCGTTCTGCTTGAGCCACTTGAGCACATAAACGCAGATCGCATCATCCATGCAGACCAGACACTGGGGATTGTCCTTCATGATTTCCGGAAGGGTTTCATCCAGAACCTTCTGGTCATCCATGCCCCAGTAAACAGGACAACCGTCAAGGGAAACGCCGCTTGAAAGGCAGGCATCTTCAAATCCCTTAAGGCGAAATCCATTCACCCTGTGGTTAATGTTTCCGCCAAGAACAGCAACCCTGCTGCACCCCTTGCTTATCATGAACCTGGTCATTTCAAAGCAGCCGGAAACCTGGTCGCTGTCTATCTGATAAAGTTCCTCGTCATCGGAAGTTCCGAACACAAGGAAAGGTATGCCTTCCTTTTTCAAGAACCTTACCGACTCGTCGTTTTCTTCAAGCCTCGTAAGGATTACCCCGTCAACCTTTCTGTTGGTTACGAGCCTTCTCAAAGGTATTATGTCGTTTCCGGCCTGAACCACCAGAACAACATCATAGTCAAGCTTATATACGGATTCGGAGATTCCAACCAGACAGTTCTGAAAGAAAGGAATGTCCCCTTTGTCCGCATCACGGGGAATTACAACTCCAATGTTGAAGGTCCTCCTCAAAACAAGGCCCTTTGCCATTGGGTTCGGAATGTAGTTGCAGGATTCCGCCATCTCAATGATTTTGCGGCGGGTTTCTGCCCCTATGCGCCCCTTGCAGTTTATGGCACGAGACACGGTGGACTTGGAAACCCCAAGCTTTTCCGCTATATCCGCAATTGTAACTGCCGACGCAACTCTTTCCATACCCAATTCCCGTCTATGACTAAAGTTTAATTCACCGAAAGAGCAAAAACAAGAAAAATCGTTTGCTCAACACGATTAGTATACACGCGTTGATAACTGCTGTCAAACTTTTTTTCTATAAAATACAAGAAAATGATACAAAAATCATAACGTTTCCAATTTGCTTTTTAGGTGGCATAAAATCCTTTTCTAAACTAGAATAAGGGCATGTTTGAAACTACGGCAGAAAGGATGGCCCAGGTAGGCGTCATACCGGTAATTACTGTAAAAGATGTTGGCTCCACCCTTGAGACGGCAGCAAAGGCTATTGAAAAAGGAATCGGGGCAGTAGAAATAACCTTCCGCACAACAGAAGGCCTCTCCGGCTACAGGATGATTGCAGATGCGATCAAAGCCGTAGTTGAAAAATACCCCGAACTTATTGTAGGAGCCGGAACCGTAATCAACGGGGAACTTGCATCCATGGCAAAGGATGCCGGCGCCCAATTCATCGTATCCCCTGGACTGAACCCGGCCACAGTAGAATGGTGCCTTAAAAACAAGATGCCGGTGTTTCCTGGGGTTGCAACTCCTTCTGAAGTTGAGCTTGCCCTTTCCTATGGGCTTACCTATCTGAAATTCTTCCCTGCAGAAGCCTTGGGCGGCATCAAGATGCTGAAAGCCCTTTCAGGACCATTTCCTCAGGTTAAATTCATGCCTACAGGCGGAATAAACGCAGATAATTACGGGGCCTACAAAGAACTTAAAAATGTATTCTGCGTAGGCGGCAGCTGGGTGTTGAAATAAAAAAAAACACAACTGATTTAAAATAGAAAAGCGGCTAAGGATAACCTTAACCGCTTTTTTTTTAATTATTTAGGAAATCTTAACAAAGTCCCTGTGCCATCATGGCTCTTGCTACCTTCAAGAAGCCGTAGATGTTTGCGCCAGAAACGTAGTCGCCTTCTGTTGCGAATTCCTTAGCTGTGTTCCATGCGTTGTCGTGGATCTGTGTCATGATGTTCTTGAGCTTTGCATCAACTTCTTCGCGTGTCCATGAGAGGCGTTCGCTGTTCTGAGACATTTCGAGACCAGATACTGCAACACCACCAGCGTTAGCTGCCTTACCAGGAGCGAAGCGTACACCGTTTGCCTGGAGGTAAGCGATAGCTTCTGCACGTGTTGGCATGTTAGCACCTTCAGCAACAAGCTTGATGCCGTTTGCTACGAGCTTCTTTGCATCTTCTTCGTAGATTTCATCCTGTGTAGCACAAGGGAATGCATAGTCTGCCTTAACTCCCCATGGCTTTTCTCCAGCAAAGAACTTTGCTGTTGGGTACTTCTTAACGTATTCAGAGATGCGTGCCTTTGTGTTAGCAAGTTCTGTGATGTATGCGAGCTTTTCAGCATCGATTCCGTCTTCATCAAGGATGTATCCAGACGAGTCAGAAAGTGTGATAACCTTACCACCAAGCTGGTTGATCTTTTCTGTTGCGTACTGAGCAACGTTACCCTTACCAGAAACGAGACATGTCTTTCCCTTGAAGTCTGTTCCCATCTTTGCAAGCATACATTCTGCAAAGTAGATGAGACCGTAACCTGTTGCTTCTGGGCGGATCAAAGAACCACCGAAGTCAAGTCCCTTACCTGTAAGAACACCTGTCCATACGTTTGCGATTCTCTTGTACTGACCGAACATCCAAGCTACTTCGCGTCCACCAACACCCTTGTCTCCAGCTGGAACGTCTGTGTCAGCACCGATGTGGCGATAAAGTTCTGTCATGAATGACTGGCAGAAGCGCATTACTTCGCCTTCTGATTTTCCGTGAGCGTCAAAGTCTGAACCACCCTTTCCGCCACCCATTGGGAGTGTTGTAAGAGAGTTCTTGAGGATCTGTTCGAATCCGAGGAATTTAAGAACGTCAAGACCTACTTCTGGAGAGAAGCGAAGGCCTCCCTTGTAAGGTCCGATTGCGCTGTTGAACTGAACGCGGTAACCGCGGTTTACGTGTGGTACACCCTTGTCATCTGTCCAAGGTACACGGAACATGATGATTCTTTCTGGTTCTGTAAGTCTTTCAAGAACTGCTGTCTTTTCAAGTTCTGGCATCTTGTCTACTACAGGTGAAATTGTCTGAAGAACGAGACCTGCAGCCTGGAGGAAGTGCCCCTGATCTGCATAGCGAGCGCTGAGATCATCCCAAACACGTTTACAATAAGCGTTAGTAATTTTGTATTCCATACTATAACCCCTTACAAATTTTCCGCCGCCAACAGCGACTTTAACTTAAGTAATACTAAACTTTTTTAAGTATTTTGCAAAGCAAAATTTTCTTGAATTCCGTTTTAAGTTCCGAATTTTACAACAAATTTCAAGGTTATTCTTACTTTTTTCCATATACACGAAGTTTCTCAAAGGAAGGGCTAAAAAAACAAATTTAATTCCAAAGGTCGAAATTAACGGACAAAAATGCTATAATTTAAACAAATGAACATTATGATTATCGGAGCAGGTTTTACGGGCCTTCAGCTTGCAAAAAGATTGCTCAACGAAAAGAACACAGTCACAATCATCGACAACAACGAAGAGACCATTGAAAATGTAAAGGGTCAGTTGGACTGCGATGCCTTTGCAGTTGACGGCAACAACCTTGAAAACCTTGAGGAACACGGAATCGAAAAGCAGGATGCACTTGTAGCCGTTACAAACAACGACGAAGTCAACATGATCACCTGTTCCCTTGTCGATGCAGTTTATCCGAACATCGTAAAGATCGCCCGCGTAAGAAACTACGCCTACTATGTTAACACAAACGATGCTGCCAAGCATCACGCCGATACATTCAAGGGAAACCACCGTCCGCTATATGGAATCGACTACATGGTCCACCCGGATGTCGAAGCGGCGGAAGCAATCGTAAAAGCCGTTGAACACGGTGCAATCAGCGACATCGTCGACTTCGGTGAAAACGGTGAATACGAAGTTACAGCCCTTCAAATTGAAAAGGACAGCAAGCTCGACGGCACTGCACTCAAAAACATCCGTAACCTTACGGACAAGAAATTCCTTGTGGTATACCAGGAAACAAAGGACCCGGAAACCGACAACATGGTAAGCGCACTTCCAAGCGGAGAAACAATCCTTCACGCGGGGGACAGAATCGGCATCATCACGGCAAAGGAAAACATTGCAGACATGCTTGGTCTCTGCGGTATCCAGATTGATGTAATCAAGAAAATCTGCCTTTGCGGAATCGGAAGAGTCGGTTCCATCGTTGCAGAAAGAATCATAGAAAGGGAGCAGAAATCCCTTCTTTCAAGGATTTTCGGCGGCACAAAGAAATCAACCCAGTCCATGACAATCATCGACACGGACATTGAACTTTGCGAGGCTGCAAAAGAAAAATTCCCTACGGCAAATGTTGTTCACGCAGACATTACGGATGACTCTATAATAGAAGAAGAAAGGCTTGATAAATGCAACCTCCTCATCTGCGCAACCCACAACCACGAGCTCAACATGGTAATTTCGGCCTACCTTGAATCCCTTGGCGTTGAAAAATCCATCGTCCTCGTAAACCAGGCACAGTACGGGAACATAGCACGCAAACTGGGAATTGAAGTTGCAATTCCTATGCGCGACACCCTTGTAGATTCCATCATCAGCCACCTTCACGGCAAGAGCGTTACCGGAATCCACACGGTTTCCAACGGGGCATTTGAAATCATCGAATGCGACCTTTCACCAAACAGTAAATTTGCAGGAAAGGCACTCAAAGACATTGCAAATCCTGGTCAGTATCTTGTTCTCCTCATCAAGAAACCTGGCAGCAAGAACTACGAACTTCCACAGGGAAATACCGTTCTTACGGCAGGCGACCACCTTGTAATCATCGAAAAGACAGGGGACAAAAAAGTCCTGGAAAAATTCAGCAAATGAAATACAGATCAACGGTAACAATAACGGTATTCAGGGTTCTCTTTCTGATTCTTGCAATAGTGGGTCTTTCATTCCTCATTCCAATAGCAACAGCCGTCTATTGCCATGAATATTCGGTTCTTCCATCATTTCTGGTTCCAATGGCCATCAGTTTTGTACTTGGGGTCCTGTTCCTTATCTTCAAGCACAAGCAGAGGGCAAAGCTTACTGCAAGGGCAAGTTTTGTCGTTGTTGCCGTTGCATGGGCGGGGGCCTGCCTTTTCGGGGCAATACCACTCTATGCAAGCGGTGCAATCCCAAACATTACGGATGCGGTTTTTGAAAGCGTATCGGGATTTTCAACTACAGGCTCAACAATACTTTCCGAAATCGAAACATTGCCAAGAAGCATCAACATGTGGAGATGCCTTACACACTGGCTCGGAGGCATGGGGATAGTTGCCCTTACTGTAGCCCTACTCCCTATCCTTGGTATCGGTGGCTTCCAGCTCATCAAGGCAGAAACTACAGGACCTGAAAAAGGAAAGTTCACTCCCAGAATCACAACCACTGCAAAAATCCTCTGGTTCATCTACCTTGGAATGACGGTGGCAGAAGCAATCCTCCTGAAGATTGCGGGAATGGATTTCATCGACGCCTTGAGCCACGCCTTTTCAACACTTGGTACCGGCGGATTTTCCACAAGGAATGCAAGCATTGCGGCATACAACAGTCCTGCAATCGACATGATCTGCTTTACCTTCATGTTCCTTTCGGGAATAAACTTTTCGCTGTACTTCTATGTTTTTGCACGCCAGTTTTCGGAGCTCAGAAACAACTCCGAATTGAAAGGATACCTGGCACTCAATGCGATTACCATACTGCTCCTTACGGTTTTTGAATACGGACAGTTCGGAGGATTGTTCAGGACACTGCGCTACACTTCTTTTCAGGTAGCAACAATCTTGAGCACAACAGGATTTGCAACAAGCGACTTCACTTTGTGGACGCCAGCCAGCCAGGCAATCATTTTCATGCTTTTCTTCATAGGCGGTTCTTCAGGCTCTACTTCAGGCGGTGTCAAAGTAGTTCGCTGGATCATATTCCACAAGATTCTTAAAATCGAAATTCAGAAGATGATTCACCCTCACGGAATCTTTTCCGTAAGGCTAAACCAGCAGACTGCAAGAAAGGAAATTGTTCCGACAGTAATGGCTTTCTTCTGCCTCTACTACTTCCTGTTGATTTTCACTACTTTCTTCGGAACCCTTTTTGGAATGGATATTCTTACGGCCTTCACGGGGGCAGCTTCAATGATAGGAAACATCGGACCTGGATTTAATGCACTCGGTCCTTCCTGCAACTTCGGATGGCTTGCAACTCCTGTAAAATGGTTCTATTGCTTTGCCATGCTTGCAGGCCGCCTTGAAATGTTCACCCTGTTTGTTTTCTTTACACCAAGTTTCTGGAAAAAATAACCGGAGAGGACCTGGAGTCAAATTATAAACCTAGGTCCAGCTTTTCCAGGTTTCAGGATCATAGCCTACCGTGGCTGCATCCTTTCCGTTCCTAACGATTGGCTGAACCATAAGCATAGGATTTTCGAAAAGCTTTGATTCCTTCTCGCTGTCATCAAGATAGGCAAAGCTTGAATAGTCCCTGTTCTTCTTGTCGGCAAGGAGTTCTATGGCTGCAGCCCTGCTTCCAGCCTTCTTTGAAAGACAGGCAACGACACTTTCGAATTCCCCCTTGGAAAATCCTTTTTCCTTAAGGTCGATTTTCTGAACGGGAATCCTTCTTTCCGCAAAATACCTTTCAGCTTTCTTTACATCAAAAGATTTTGTCGTACCGAATATCTGTATTGCCATTTTATTCCTCCATAACCTGATTGGAAATCTTACCACAGATTTGATACAAAATTCACGATTTATGATAGAATTCCCTTACAGAGGTTTATTATGGACGACGGCGAATACTATGCAATGATGAGAAGGCAATATTCAAACCCGATTAAAATCACAAAGAAACCTGCAAAGAAAGAACCTGAAACAAATCAGACTCCCGGAACTTTCAGCAGCTGGGAAAAGAAATATGGTCACGAAGATGCAGAGATGTTCATGGAAAGGAATGCCGAGGTAACTTCAGACCACTTGGAAGAAGAATAAAATATCCATATAATGTAAAAAAAATGCACAGGTCTATCGGTAAGGCAATTTCTTTAATTGCACTCGCAGTTTTCGTTTCCTTTCATTCATTCTCAGAAGAACAAAAGAAAATCCGCGTAGGATATTTTTCGGATAATGTATTTCATTCCGGACAGAGCGACATTGAATTCAAGAAAGGTTACGGTTACGAATACTATGCAATGCTTGCCAAATATACAGGATGGACCTACCAGTATTGCTACGGTTCCTGGACTGAAGTCTACAACGAATTCCTTAAGGGAAACATAGACATCATCGATGATGTTTCAATCACTCCGGAACGCAAGCGCCAGATGGATTTCTCATCACTTCCAATGGGAGAAGAACACTACTACATCTTTGTTCCTCAGAAAGGAAGTCAGATTTCAATATCGGACATAAACACGCTGAACGGAAAAAAAATCGGTGCAAACAAAAACAGCATAAACCATTCCTTGCTTGAAAATTTTATAGAAGAAAACGAACTTGACTGCACCATCGTCCTGTGCGACGGCGTAAACGACAGGATTGAAAAAATAAAGTCCGGCGAAATTGACGCAATGGTGACAACAGACGGATTTTAAATGGAAGGATTCCGCCCAACCTTCTCCATCGGAAACAGTCCTTTCTTTTTTGCTGTACAGAAAAGCAGGCCGGACCTTCTCAGGCAGCTGAACTCAGCAATGAAGCACAACCGTGAAATCAACCCGAATTTCAACAACCAGCTTCGCGACAAATATTTCAAGAAATCCATCATAAGGACAACCCTTACTCCGGACGAACTGCATTACCTGAAAAATCATCCCGTCATCAAAATCGGATACAGAAACAATTCAATGCCATTTTGCGGAAGGGATTCAGACAGCGGTGAACTTACGGGACTTCTTTCCGATCTTCTTGAACAGATTGAAAAAACTTCGAAAATAAGATTTGAAAAGTCAGCCTTCGCAAACAACAACGAAATGATTGTTGCCCTAAAGGAAGGCAAGATCGACTGTGCATATCCTGTAATGGACGATGTGTGGCTTTCTGAACAGATTGGATATACCCAGACAACAAATGTCACCCGAGAAAGGATGATCCTCATTTACAAGGGGAAATACAAGGGAGTGGATTCCTACCAGAGGTTCGGATACACCATTGGATCTCCATCACAGCATGTCTATGCAATAGAGCACAACATGGGAACCGAAAGGATTGGTTTCGCAACAGAAGAAGAGACAATCCAGGCTATCCGCAAGGGAAAGATAGACTTCATGGTCATGAACATCGTTTCATGGAACTACTGGACAAAAGTTCACCATGGATGCGAAGGACTTTCCTATGTGGTTCTTGAAGACGATGTCGGCTATTCCCTTGCAGTTGAAAAATCAAACACAAGTCTTTATTCGATCATTGAAGCCGCCATCAGCAAACTTGATTCCAGCGTAATAGCAGATTCCCTAAACAGGCACTCGCAGACAAAGTACGACTATTCCCTTAGGAATTTCATCCGCTACAACCTCGTTGCTTTCCTGATGCTGATTTTCTTCATCTTTGTGATCGTAATCTTCATGATAATAATCCATGAAAGAAACAGGGCCCACAAGAAAATGCTTACCTTCAAGGCTGAACACGACGCCCTTACCGGAGTTTACAACAGAAGCATACTTCAGAAAATCGAAAGGAAACGGGAATACAACATCTGTCTTGCAATCATCGACATTGACGACTTTAAATCTATCAACGACCAGTATGGTCACGAAATGGGTGATTCAATCATAAAGAAAGTTGCACAGCACCTTACTTCCATTGCAAGAACAACAGACAAGGTAATCCGTTTTGGCGGAGATGAATTCCTTGTAATCTTCAACGGAATGGACAAATCCCAGAGCAGCATTTTGATGGCAAAATTCCAGAAGGTTCAGAGGGCCCTCGAAGACGCATCAAAGAGCACCGTAGAATCTTCCATCAGCGTTGGAATCGCCTTCTCTGAAAACGGATACACAAAGGAACTCTTTGACCTGGCAGATGAAGTCCTTTACAAGTCAAAGTCTGCCGGCAAGCACGCCATAACAATCAATGACTTTGTCGTAAAAAAATAGATTCCATCCGCCGGTACCAGTCAGGCAATCTTCACTGCATTTGCAGGATTCAAAGTTATCTCAACCATATCAGTAACAACAATGTCATTAATAGGCACATTGAATATCTTTGAAAGAACGACAAGATTATCTATCGTTGGAAGGTTTATTCCGCGAGTCCAGTTGTAGATTGTCTGGATGTAAGGGAAATCCATGAGGAACTGAAGGTCCCTTGCAGAAACTCCTGTCCTTTTCATGAGTGTCTTTATGTTAAGGCCAGTCGCAGAAAGATTAACAACAGGCTTCTGGAAAGTTCTGGTATTCGAGTTTGAAATGCAGTTTGTATCGCAGTCAGAAATAAAAATAGATGTATTCATGTTGATCTCCTAATAGTAAATTGACCTGTAAAGGTCCTGGAGCCAACCTGAATCAAAAGAAAGGTTAAATCAAACCTCTGCCGGCCCCGCAATCCAATTTAAACGAACGACGCACAATATGATGCTGACGCTTGAGACGCTTGACCTGTTTGACGCAAATAGTAGTCATCTGTATCCTCCGTTTAAATTTTCGCCATTGAAAACCAGCAAATTTATGATTTAACTATAGCATTTTGCAGTTTCCTTGTCATTAAAGACGCCCTTTAATTTTAAAAGCCATAAAAAAAATCAAACTGCCTAGGGCAGGCTAAACATTGCTTTTTATGAAATTCAAATTATAATTTTGTTATATAAAGAAAATATTTGTCCTGCTTTGCAGCGTATTTTTCATATCATCAATTTATTCTCAAAATACTGATTCAGGACAAAACACTTCCGAAGAATATTTCTTCAGGGATTTCTTCCTTTCCACAATGGACTTTTTGAAGAACGGACCATACGCCTTGGACTTCGGCTGCGAACCTTCATTAAACAAGGGAAGCGTTACCTTTGGTTCCCTTGAATACAAATGGAATCAGGAATACTCAAGCCAGATTTATTTTGAAAGGGAAAATGATTTTTCAACAAGAAAGGAATTCATTCCGAATTTAGGAATTGCAACTTACAACACGGACTTACTTTGCCACTCTTTTAAAATATTTCCGTACAAGAGATATTTTAAGAAAAAGAACAACGACCATAAATTTTCACTCAGTCTTGGCCTGTTTCTTGAATTTACTGAGGGAACAGTAAACACAACCGGCATAATCAACAACAGCATATACGGAGAAAACCTGAACCTGAGCAACAAATATTTTGGCGTGTACACCTCAAAAGAAAAACAGGAGAACACCATTGCAGGTCCATGCATCGACCTGAACTACACGCTTCCAATCAACTCATGGCTGACTTTCCGGGTGGACAGCACAATCATTCCAGTGTATTACTACAAGACTAGTGTTTATCATTCCTACTCATACATAAATGATTCCTACAGTCCGGAAAAAGATTTTACGACAAGAATGTTAAGTTCCGGAATATTCAATGTCAAATGCCACCTGGACCTTTACCAGATAGTAGCACTGGTTGCATACTATGATTTTTCAAGATATACAGACTTCAAGTCCTACTACGACATCAACAACAACTTGAACTCAAAAAAACATAACAAGACAACAAACACCCTTCGTGTTGGCGCCGCCATGCTGGAAGCCACAGATGCCTATGTAAGGATTCAGACAGGCTTTTACAGGGAACTTTCCTGGGTAAGCAATAACGAAGGAACCCAGTTTTCACAAAAATGGGTCCTCTCCGTCAGCGTAGGTTTTTAATAAATGGCTGCGCCCACAAAACTGCCAGGATTATTCCGGAAGCTGTTCCACATACCAGCGGCCTTTTTCCTTGCTGAAGAACATCATGACATCATCATAACCTGATTCTGTTTCGCCGCTGTAAGTTTCCAAATAGATGTACACTTTTATGCTGTGGTATTTGTCAGCAGCAGGAATCCTCATCATCTCCTTGTTGAAGGAGAAGTCGAATTCCTTAAGCTTATTAACATACTGCATCCTGTACTTAAGGAATTTATTCAAGGCAGTATCCTTCATGATTTCATTGGAGTATTCAAGGTAAACATGATCCTTCCACTCTTCGCCTCCGGAAAGGAAAGAGGAAAGGAAGGACTCAAGAACATTGGTTGCCACAGTAAGGTCATGGGGAGCCTTGTATTCCGAATCCTTAGACACTTCATAATCATAAAATCCAATCTCGTCACTATCGGTGCTTCCGTCAAAATAGAAATCTTCCCGATGCATCGGACTATCTTCATCCATGACAAACCAGTCGCCTTCTTCTAGTTCTGGATCTTCCATAACATCCGATTCAACAAGATATCTTTCCACATCCCTGTCATAAACCCGCAAAGGATCACGCTTTTGCGCCCACTCAATTTCCTTGTCGCAGTCCTGTTCAACACCGAAACCGTAACGGTAAATTGATTTTACTTCTGCAATTGCCCACTGGTTTCCAAGTTCTGCAGACTTTATATTGAGCTCGGCAGCTTTTTCAAGACGGAACTGAACATAGCGGCCTTCCTTGTACCAGGATGCAAGGAGATTTAGGGCAGCAGGATTCTGCATTTCACAGGCTTTCACAATGTGAGGATATGCCTTTTCCATATTACGCTGGGATTGAGTTACAAGATATTTCTGGGCAAGCTCATAATAATCTTTTGATTCCGCCGAACCAGACTTTATCTTTCTTAAAAGGGAATCAATTTCTGATTTCTGTTCAGCGGCATAAAGGGCCTTTTCCTCAGCATATTCTTCAGGAGTCCTAATGTATTTTTCAGGTTCCTGATAGCCGTACTGCCTTGCAAGGTTCATGTCCTTTTCTGTTCCTATTCCCTTTGCATAGCAAAATCCTACGGAATAGTAGGCCTGCCTCTGGCTTTTGTTTTCCCATGGGAAAGTTTTCTTGCTGTCTGCAAGTTTTTTGAAGAACGAGAATGCTTCCTCCGCCTTTACGACGGAATAGTCTTCCCAGAAACCTGCACCGCCGGAAATATTGGAATCCCTGATGCACTCCCGAAGATATTCAGGCAACCCAATGATCGAATTCATGTAAAGGTTCATAAGGTAGTAGAGGGTGATTTTAATTTCAGGATTTCCTTCATAGGATTTACGAAGCCAGCAGGCAGCCTTTGCCTTGTCCTCATCAAAATAATTTCCTGACGCATAGGCGTTTCCAACTGTAGTCATGGCATTGCAGTTTCCACCTTCAGCAGCCTTCAAAAGATACTCATAGTATTTTTTATAGTCGGGATTGCTCCTGCCGTAGAAAGTGTAGATGTCGGCAATCCTTTCATAACAGTCGCTGGAACCGTTCTTTTCCTGTTCTAGAAGGCATTGCAAAAGTTCCCTTTGGCGGCTGCGGATTATCTGCCCCACTTCCGCTTCATGAACAACTGCCTTTCTATAGTATTCAGCTTCTTTAGCGTCATCGGGTTTTGGACCATTTGCATCATAGAAATCAGCAAGGCAGCCCAGGGCATTTTTGTTGCCAAGCTGTTCTGCCTTCAGGTAAAGTCTTTCAGCCTTCCTCAAGTAATCGCCATAAGGAACATACTCGGAGTAAATGTCTGCAAGAACCAAAGCGCCTTCGGATTCTTCCTTGTATTGAACTGCTTCTTCCACAAGGGCAAGTCCTTTTTCAACATCCTTTGGAACTCCATCCCCCTGGAAATACAAATGGGCAAGGTTTACCAGGGAATTGGGAAATTTTTCCCTTGCAGCCATTTCGTAGCAGGCTACGGCCTTCTCAATATTTCTTTCAGTTCCTAATCCTTCAGCATACATATATCCAAGGCTATGGATGCCAGGCACATAGTCCATCTGGCGAAGAATGCCGAAGATTCCAAATGCAAGTTCATGATGTCTGAAAATCTTTTCGTTGTTCCGGTAATAGTTTCCGAGGGCGTAAAGGGCATCTGCATTCCCCTGCTCTGCGAGTTTTCTGTAACCGTCAAAAGCTTCCGTCAGGGTAATTGGCCCATATTCACTTACAGGAATCTCAGAAGGATAACTTTTGTTCTGGAATTCGTAGGCAACCTTCATGTTCTTTTCAATGCCAAGAACAGCATCGTACTTTCTCAAAATAGAAATCTTACTTCCGGATGTTTTTTCCTGGGAAAAGGAAAAGGAAACGCAACTAAAAAAAAACGCAAGAAACAAAATACATTTTTTCATACAATTCAAATCTATTAGGAAACGGGAATCATTTCAATACTATTGATCCGGTTCTTTAATTTTTCTTCCGGCCCATATATAATTCAACTGATGAAGCGACTTGCAGTTTTTCTTGCAGCATTATTTTTCTCACTGATTGCTTTTGCAGAAACGGAAATCAAGCACAATCCCTGGGAACTGATAATCTATCGCCCCGAAAATTCAAGGAAGATAAATGAAGTAAGATGCTGGCTCAAGATTGAGGACATGGAAGGCAATGATGTCACCTATACTGCAGCAAGGGCAACCTATGAATGGGCTTCAATTCCAAACAAGGTGAACCATTATGAAAAGACCTATTACCTGATGGGCGGCATGGCCATGCACCTTCACAACATAAAGCCAGGAAAATATAAATTCACTTTCCATACACCTGCAGACAAACAGTATCCTTTCCCAAATGAAAAGAGGGACTGGAACTCCAACGCATTCATTTACGACACGGATAATCCTGCCAAGGTGATTTTCGTCTACCCTACGGTTGGCGAAAGCGGCTTTTACAATGGCGGATGGATCATCAGCGGTAAATCTCCCGAGTTCTTTATATTTACAAAGCCTCAGGAAAAAAAATAAAAGGCTCCCGTATTTCTACAGAAGCCTTAAGAGCCAACTGACAGACTCGCACCTGCTCGGCGTTCGCTACGCTACTCGGTTCAAGGTTCCTAAATTTTCACAGAAAATAAAAAAGACCTCCACTTTCGCGAAGGTCTTTCAGCCAACTCCCGGACTTGAACCGAGTACCTGTTCTTTACGAGGGAACTGCTCTACCAGGTGAGCTAAGTTGGCGTTGGTTGATAATTTAACTGCAGCTAGTTCTGCTGGGCTTTGGTGAAGGCTTCAACCTTCATGTAGTAGTTGTCGACAATGCGGCGCATGTCGTGGATGTTCTTTACTACAATGTAGCCGTCAAAGATTTCAATCTTGCCGCGGTCCATGAGAACAGAAAGCTCTTCGTGGGCCTGCTGCTGTGAAATGGCTGCCCATGAGGCAATGTCATTTACAGAAATGTTGAACTTGCGCTTTGTGTTTGCTTCATCCATGTTTGAAGCAGTACCCTGAAGTTCATCATACATAAGGAAAACATCGCAGATGCGAACTGGAATTTCCTTGATGAGGATGATCTTGAACTGCCTGTACTGGTCATAGATGCGCTTTGTAAAAATCTTAAGGAGGTTCATGACAATCTGAGGATTGCTGAGAACCAAAGCCTTGAAGTTTGCCTTGTTGAATTCGAGACATGCAACATCAGTGCGGGCAATACAAGAGGCACTGCGCTGGCTGTTGTCAAGAATTGCCATTTCGCCGAAGAACTGTCCGTTAGTAAGAATGTCCAAACTCTTGTTCTGATTGTTGATGCACTTGCAGATCTGAACTTCACCGTACTTGATGAGGTAGAAGGTTTCTCCAGGTTCAAATTCAGAGATGATTACATCGCCGCGGGAATACTTCTTTGTAAAGCGGTCAAATGCAGGAAGGGAGAACTGATTCACTGCAAGGCCAGAAGATTCTGCTGGAGCTGTTTCAGACTTAAATGCCGCAACACCAGGTCTGCTGCTACCTACCCTTCTCTTTGCATCATTATAGAGTTTTTCAATTTCACTTCTGTTTGAAGGATTTGGATTGATCTGCGAGATTCTCTTAAGTACATCAATACAGCTGTTGAACTGTTCGTCGTTGTAAAAAGCCTGTGCTACACTGAGCATTCCGACTTCAGGAGAAATTGCAACGAAGCCGCTCTTAAGGAATCCTTCTGTCTTTCTATGGATGTCGCGCAATGACTTTGAAAAAACGCGGAGCATCTTTTCTGTAATTGCCTGCCTTGAGCTGAAAAGTTTTTCAAATTCTGAAACAGTCATCGTTACGACAACTGAATTTACAAGAACGGAAGCTGTAACAAGGCTAGGCATGTGTGCGAGTGCAGATTTTACGCCAAAGAACTCACCGATCCTAACCTGTTCAGAAACAGGAACTCCAGTTTCAAGGTCACGAGACTTTAATGCAACGGCACCAGACTGGAGAATATAAATATTAGAGTCTTTTGCACCCTCAAAGAAAATGATTGAGCCGGCTGTAAATTGAACTGTCTTTGGCATACTTTTCAATTCCCCCTGTAAAAAACTAGAATCCCTCTTCCACCCGAATTCCAATCAATATACAGTATACTTATATACTATTATATCACAAGAACTAAATATATGCTATAATAAAGCAAATTTTAACAGAAAAACGCAACTACGAGAAAAAAAATGATAGATTTGCATACACATTCTACTGCTTCTGACGGAACCTATACACCCGAACAGTTAATTGCTTATGCACACGCAAAGAATTTAAAGGCAATTGCACTTACAGACCATGACACCATAGACGGTATTATTGAAGCCCAGGAAAAGGCAAAAAAGCTTGAAATCGAGTTCATTCCTGGCATCGAACTTTCCATTCAGTGGCCTACGGGGGAATTTCACCTGCTTGGACTTGGATTGCAGACCGCATCTGACCAGCTGAAAAGCGCAATCGAATTCCTTAGGCAGGAAAGGGACAACAGAAACCGCAAGATGGCAGAAAAACTTCAGGAAATGGGCGTGAACATCACCTATGACGAAGTTGTTGAAAAGGCCGGGACAAAAACCATTGGCCGCCCCCACTTTGCATCCCTCATGATAGAAAAAGGACTCATAAAGGTAAGGCAGCAGGCTTTTGACCAGTACTTTGCAAAGGG
This sequence comes from Spirochaetales bacterium, assembly GCA_030526505.1. GTDB lineage: Bacteria > Spirochaetota > Spirochaetia > Treponematales > Treponemataceae > Treponema_D. Next base: position 19,970 of record JAUNCR010000021.1, read on the forward strand.
AAGACCCTGCTATGTTGAACGCACAGGGCTTGATCTTGAAGCTGCCGTAAAGGCCATTAAATCTTCCGGTGGAATTCCGGTTCAGGCACACCCCCTTTCCATGTATGTTTCCTGGGGCAAAATCGAAGACAAAATCATAGAAATACAGTCCACCGGAGTCGAAGGTCTTGAAGCCTGGCATCCTGGAATCCGCGTTGCAGAGGCTTACAGGCTTGAAGAACTTGCACACAAGCTGGGAATGATTGCAACTGCAGGAAGCGATTTCCACGGAGAAAAGGTTCGCGCCGACAGAAAAATCGGCTACACCGCAGGCAAAAGCAAGATAGAAGACAAATACTGGTACGACGAACTGAAACCAAAACTCAAGGGCAAGGCATTCGTCCTTTAGAATCTTCCACTCTTCACCAATTTCACGTATGGCTTTATAAATGCCATATATGGGTTTATAATACAGGTAATGATGACTTTGTTATACGCACTGGCATTTTTGTCCGGTGTGGCCTGCTTTTTTTACATATCCGCAGACGGCAACAAGAAGATTTCTCCCGCACAAATATCGCTGGTCATTACAACGCAGTTTGTAAATCTCGGCTACGTGTTTGTTTCCAATGCAAAAACTGTAGGCGAAGGCATTCTTGCAAACAACCTGCTGAGCTTTGACGGAACAATCTTACCTGTTATTTTTTTGATTGACATGCTGTCCGTGTATAAGGCTGAATGGCCAAGATGGATCAGGCGAATTCTTTACATGACGGGATTTGCAATACTTATCCTGATATGGCGGGAAAGCGACGGCGGCCTCTATTTCCGTTCAGTAGAACTCATCCCCGGAAAATTCGGAACCACATACAAAGTTGAAACCGGACCGATAATTTATTTCCAGTACGCATTCATCACCATAACACTTTCCCTTATGGTCTATGCCTTGATTGATGTGGTGTACTTCAGGCGCAAGAAGATTCTTCCTGTAGTCATCAGGACTTATACAATAATGACACTGCTTCTTGTAACCGGATACCTGCTGACCCTGATTCTTGATCCAACCTACTTCCACATGCCTTTCGTCTATGCAATCTGCACCTGGCTCAGCCTTTACTGTAACAAAACCGCATCCTATTATGACATTGAAGTCATTGTAAGCAAGATAAACAACAACAAATCAAATTCAATTCACGGCTATGTTGCATTCAATCAGAACAAGGAATACCTGGGATGCACGGAAAAAGCACTCGAAATCATTCCTGAACTTCAGACATATACTGCAAAAGAAAACATCGAAACTTCCACAAAAGACTTTGCAAGTTTTTTCTCAAATGCAATTGATCAGTTCACGCCGGAAGACAACGAGGACAAATTCATACAATCATCCGACATCATCTGTAAATTCAAAATCCTAACCTATTTTCAAGACAGAAGAAATAAAAAGGAAGCATACCTGTTTGAACTTACGGATGAGACCGAACACAAAAATTACCTGGACCTTGTTGAACACCACAACGAAATCCTCAAGGAAGAAGTGAAGGTTCAAACAGCACTCATAACGAGCATTCAGGAAAGGGTTGTCATTGGACTTGCAAATGTAATCGATAGCCGCGACGACAGCACCGGTGGCCATGTAAAAAGAACAAGTGAAATCATATCCATTCTTGTTGATGCCCTTATGGACAATCCCCTTTATGAGTGCATCGATGAAACTTTAAGGAATGACATCGTCCGCGCAGCACCAATGCACGACCTTGGAAAACTTACCATCGACAATTCAATCCTGCAGAAGCCTGGAAAACTTACAGACGAAGAATACAAAATCATGAAGACTCATTCCGCAAAGAGCGCTGAAATGGTATTGAGCATTCTGAAAGATGTAGAAGAAAAGCATTTTGTGGATACGACCTACAACCTGGCCCGACATCATCACGAACGGTGGGATGGGAAAGGATACCCGGACGGTTTGGCAGGCAACGACATTCCCTTTGAAGCAAGGATAATGGCGATTGCAGATGTATACGACGCCCTTGTAAGCAAACGGTGCTACAAGGAACCAATGAGCTTCCAGCTTGCCTACAAAACCATGATTGAAAATATGGGAAGCCAGTTTGACCCTTCGCTGGAAGAAGTTTTCAAGGCATGCCGTCCGAAACTTGAAGAATTTTACAGGAATCTGTAAAAAACAAAAAAAACCGTCAGGCAAAAGTCTGGCGGTTTTTATTTTATGCTGAAATCAGATTATCTGCAGCAAACCCAGATGGCACCAAAGATGATCAGGTCTTTAGAGAACTGAAGGAGCCATGCAAGGAAGTTTGGCTTTCCGATTCCTGTAATGATGTCGGCAAGGACGATAACGACAACCCAAACAATTACAACGATCAATGAAATGATGTTGCCCATTGCACCCATTCTGTCTCCGATGAAACACTTGAGGATGATGAAGATTCCTGCAAGGAGTTCAACTACACCAAAGATAGTGATGATGATGCTTTCTACATTTCCATCGAAAATCGACTTGAGTCCCTGTACTGCAAGGTCGCCTGCAGCCTTTCCCTGCAATGCGTAGATTCCGCTTACTGCAAGCAAGCATCCAACTGCAAGTGTAAGGATAAGAGATGCAATTGCATTCTTTGTTTCATTCTTTCCCATTTTAAAATCCTCCTTAAAAATGGTTTTTCTAAAATTTTAATGCATATACAAAAAATTACAAGTTTTTATTTTCCCGAGTTGATCCGTGAAATCATGATGCTGAAGCCGAGGATGAAGAATAATGGTGGAAGCACGGTGAATATCAGTGAAGTCATTGGGAGGCTGCCGATTTTAAGTTTGTCTACGGAAAGGATACCCATTTCTACGAGAAGTCCGTAAACAGTTCCGCCGTAATTGATGACGATGGCTGCAATGATGCTCATCCAGGAAGCTTCGCCCGTTTTGCTCCATAGCAAGATTGCCGTAAAGGCTGCAAGTCCGCCAAGGACAAGTTTGATTACATAAAGAATAAGTTCACTCTGTGGCATTTCTAATAAAATCTCCTTCCTTAATTTTCGGAACGGAAAGGATTTTTCTTGAGGGCGGCAAAAACTCCGCGGTCAGCACCAAAAGGAACAATGCTTGGATTTTCATATACGGGACTGATGACAATTCCAAGGTCCAGGCAATGAAGGACAAAATCCCTGTAGCTGTCCATTGGAATCTTAGGGAAAAGGTAAGGGCCTTTTCTTTCCCAATACTGATTTATGATGTTGTCGTAGATGAACCAATCCTTTTCCTGTCTTGTCTGAAGGGCAGAAATCAAATTGTAGACTGAACGGGTAACCGCCGCTTCCATTGGGGATGAAAGACGAATCTGGCGCTTCATGACCTCTGCATATTTCGAATTGTTTTCTTCCGTATCTTTTACGGCAAGAAGGAAAATGTTCTGTGTCCAAGGAAGTGTCGGTTCAACCACGATGCATTCCACATCTTCCCAGTTTATTTCAGTCTGATGCCATGGGTGGTAAACGCTTGTGCCTTCGCTGCTTATTTTAAGTCCCGCAGACACAGCATCAATTTTGGAAGAAAAAACAAAAACCTTTCTGCTTGTACCAAGAAAAAGTTCATTCACTGCTTTTTCAAGGCGCTGTGTAAAATCAGTTCTGTAGCTGCCGGTTGCACCACGGTCCAGGGCATTCTTGAGCATTGTGAATGCACTTCCGCCACCCCATCCAAGAATAGCCCTGCCGCCTTCCTGATAAAGGTCCGTAAGCCTGGTTCTTTTTGCGGTGTAAAGGAATGGTCCTCTTGCCCTTTTGATTGTGCCGTATCTTTTGAAAATTTCTTCAGCCAAAAACTCGATTTCGTTCATATGTGATATTGTAGTGAAAACTCCGCAATTTTGCTAGAATGGAGAAATGAAGGTTAAGGCAAGAATCCTTGATTTTTTTATCCTCCTCATTTTTGCTGCGGCTGTAGCTTTTTCTGCCGTCAGAATCTTCGGGGGTAAATCCACAAAGAGCACGTTAATCGTTCAGACAAGGACAGACAAATACGCCTACTCTCTGGACAAGGAACTTCATCTTGAATTTGAAGGCCTCATAGGAAAATCACACATTGCCGTTTCCAATGGAGAAGCCTGGTTTGAAGATTCCCCTTGCGAAAACAAAATCTGCGTTGAATCAGGAAAAATAAACGGCCCCAACCAGTGGGCGGCCTGCCTTCCCAACGGAATCATAATCTACATTGAAGGCGAAGCAGAAAAAGAAGAAGTTGATGTAATCGCAAACTGAACCGAATCCTATTCTACAATGAGCAGTGAAGACTTCTGGTATTTCGGAAGGAACTTCTTGTAACCGCCCGTATCAAAATTTACAGTCACAACATATTCCCCTTCGTCGCTGTGTTCAGTTCTGACAATGACGCCGTAACCCCAGTCGTCGTGATAGACATTTGCTCCACGGCGATACTTGCTTTCTATGGGATCCTTAGGTCCGCTGCCACTTCCAAAACTTGCAGGCTTCTGCCCAAGAACACGAATGTTGTCGTCACCAAGTTCCGAAAGGAATGGACTCGGCATCATCGGGTTTGTCTTACCGTAAAGGCGGCGGATGCTGCAGTTGGTAAAATACAGCTCGTCCTTTGCACGGGTAATTCCTACATAGAACAGGCGGCGCTCTTCTTCAAGTTCCGCTTCCGTTTTTCCGTCGCGGGGGAAAATGCCTGATTCAAGCCCCGTAATGATTACCCTAGGGAATTCCAGCCCCTTGGTATTGTGAAGTGTAATCAAAGTCACCCTGTCTGTTTCGCCGGAATTTTCATCTGCGGCATCAAGGGTCCTGTCAAGATTTATATGGTCAAGGAAATCAATGAGGCCCTGCTTTGTGCACGGATAGAGGACCGCACTGTTTACAAGTTCTTCAAGGTTGGCAACTTTCTGGCTGCCAGTAACCTCATCCTGATCCTTATGGAATTCTTCAAGGCCGCTTTCCGTAACAACAGACTGAACGAATTCTGAAAGCTTCCTTTCAAGCTTGATTGTTTCCTTTTCTTCAGTTTCTATGGCTTGTTCTGCGAGAGTCTGGGCTTCAGAGGAAACAGGAACATCTGGCAACAGCGTAGAGAATTTTTCCACGAGGGCAACAAAACTGTCGGCCCCTTCCTTTGCTTTTTTGGAAAGCTTTACTTCTGGAATTGCTTCCACAAGGGAACGGCCCAGGCCTGCCTCGATGATGTTATCCTGAGTTTTATTTCCGATTCCACGGACAGGCTTGTTTATGATTCTGCGGAAAGAAATTTCATCGCGAGGATTCAGAACGAAGGAAAGCCATGCAATGGTATCCTTTACTTCTTCGCGTTCATAGAACTTAAGGGATCCTACAACCTGGTAAGGAATCTTTCTGTGGAGGAATTCCGTTTCAAAACCAAGGGACTGTGCATTGGTTCTGTAAAGGATTGCCCAATCGCTGTATGGAACTCCCTGCTCCCATGCCTGCTCAATCAAACTGTAGCAGAATTCAGTTTCGTCATCCTGAGTGGGAAGGAAAACAAGGGCAGGTTTCTTACCCTGTCCACGGGCAGCAACAAGTTTCTTTCCAAGACGGCCTTCATTGTTTTCTACGACGCTTGCCGCACAGTCAAGGATTTCCGATGTAGAACGATAGTTTGTTTCAAGGCGGACGATTTTTGTCCCTGGAAACTGATCCTTGAAATTTAAAATATTCTGAACTTCTGCTCCACGGAATTTATAGATGCTCTGGTCGTCGTCACCAACAACACAGACATAGGCTTTGCTGTCATTTTCATTGGCGTAACCGCTAAGCTGCTGCAAAAACTTGTACTGGGCAACATTGGAGTCCTGGTATTCGTCAACCATGATGACCTTGTACCTTGAACGGATGCTTGTGCGGATAAGGTCATTTTCCTTAAGGATAAGGTACGGAAGCATGATCAGGTCGCCAAAGTCAACATTACCAGTTGCACGGAGTCGCTTCTCATAGGCTTCATAGACTTCTGGGAACCTTGGATCGTCATCTATGATGCCAAGTTCAAGGCTGTCAGGTTTAAGGCAGTAGTCCTTTGCAAGGGAAATCAGGTGCGCATAGTGGGAGGCATCCTTTTTTGTAAGGCTTTCGTCCGCCTTGGTAATGAGGGTCACCATGTCATCATCGTCATATACGGTAAAGTTGCTGTCCAAACCGACATTGGCATCTGCCGCATACTGACGGAGAAAATAGGCTCCAAAAGAGTGGAATGTCCTTATCTGGGACCATGAAGAACGGGGGTCAAGAGCCACAGCCCTTTCCTTCATCTCGTTGGCGGCCTTTTTTGTAAAGGTGACGGCTAGAATTGACGCCGGATTGTAATTGAGTTCCGAAATGAGCCAGGCTATTTTAGTGGTAATAACGCGTGTCTTTCCAGAACCTGCACCCGCCAGGATAAGCAGAGGAGAACCTTCGTGAACTACGGCTTCCCTTTGTTCTGGATTCAATACTGAAAGAATGCCTTCTGAATCCATATCCATAATATAGTAGCAAAACCCGAAAATATCAATTTCATCAATTTATTGAATAAAAACTAGTTTATTTGCAAAAAGTGGTATAGAATATAGAGTATAACTGTTATTTTTGTGAGGTATATGTATGACTATAGATGAACTCAAAAAAGCAATTCTTGCAGACGCAAATCTTGCTGCTGAATTTGAAAATGCAGTTGATAACGGACAGCTTGTTGAATGGGCAAAATCCAAGGGATGTGATGCTTCCGAAGCTGATTTGACTGCAGGATTACAGTAGAACTTACCCCTGACCAGTTTTAGGGGTATGCTGACAGAACGCAAAAGGCAGTGGTAGAACTTCTATCACTGCCTTTTGCGTTTTAAAGACATGACCGTAGCAAGTGCGTGCGCCCATGCCATTCATTGGATATAATTTTCAACTTGCTTGAAAATCATACTCTAAACACACGGTCGTAGCAGGTGCGTGCGACCGTGCAGATTACCTCGAATAATTTTTTTTCTGAAAGAAAAAAAATTAAACCCTGAACATGAGATCCTCATAGTTTGGGAAAGGCTTGTAGTCTTCGCCAAGCAAAGGTTCCATTTCATCGTAAATCTTTCTTACGGCTGCCATCTGAGGAACAACCTTATCGGCATAGATTCTTGCAGATTTTGTAACATTCTCTGCTCCCCTTGCCTCTTCATGAACTGAATAGAGTTTTTCAGTTTCATCCCCAAGACTGTCAGCAAGCACATCAAGCTTTGCAAGAAGCTTAGATTCAGCCTGAGCCTTTGCACCTGGAACAACAGACTTAAGGTTGATTACAGTCTGACCCAAATCCTTCATATATCTGAATACATTAGGAAGGATATCCTTGCTGATCATTTCAAGCATTGTATTAACTTCGATGTTGAGCATCTTCGAATACTTTTCCAGCTTGATTTCATAGTGGCTCTTCATTTCGTCTTCTGTGTAAACGCCCATTTCAGTAAAGAGCTTCACATTCTTTTCTGCAAGGTAGTGCTCCATTGCATCTGGAGTGGAACCAAGGTTAAGGAGTCCGCGGCTCTTTGCCTCTTCAATCCATGAACTGTCATAGCCGTTACCGTTGAAAATGATTCTCCAGTGGTTGGTTACTTCGCGCTTGATGAGGTCTGCAAGGGCAGTTTCAAAATCCTGAGCCTGTTCAAGTTCGTCTGCAAACTGCTTGAGTGTATATGCAACCATTGCATCGATTGTTGTGTTTGGTCCGCTGATAGAAAGGCTTGAACCTACAGAACGGAATTCAAACCTGTTGCCGGTAAAAGCAAATGGGCTTGTTCTATTGCGGTCTGTTGAATCCTTTGGAATTGGTGGAAGGACATCAACGCCGATGGTCATCTTTGACGAACCTGCAGCATTAAGCGGAGTTCCATCCTTTATTGACTCAAGTACGGCGTGGAGTTCATCACCAAGGTACATTGAAATGATTGCAGGTGGAGCTTCATAACCGCCAAGGCGGTTGTCGTTTCCGGCAGATGCTACGGAAATGCGCAAAAGATCCTGGTTTTCATCAACAGCCTTAAGAACTGCAGTAAGGAACAAAAGGAACTGGGCATTCTTTGCAGGAGTGTCGCCAGGTTCAAGAAGGTTTTCACCAAGGTTTGTGCTCATGGACCAGTTATTGTGCTTTCCGCTTCCGTTTACGCCTGTATATGGTTTTTCGTGAAGAAGGCATACAAGGCCGTGACGGCGGGCAACCTTTTTCATAACTTCCATAGTAAGCTGGTTCTGGTCTGCGGCAAGGTTTGTTGTGCTGAAAATCGGAGCCATTTCGTGCTGTGCAGGGGCGGCTTCGTTGTGTTCTGTCTTTGAAAGGATTCCGTATTTCCAGAGGGTTTCGTTAAGTTCTTCCATGTACTTTGCGATTCTTGGCTTGAGGGCTGCAAAATACTGGTCGTCCATTTCCTGCCCCTTCGAAGGCTTTGCTCCAAAGAGGGTGCGGCCGGTCATCTGAAGGTCCTTTCTTTCAAAGTAGAGTTTTTCATCAACGATGAAGTATTCCTGTTCAGGACCTACGGTTGTGCTTACATGAGTAACATCATCCTTTCCAAAAAGCTTGAGGATGCGGAGTGCCTGTTCATTGAGGACTTCCATTGAACGAAGGAGAGGTGTCTTCTTGTCCAGTGCTTCACCGTTGTAAGAACAGAAAGCTGTTGGAATGCAGAGGGTATGTTCCTTTACGAAAGGATATGAAGTTGGATCCCAAACTGTATAGCCGCGGGCTTCAAAAGTCGCTCTCTTTCCGCCAGAAGGGAATGAAGATGCATCAGGCTCGCCCTTTACAAGTTCCTTTCCGCTGAAGGACATGATTACCGTGCCGTCGTCCTGAGGATTGATGAAGCTGTCATGTTTTTCTGCAGTAACGCCAGTAAGAGGCTGGAACCAGTGTGAATAGTGGGTTGCACCTTTTTCAATCGCCCATTCCTTCATGGCATGAGCAACTACATTTGCAACATCAATCTGAAGCGGTTCTCCGTTATCCAATGTACGCTTGAGAGCCTTAAAAGTTTCCTTTGGCAATCTTTCCTTCATGGTCTGCTGATTAAAAACCATGCTGCCAAAAAGTTCAGGAACATTTGTCATATTGTAACCCCTTATAATAATGAACAAATTTCTAAACCGAATTAAATCCGAGTAAGATATTTATAATTTAAAAGCTTACGACATTGCACAATATGCCGTAAGCCCATAATGTCATTTAGAATACGCCAGGGAAGACATCATCCATTCCGTAAAGTTTTCCTGTCTGAAGCTTGCCTTCATCAAGAAGCTGCTTCATATTGATTACGGCGTGAACTGCACCGCTTGCAAATCCCTGACGGCTTCTTGCAGTGTGTGAAAGTTCGATTGTATCTGCCGCACTGTCAAAGAAAATCTTGTGTGTACCAGGAACGCTACCGCATCTTGTAGACGAAACATGGAATTCATTTGGCTTTGGACGAGCCTTGAATTCGTTTGTTACGATGGTATCCTTGCGTGAAAGGAATTCCATTGCGTGCTTTGCAAGGTCAAGGGCAGTTCCCGATGGGCTGTCTGCCTTCTGATTGTGATGCATTTCCCAAAGGGCTGCATCGTATTCTTCAAAGTTGTCGATGAGGCTTGCAGCCTTTTCAACAATCTTGTAGAAAACATTTACGCCGATGGAAAAGTTAGCGCTTGTCATGAGTGTTCCGCCGCAAGATGCAGCAAGGGCAGCCATTTCATCCTTTCTGTCGTTCCAGCCTGTAGTACCAACTACTAGAGGAATTTTTGTAGGAAGAAGAGCCTTGATGTTGTCGATTACCGAAGCAGGATGTGTGAATTCAATGATTCCTTCTGCACCGCTTGCAATAATTGCATCGACCATTGCCTTTGTGTCGCCAGCAGCAATCTTAACCTTTGCATCTTCTGCAAAAACATCGATTGTTGTAACAACACTGTGACCAAGACCAAGGGCAGCCTGTTCAATCATGTGCCCCATTTTTCCATAACCAACTAAAGCGATTTTCATTTTGTAAAAAACTCCGGATTAGAATAAGGCAGCGTGAACTACCTGAACTGTCTTGTCTGCTTCTGCCATGTTAACGAGGAAGCTTACATTTACCTTGCTTGCGCCCTGGCTGATCATCTGAACATTGATGCCTTCCTTGTTGAGTGCATCGAAAGCCTTAGCAAGAATTGCACTTGAGTGGCTTGCATCGCAGATTACTGTGATGATTGCCTTTTCTCC
>JAUNCR010000128.1 GCA_030526505.1 Spirochaetales bacterium
TTCCGCGTACAGAAGCCTACACACTACATCATCCTTTCAGGCGACCAGCTCTACAAGATGGACCTTAAGGAATTCATGAACGAACACATTGAAAGCGGCGCAGAAATCACAATCGCAGCAAAGGCTGTAAACCGCCGCGACGCAACAGGCTTCGGAATCATGCAGGTTGACGATACAAACAGAATCACAGCCTTCATGGAAAAGCCAGCTGCTGACCTTAACATCGACCACTGGAAGATTCCAGAAAAATCACGCGGTGACCTCCCTGCGGAACTTGAATACCTTGCTTCAATGGGTATCTACATCTTCAACGCAGAAACAATGGAAAAGCTCCTTGACAACGAAAAGACTGACTTCGGTAAAGAAATCATTCCAATGGCAATCAAGGATCACCAGGTAAACAGCTACATCTTCAACGACTACTGGGAAGACATCGGTACTATCCGCTCATTCTACGAAGCAACCCTTGACCTTACAAACCCAGTTCCAGCATTCAACATGTACGAAGAAACAAAGCCTGTTTACACACAGATGAGTAATCTTCCACCAAGCAAAATCAACAATGCAACCCTTTCTTCTACCCTCGCAAGTGAAGGATGCGTTATCACTGACAGCAGCATCAAGAAGTCTGTTATCGGTGTTCGCTCAATCATCCGCGAAGACTGTGACCTTAAGGGCGTTGTAATGATGGGTGCCGACTTCTACGAAACTGAAGAAGAAAAGGCAGCAAACAAGAAGAAGAAGATTCCAGACATGGGTATCGGCAAGGGCTGTAAGATTGAAAAGGCAATCATCGACAAGAATGCCCACATCGGAAACAACTGCTGCATCAATGTTAGCGGAAAGAAGTACGATGACGGTGACCACGGTCTCTTCTACAGTGCAGAAGGAATCATTGTTATCCGCAAGGGTGCAGTTGCAATGTAATCCCCGCTTACAAGGAGATGGGGTACATAATACAAAAAGCACAGTGTTTGTTCAGGAATGTGTTTTAGACACTTTAAGTTCCTTTTCAAAACTGTGCTTTTTTTTATCTTTCAAGAAAAGCAATCATAAGGCTGTAGGCTTCAACAACCTGACGGGTCTTGTCTCCGGCTACTTTTTCAAGGATTGGATTTCCGGCATGTTTGTCCGGATGATAGTACTGGAGTTTTTCCTTGTAGGCTTTTTTCACTTCTTCCTTTGTTGCATTTGCATTTACTCCAAGGAGCCTGCAGGCCCTTTCCACTTCAGGAGGGATAGCCTTTATGATGGTGCCCGTAGCTTTCTGCCGGGGCCTTAAAAAATCGGCAGGTTCAGATTTTTTACCTGTTCCTGCACTTTCCTTTCCTTCTGAAGAAGCTTCCGCTTTTTTTGTTTCAGTTTCAGGGATTTCAGTTTCCTGACTTGCCTTTTCCTTTTCAGGCTCTGCAGCAGGTTTAGGCTTTACAAATTTAACATGGCCTGCCTGAAGGGTTTCATTCAGTAAATCTCCAAGCCTGTCATACATTGTCTCCATGTTTCATTCCTCGGCTTCTGTGCCGTCGCTTTCCTCTATACCCCATTCAGCAAGTTTTCTCTGCAGGGTTTTTCTTCCGATGCCAAGAATTTCTGCAGTTTTTGTCTTGTTGTTCTTGTTTGCGGCAAGGTTCTGTTCAATGACGATTCTTTCCGCTGCATCAAGGGTAGTTCCAAAGGGAATCTGAATCGTATCTTCCCCGCTGTTGCTGGAAACATTTGGAGGAAGATCATCCAAAGTAATTTCGTCTCCACTACACATAACAACTGCACTCTCAACACAGTTACGGAGTTCGCGAATATTTCCGGGCCAGTCATACCTATTCATTGCAGACTTTGCCTTATTGTCAAACCCCTTGATGGACTTTCCGTTTTCCTCATTGAAAGTTGCAAGGAAAGATGCCATAAGCAGCGGAAGGTCGCTTTTTCTTTCCCTTAGGGGCGGTACATGAATGTGGATGACATTAAGCCTGTAGTAAAGGTCCTCGCGGAAACGGCCGGCCTTTATTTCTTCCTCAAGATTCTTGTTTGTGGCTGCAACAACTCGAACATCGACATTTATTGTCTGCTCTCCGCCAACCCTTTCAAATTTCTTTTCTGCTAGGACACGGAGAATCTTTATCTGAACGCTCTGGTTTATTTCACCGATTTCATCCAAGAAAATGGTGCTTCCATGGGCCCTTTCGAATCGGCCTTTCTGAAGATGATCGGCACCAGTAAAGGCACCCTTTTCATGACCAAAAAGTTCGCTTTCAAGAAGGGTTTCACTTAAGGCTGCACAGTGGACATCCACCATTTTCTTGTCATTGCGGTTTGAAAGTTCATGGACTGCCCTGGCAACAACTTCCTTACCAACACCGCTTTCGCCAGTAATGAGGACACTGGCTTTTGAAGCGGCAGCCTTGGCAATGGTCTCCTGGATTTTTTGCATTGCAGGAGATTTACCGATCATGCCCTTAAAGGCGGCTTTTGATTCAACGGATTTTTTGAGCTCCTGATGCTCAAGTTTCATTTCGCGGCTTTCAAGGGCACGCTTTACGATCATTCCAAGCTGGTCAAGGTTCAGGGGTTTTGTCAAAAAGTCATAGGCACCATGGCGCATGGCATCGACGGCAGCGTCAATGCTTCCATGTCCAGTAAGGATGATTACAGGGATGCCAGGGGTTACCGTTGCAACATGCTTAAGGACTTCTTCACCGCTAATGCCAGGCATGCGAAGGTCAGTGATTACAAGGTCAATATCCCCTTTGGAAATCAGTTCGATTCCTTCTTCACCACTGGCCGCAGTCTTAACATTGTAGTCTTCAAGTTCAAAATTTGCGGCAAGTCCATCACGGATATTCTTTTCATCGTCAATGATAAGCAAAGTGAATTTCATTTTTTGCCCCCTTCAAGAAGCATGGTGGATTTCTGCGGAACAGGAATGGATACGGTGAATACGGTTCCCCTGTTCATTTCCGAAGTAACGGATATGTCCCCGCGGAATTCCTTTATGATTTTGTAAACTGTCGTAAGGCCAAGCCCAGTGCCGTTGGATTTAGTTGTATAGTAAGGTTCAAGAACATGGTCGCAGGTATCGCTGTCCATACCGCATCCATTGTCCGCAACTGTAAGGATGTAGTTGTCGCGCTTAACAAAAGATTTTACAACAACCTTTGATCCGTCTTCATCAACTCTGGACAAAACTGCAGACTTGGCGTTTTGAATTAGGTTGACCAGTACTTCACGCAAAAGTTTTTCATCAATCAAAAGACGGGTTTCCTTACAGAGTTCCACATCAAGGGAGATTTTATTGTCCTCAAGTTCAGGCCTAAAAAATTCAACCGTCTTGCCGATTACATCATCGGGATTTGAAAGGACAAGCTGACTTTTGACAGGACGAACGGCAAATAGAAAATCCATCACGATCCTGTTAAGGTTTTCTATTTCCTCATTAACAACTTCCAGATATTTTTCCATGAATTTTTCATCGGGAAGATATCCATCCCCTTCGCGGCATTTTTTCACGGCTTTCTGAAGAAGCTGAATGTGGATGCTTATGGCCCCAAGAGGATTTTTAATCTCATGGGCAACGGAAGCTGCAAGATTTGTAAGGCTCTGAAGGCTGTCCATTCTGTGCAGAAGGATTTCCTGCTGCCTCTTTGCCGTGATGTCGCTTATAAGGATTATGGATCCACCAATCTCGGAATTCCTTACAAGGGGAAGAACAGACACGACAATAAAAGTTACGGAATTTTCCGAAACTATTGAAAACTCTTCGCTTACATTGAACACATTGTCCGATGCAGTTTTTTTAATGAATGAACTTATCTCTTTATTATCAATGAGTTTCCAGATTGCCTCGTTCTTTTCTCTGTAGTGGGAAAACAAGGGAACAAGCCTTTTTACAGACTTATTGCTCTTTATGATTTTCCAGGAACGGTCTACGACAATGATGCCGGAAGAAAGGCTTTCAAGAATGGAATCAAAAATGTCGTTCTCTTCCTGAATGGTAGCAATGAGTCGTTCAACCTGTTCATCAGAAAGCTTGTTCAGTTTTCCTGAAGCCTTGCCAACAAAATCACTCACTCTTCTGGTTCCTCAAAATGCCGTTGTTAAGGAAATTCAACTGCATGATGCTTCTTGTAAGTTCTTCAAGAACCGAAGCAGGATTCAGGTTGAAAACCGTAACGCTGCTCCAGGCGTCCTGCAAAATCTTAACAAGAGCTGCAGAAGTTTCTGCCCCTGGACCTGTTTTCATAAGGTCTTTCTGAACATCAATGATCCCCTGAATGAAAATCTTAAAAATAATTCTAGGTTCAAAACCATTGCAGGCAGTAACAAGAGCAGGAATGTCAGGTATGCGTCCTTCCGCAATCTTATTGAAGAAAGATTCTGCCTGTCCATGAATTGCATCAGGGGTTATGGGAAGATAGGTCTGCAAGAAATCATTTATAGTCTTGCAGGGCTCCCCGTTTATTGTCCCAGCCGTATGGAAAACCCTTTGGATCAGTTCCTGCTGCTGGGCAACTGTGCGTTCGGCAAAACTGTAGGTTCTGAGACGGGACAGGATTGTAGGAAGCATTGCCCCCTTCTGTGTCGTCGTAAGTATGAATATTGTATCCTTAGGTGGTTCTTCCAGAAT
>JAUNCR010000022.1:0-11897 GCA_030526505.1 Spirochaetales bacterium
TGCGGCTATTAATTTCAATGTCACCTACGCGTCCGTACTTTGTACCTGGATTCATTACGCTCATTTTTTAAACTCCTTGAAAATAAAAAAGACCTGATGCCGTCAAGCAACAGGTCTGTAATTTACATTGATATATACAGCTACTTGCTACCTTGCGGCATTCACGAGAGAAGATGACAATAGTAGAAGTAGTGCTGTTAATTTCATGTCTCTAACTTTACATTCAAACCCGATAAAAGTCAACAAAAATAATGATGCGAAGCCTATGTCCTCAAACACTTAAAGAGTTTCTGAAGGTTTGCCTCGAACTCATCAGTTGCGTTGCGGAGTTTTTTCAGGAATCCGTCTTCGTCGATTGTTCCAAGAACAGCTTCCTTTTCCGCTTCATTCCTGTAGGTTACGGAACGGAAATAATCGGTAAAGTCTTTTTCACGAACCTGAATTGAAGATTCAAGCATGTTTACCGAAACGAAAGCAACATCCGTAAGGAACTTGTCGAAATCGGTTTTTGTAAAATATTCGATGGACTTTGAATAAAGCCATTCGATGATGTAAAGGGAATAGCGGGCCTTGTACTCAATGTAGTGTGCCTCGCATTCATCGTAGAACTTGTGCACCTGATCCCAGTTCTGAAATTCCCCCTGCTTGATTCTGAAGAAAAGTTCCTTAACCTTTTCATTCTGCATGACCTTTCCGACTTCATTCATCAATTCAGTATAGAGTGGAATGTCCTTTATGCAGGAAATGTCTTCAAGGGTAAGGCTTTCCCGGTTGTTCCTGAGGACATAATTCATGAGGCTTTCAGCAGCAAAATACTTGAGGATCCTTCTGTATTCCCTGTAGGCCTGGGATGGCTTGTATATGAGGGCTCCGTATTTTTTCTGGCAGCGGTCATCGGCAAGAAGGAATTTTGCCTCATATCCCTTGTGAAGGAAATCTTTTGCAACAACATACACATCATCAGCCTTGCAATCGGAAATCTTCTTTCTGTAGGAATTCAGGAAATCATCGGAAGGCATTGACTTTGTATACTTGAGGCATTCGTCCTTAGGCATCTTCAGGTATCTGCCAGTAAGTTCTATGAGGCGGTCTATTGACGACACGATTTCCTGGATTGTATCCGGAGCCAGAGGATTTGTTTCTATGTGCTGAACGATCTTGAACCTCTTGTCACGGGCCTTGAACTTGTACTTGTTTCGTACAATTGCAAACATGTTGTAGAGGAACCAGTAAGCAGGAATGATGTGAATGGTATTGTCCTCGATGCTAGGTGCAATCATGGAAAAAGGATAGGTAATGTTCACTTCATTTCTATAGGTTCCCTTTGAAGCAAGGACAAAGGAAGCAAAACGGCTGTCAAACTTAAAGTCTGAACAGAGTCCAGGCCAGAAACCGCGTCCTGCAATCATTTCGCAGTCAGGGCTTCTTGAATTGTGGTTTGAACCGATGGTTGCGGCACTAGCAATGTTAGACTGCCCCATCACGGTAGATGCAATGAGGAAGGAAGAATTGTGATGCTGCTCGTGGAAAGGGAAAATCAGGTTGTTCAAAAGTTCGCAGCAAGAAACAGTGGAATTGTCGCCGAGGACTGAATTCAAAAGCCTTGCACCGTACTTTAACTGACAGTTCCTTCCGATGACGAAACGAACCGCAACGGCCTGATAGAAAACATGGCTTCCATACCCCATGATTCCGTTGACCATTTCAACCCCCTCTCCAATCTGGCTAGGCTCGTCTTCAGAAGAAAGGATTGTAATGTTCTTTAATTTGAGGGCACCCTTTATGTAGGCGCAGGAACCGATTTTTACATCCTTGAGGATGAGGGAATTCTTTACCACACAGTCGTCTTCAACGATGCCATAGGTATCAAGGGCCTTTGACTTACCATATTCAGTAAGTTCAACAAAACGCTGCATGAGTTTTTTATCTTCACGGAAACGGGACCACAGGAAAGCATCTGCAGGAATAAGGCTTTCAAAGGGAAGAACCTGGCGGTTGCCGTTTTCATTCCCCACCCCAATCCAGATTCTGGTTGCTTCAGATTCACCTTCCTTAATCAGTCCTTCGCCGAATTTTGAATGGATGGTGCAGGACATTTCCTGAATGTTGAAAAGGATTACCCGGTTCCCGATTCTGTAATTGACAAGATACTTTACATTATGAATTGCACAGTTATCGCCAGTAACCACATCACAGAGAGTTGACCTTGTAATTCCAACTGGGAGCTTAAGGTCGTGATATGTTATGAGGCTGTCCGTTATGTCACCGAGAATTACAAATCCCGAAAAATCATTGTGCTTCAGAAGGTCAGCATCAAAGCAGCCTTTTTTTTCTGAAACAAAAATGTTCTTCCACTTTGGGTCGGAAGAATGGTTTCCGTTGGACTTAAGGACTGCTATTTCTTCGCTTGTAAGGTTGCGTTTACCTTCAAGAAGTTTTTTATCTATGTTTAGCTTTAAATTTTTGTCTGAATTAGGTATCACCTTTAGCATACTCAGATTTTATCGGTAATTGGATAAAAAAGCAATTTTCAATAAAATATAGGCATGTTTTCAGGAAAAAAATCATTGACATTTATCTCGGCGGCACTCATTTCTGCTGGTCTTTTCGCACAGAAGAGCATTGTTCCGGCAGAAAACAGCGAATTGAACCTAGACATATTCACCTTGAAAAACGGGCTTACGGTTTTTGTTGTCCCGGATAAATCGAGCGCCCTTGTAAATGCCGAACTGGTTTGCAAGGCTGGATTTTCATCCCAGACACCATCCACCTGCGGATTTTTTTCAATGTATTCAAGGCTTTTTTCCGAAACGGCCCAAAGGGAAGCCCAGAACCTTTTTGAACTCGTGAACCTTCAGTCGGAATGCAGGGCTCAAAGTTCCAATTTCAAGGCTACGCTTCCACCTGAAGAAACGGCCCACTATTTCAATGCACTTTCAGCAAGCCTTTCAAAACCGGTTTTTGAAGACAAAAAGATAAAGACTGTCCTTGAACAGATGAAGGCTGAATCCCAGGACTACGCTTCAAGCACCGCAGGTTTCATCAACAGTTCCATTGACTCAAGGGTCTTTTACAGGGAACCCTGGAAGCACGACTCGGGCATTTACCCCGCCCTCTTTTCCGAATATTCCGTAACCCAGGCAAGAACAATCCTGAACAACATCGGCAGCACCTACTACACCCCAGAAAACTGCGCCCTGTTTGTTAGCGGCAACATAGATGCGGAACAGGTTTATGAAACCGCAGAAAAATCTTTTTCAACCTGGAAAAGGTCGGCAAAAAGAAGCGTACTGAATGCAAGCCCCGCCATAGCACCAACAATGAACGAAGGCAGAAAATTCGTTCTTGTGTCAGATGAATTTTCAAAGGACATGACTCAGATAATAGTCCAGTTCACATCCATGGACAGAACCAAGTGCGACATTCTTTCGGCTGCAATGAACAGGGAAGATTCGGCATACAGAACAAAACTGCCGTCGGAAGAATCCCTTTGCATAAGGGGATCAGACTATCTTGCGGCGGCAAGCGCCCAGATAAACGGTTACAGCAGGCTGATACTCCAGTCACTTATGGAAGATCCATCTTCAAAAAACATCATTTCCGGACAGGCGGATACCTTTGTTCAGATGGCAAAGGAAACTGCAAGGCTTTCAAGAAACGAATTTGCAAAGGCCCAGAATGAAATCCTTATGAAGTTCAGGTTAAAGTCGGGAAACAGCCGCACAATGGCAGAACTGTTTGCCTCTTACTGGCCAGAAGCCACCTGGACTACACCTGAAGATTTTTACAGCGGCTTTCAGGAAACGGTTTATAGAGTTCAGTATGAAAATGAAAACACTCTTGCCGAAATGGTTGCAGAAGAAGATCCTTATGTATTCCTTTTGGTAAACGCTGACAAATACAAGGCACAGAAAAAGATATTTGAAGAAGCCGGATATGTTAAAATCGACGGCAAAAACAGTTCCTGGTGGAAACAGGAAATGCTTGCGGAAAAAGCAAAGTCAGAAAAGAAACAGTTTCTGAAAGAGACAAAGGACAGCAAGTCAAAAGTAGTAAAGGCAAAACCTGCCGAGCATTTCTATGCAAATTCAATTAAAACCATAAAGGAAGCAAAACTGGGCAACGGCATTCCTGTAACGGTAAAGACAAACAAAGGTTCACAGACGGTATGCGTTTCCGTTGCCGTAAACGGAGGAATGATGGCTTCTCCTGTAAAAGAAAAGAACCTCCGTACAATTCTTGTGGATGCCCTTGCAAAAAACTCAGGAATCTATGGTGCAAGCGCCACTACAAAGGAAACGGTTTCCTATGTCACCTACGAAGTGCTAAAAGAAGATTTTGAAGGCTCCCTGTTACAGCTTGCAAATGCACTTGTCTACGGCGACATAAAGCCATTGCAGGCGGACAGACTTTTTGCGGAAGAAAATTACAAGATTCTGATGGAAAACGCAAACCTTGGCTCACAGATGAAGCGTAATGTTTTTGCATACCTTTACAGGGATACAAAGCCGGGCCAGATGTACAGGGATTACGACAACAAGAACAATTCGGCATTCTACCAGTCACTTTTGACAGGCTACACCGCATTCCTTGACGCTTCCCTCTATTCTTTTGTCATCTGCGGCGACATTGAGGCAGACAAGGCTTTTTCCGCAGTTGAAAAGCATTTCGGAATCCTTAGGGAACAGAAACCAAGGGAAGATTTGCGGGTGAACTATCCGAAGCCAGCCTGGAAAAACAAGGAAAGGCGAGTTCAGTTAAGGCACCTCTATTCGTCAGACCTGCCGCCGGAACTTGCGCCAAAGGAATCCCCTTTGCTTGTCCCAACAAAAGAATTTCTTGATCCGGTCCAGTTGTATTTTTCATCACCGGAAAATGCCATGGACATAGAAAAGTTCAATGCACTTCTCATGGAAATCAGCAGCAGAATCGACAGAGACATTGAATCCTACTGCAAGTCCTACGGGGCAACACCACTGATTCCAATCGGATATATTCATGGAAACAAAATCAAGAAGACGGAAGAATTCATGAAACTTTACAGAAAGCACAGGCAGTCAATACTTGAAGAACTTGCAGACAAAAAGAAAAGGATAAAGACTGTGCGCACCATAAAAAGCCGCCACGAGATTTTCATTCTTGAAAAGACTTCCACTAACCAGGGCACTGCCGAGTTAATGCAGCAGAGCATTCTTAACGGGAGCACCGGAAACTATCTTTTCTCATATCTTGAAATTGAAAATTCGACGGCAAAGGATTTCTACGACATTCTCCTTGAATACATTCCGGAAGAACCTTTGATGAAAGTTCATTCGGTTGACGGAAAATAAAAAAGTCCGCCTGAAAAAGACGGACTTACACAAACCTTAAAAAAAATTATTCGGACATGTAGTCTACGAGAGTAGTCACTTCAATTCCTTCAAGCACTTTCTTGTAGTTAAGGAAAGGAAGACCGATTACGCCGAACACATCGGTTACTTTTGCGCCGCCCTGAGCCATAAGCTTTACAGCAGCATTCAAAGTTCCGCCTGTGGCAATAAGGTCATCAATCAAAAGGATGTTCTGGCCTTCTTCAACATCAGCAGTATGCACTTCAATTTCTGCAGAACCGTATTCAAGGTCATACTTTTGTGAATAGGTCTTTGCAGGAAGCTTACCCTTCTTGCGGATAAGGATGAGTGGAATGCCCATCTTTTCGGCAAAGCAGGAAGCAAAGATGAAGCCGCGGCTTTCTATACCGGCAACGGCGTCGATTTTCTTATCCTTGTAGATTTCGCAAAGTCGTTGGATTGTATACTGAAATTCTTCCGGATGGCGAAGGATTCCAGTAATGTCATAGAAAAGAACCCCTTTCTTTGGGAAATCAGGCACGCGGCCGATCACTTTATCAAGCTTTTCAAAATCTTTCTGTTCCATAATTTACCTCCGGTAAAAGCTATTTTTCCACCTTCACATCTTTCCTGGACATTTCGATGCGCTTTACGCGGACCTCTTCAAGATATGCCTTTGTTTCTTCAGCCTTATCGTTCTTAATGAATTCCTTGAGCACCTGAAGCGACTTTTCAAAATTCTCAATGTGACCTACAAGTTCAGCCTTGTTGGCAAGGAAAAGTTCAGTCCACAAAGGAGCATTGATCATTGCAATGCGGGTAAGGTCTTCAAAACTTCCGCCGCCAAACTGAGTTACCTTTGCATCTTCCGCACTGTTAACCAAAGCACTTGCAATTACATGGCAAAGCTGGGAGGTAAAGGCAATCTTGTGGTCATGCACGCGACCGTCTGTCTCTACAATCTGGGTGAAGCCCATTTCAGTAATAAGGCGCTTGAACTGCTCTACATTCTCTGCCTTATTGGAAGCCAAAGGCATGATAATGTAGTTGTGGTTCTTGAAGAAAGCGGCATTGCTTGCAGCATAGCCTTCCTTTTCTCCGCCAGCCATTGGGTGCCCCGGAATGAAGTCATAGTTTTCGCTTTCTATTTCTGCAAGGCGATCAAAAATTTCAGCCTTTACACCGTTGATGTCAGTAACAATCGAACCTTTCTTAAAGGCACCTTTATGTGCGGCAAGAAAATCAACGGTCATGTGAGGATAGAAGCAGACAAATACAAAATCACAGAGGGCAAGCATTTCGTCAACTTTATCCAGTGTGTAAAAGTCATCAAGAACGCACTGGCTTTTTGCAAGTTCAAGGGCAGCCACATTTCTTGTGGATGCATAGATTTTTCCCGTAGAACCACCGCTTGAAAGAATGTTTTCGCGAATTGATTTTGCAATGGAACCGCCCATAAGGCCAAGGCCTACGATTCCGTATGTAAGTTCATTCAGCTTCTTCATAGATTACATTGTCCTGTTTTCAACTGCGGCATACTTTCCAAGCTTTGTCATGAGTTCTTCAAACATTGCAGGATTAAGCTGCTGGGATGCATCACTCCAAGCCTTTTCTGGATTGCAGTGAACTTCGATTTCAAGGCCGTCGCAGCCTGCGGCAACCGAAGCACAGGCCAAAGTTCCAACCATCCATCGGATTCCCGAAGCATGGCTTGGATCAAGGACAACCGGAAGATGGCTAACCTTGTGAAGGTATGGAACTGCACTTACATCAAGGCAGTTTCTTGTATATGGATCATAGGTACGGATTCCGCGTTCGCAGAGGATTACATTTTCATTTCCGTTTGCCATGATGTATTCTGCAGACATGAGGAGTTCCTGAATGGTTCCTGAAAGACCGCGCTTAAGGAGAACAGGCTTACCGAACCTTCCTAGTTCCTTCAAAAGGTCAAAGTTCTGGAAGTTGCGGGCACCAACCTGAATCAAGTCAACATTATGGAAATTGCCGATTTCGCTGATTGCCATAAGTTCAGTGCAGATAGGAAGACCAGTTTCCTTCTTTGCAAGTTCAAGAAGACGGATGCCGTCCTTTCCCATGCCCTGGAAACTGTATGGGGATGTACGAGGCTTATATGCGCCGCCGCGAAGGATTCTTGCACCTGCAGCCTTTACTGCACGGGCAGCATTGAGGATCTGTTCTTCCCCTTCCACTGCACAAGGACCTGCAATTACAGGAATTGTCTTTCCGTCACCGATGAGGCAGGAAGTTACGCCTGACTGGTTTGCACCGATTTCAACGATTGTGTTTTCAGGATGGAATTCACGGCTTGCCATCTTGTAGGGAGCAGAAACCCGTTCCGCACTTTCTACAATGTCATTGCTCAAGAAATCTCTTGGATCAAGTTTTGAAGTATCGCCAAGAAGACCGACGATGGTCTTTTCAACACCCTTGACTACATGGCAGTCAAGGCCTTTTGACTTGATGTCGCTGATGAAGTCTTCAACCTTATTTTCTCCAAAACCATTCTTTAAAACAACAATCATTATTATCTCCTTAAGCCATCATGAACGACAGGCTTTAGTTTTCAAGGGCATTCTTAAGATCTGCAATGAGATCGTTAACATTTTCAACGCCAACTGAAAGACGGATCATGTCTGGGCTTACACCACAGTCAATGAGTTCCTGGTCCGAAAGCTGGCGGTGTGTTGCGCTGGCAGGATGAAGTACGCAAGTACGGCTGTCTGCAACATGTGTAGCAATCATACCAATTTTAAGCTTGCCCATAAAGTCCTCGGCAGCCTTTCTTCCGCCCTTTACGCCAAAACTGATGACACCACAGGTTCCTTTAGGCATGTATTTCTTTGCAAGTTCATAGTACTTGTCGCCTTCAAGGCCAGGATAGTTGACCCATTCAACCTTTGGATGATCCTTGAGGAACTTTGCAATGGCTGTGGCATTTGCAACATGGCGTTCAACCCTCAATGGGAGCGACTCAAGGCCAAGGTTAAGGAAATATGCGTTCATTGGAGCCTGAATGCATCCGAAGTCGCGCATAAGCTGGGCTGTACACTTTGTGATGAAGGCACCGGCCTGACCGAATTTTTCAGCATAAGTGATTCCGTGGTAGCTTTCATCAGGAATACAAAGGCCTGGGAACTTGTCCTTGTGTGCCATCCAGTCAAACTTACCGCTGTCCACGATACATCCACCTACAGTTGCATCGTGTCCGTCCATATACTTTGTTGTTGAATGAGTAACGATGTCTGCACCCCATTCAAAAGGACGGCAGTTAACTGGAGTTGCAAATGTATTGTCCACGATAAGTGGCACACCATGTCCGTGAGCTGCCTTTGCAAACTTTTCGAAGTCAAAGATTACGAGGGATGGATTTGCGATTGTTTCGCCGAAAACAGCCTTTGTGTTTGGCTTGAATGCTGCGTTGAGTTCTTCTTCAGAACATTCTGGGCTTACGAAAGTAAAGTCGATGCCCATCTTGCGCATTGTCACATTGAAAAGATTGAATGTTCCACCGTAAATTGAAGAAGATGCTACAACATGGTCGCCTGCAGAAGCGATGTTGAAAATGGCAAAAAGGTTTGCTGCCTGACCTGAAGATGTAAGCATTGCAGCAGATCCGCCTTCAAGGGCACAGATTTTCTTTGCAACATAGTCGTTTGTAGGGTTTGCAAGTCTTGTATAGAAATATCCTTCTGCTTCAAGGTCAAAGAGCTTTCCCATGTCTGCACTTGAATCATACTTGAAAGTTGTGCTCTGGATGATTGGAATCATGCGGGATTCACCGTTCTTTGGTTCATATCCTGCGTGGATGCATTTTGTCTCGATTTCTGCCATTTTTTGTACTCCTGATATTAATAAAAATCTGTTTAAATATATACAATCAATTGTTTGCCGTGAATTAGTATCTAATTATATTTGGTTATAGATTATAACTATAACCAACGGATAGATTATTCAGCCACGACGAATTCAACCTGCAATTCGGGAAGATTTATCCTGCCAACCTTGATTTTTACGGTCTGGTTAAGTTCCACTCCGCCTGGTACATCAAAGAAAGCTTCCTGTGCAAGTTCAGGTATGCAGAACTGGGGAAGTTTTCCGTCGGCAAGGGAAACGCATACTGCATCCCCAGTCCATTCCGGATTCTGGAGAAGGTAAACCAAAGTCCAGTGAAGGTTGCTGTTCCTTTCGGATTTGCGGGCTGCCATGGCACCTGCATCACCTTCCGAAATGCGCATGAGCATTGTATCCTTGTCCAGCAACTTGCGGCCGTCTATGAAAGCCCTCAGCTGCTGGTGGGAAATAAGGTCCCCGTAGCGGCGCAAAGGGCTTGTCACCTGGCTGTACATGTTAAGTCCAAGACCGCAGTGCATGCCTGGGGTTACGCCTACAGAGCGCTTCCTCATGCAGCGGCGCAACCTGAACTGTCCAGCAAGGCCTTCCGGAATCTCATCAGGAATCTGTGGCTCTTCCTGGCTTACATAAGGGAACGGAATGTTGTTCTGGAAGGCAAACTTTGCAGCCCCCTCACCCGCAAGGAGCATGAGTTCACGGATCATATCGTTGCTTTCATACTTTTCGTCTTTTACAACGGAAACCTTTTTAGTTTCCTTGTCTACAAAGACATGGACTTCAGGCATGGTAATCTGAACTGCACCGGCCTTGTTTCTTTTGTCCACATTCTTCCTTGCAATTTCAAAAAGAGGCTTAAGTTCAGCAGATTCCTTAAGTTCTTCCGCCTTTTTGTAGGAAAGCCTTTTTACATCTACAATGGTCTTCATGACTGCACACTCAAGGACATTTGCCTCATCGTCAAGAAGAAGGCGGAAAGAAAGGGCGTTGCTCTTTTCCTTCAGTCCCAATGCGTAGTCTTCAAGGGCATCTTCGCAAAGCATGCGGGCAGCCCCTTCGGGAATGTACAATGTTGCGCCTCGTTCCCTTGCAGCCTTATCAATTGAAGAATCAGGAATAACAGTGCTTGCAGGATCGGCAATGTGAACCCAGTAATATTTTCCGTCATAGGCAACGGCATCGTCAGGGTCGGCAGAGTTTTCGGCATCGATTGCATAGCTTACACCCGGAACTTCATAGCGCTCTTCCTGTGGAGGAGAAGCAAGGGATTCCGAAGCGCTTTTCATGGAAAGTCCCCAGCGGATCGGATATGGATTTCTTGTAATGTCCCAGACACCAGTATCAAGTAGAAGTTTGTGTGCCTTTTCCACGGTTTCCTTTATGCCGGCATCGTGCATGGTGCGGCTCTTGTCTGTCTTTCCAAGGGCAAGGGCTTCAACATCCCCCATGTAAATGGAATCTTCCGGAAGAAGGCTGTTGGACTTAAGGCGCTCAAGGAATGCGGCGCGAAGTTCAGCCTCCTTTCCTTTAGCGTCAGCCTTTTTAACAAGGGAATCTATTTCTTCCTGAGAACGGAGTGTAAAAACCAGCTTGCCGTTCATCTGTTCCTTAAGGTTCTGGTTGAACCATACAGTATTTTTTAGGGCACAGAACATTCCCCAGCTTTCATCGGCAGTCATTTTATCGTGGAAAAGAGAAACGAGTTCCTCAAACTCAAAGGAAGCATCCTTTGTCTCATCGTCAGATGCAAGGAGTTCATAGCAGTCCTTTACCTGCAGACCGATTTCATTTTTATCTTCAAGATTGTAGAGGTTTTCTGCAAGGGGACATTTTCCTTCCGCAAAGGAAAGCACATTGGCAAGGGAAGAACATGGACCTTCATGAAGCAGGATCACATCCTTTTCGCGGACATTCTGTTCCCCGTACGCAGGCCCCTTAGTTGCCGTTGCAGGAGCACTCTGGAATTTAACCGTATATTTTGCATTGTCCAGAACTGCAGAAATGACTGCAGCAGAGTTCTTGTATATTACAACTGAATTGATTTTAAGCATAAAAATATTTTAATGGAAAAAAGCATAAAAAAAAAGCACCGCCAGAATTAACTGACGGTGCCTTTCGGTGTCAAAAAATAGTATTGACTGAACTGCTCAAGCAGCCATCAACTTATTTCTTGATTTCTGAACCGATAGCTACCTTGTAACCAACTTCGCCTGTGATAGCGTTCTTGAGCCAAGGAGCTGAAATCTTGTCCTTTTCGCAGATGTTGATTTCCTTTGAAAGATCTTCTGGATTCTTAACAAAGAACTTACATCTGTCCATAGCTGGAACGAAGTTTACAGTTTCACCAATCTTGAAGTCTCCCTTAGAAGATGCAAGAACGCGAGCAACTACGCTCTGGTTCTTTGATGCAAGGAAGAGGTGTGTTTCAGCACCGAGAGGTTCCTTGTTAGAAACCTTCATCTGCATGTTGTTTTCAGATGCTGGAGCTTCTGCGAATGTAAGGTCTTCTGGACGAACACCGAAGTATACTTCCTTTCCTACATATTCTGCGAGGTACTTCTGCTGTTCTGCTGTTGGAACGAGTGTGAATGTACCTTCATCAACAACAACCTTGTCGCCTTCCTTCTTAACAGAAACTGTCATGAAGTTCATTGGAGGTGTACCAATGAAGCCTGCTACGAACTTGTTGATTGGGTT
>JAUNCR010000022.1:11907-27213 GCA_030526505.1 Spirochaetales bacterium
TGTACAAGTAAAGTGGTTCACCGATCTGCTGAACGTGACCGTCCTTCATAACAACAATCTTTGTACCCATTGTCATAGCTTCGATCTGGTCGTGTGTAACGTAGATCATTGTAGCCTGGAGTCTCTGGTGCAAAGCTGCGATTTCACCACGCATTGAAACGCGGAGTTTAGCATCAAGGTTAGAAAGTGGTTCGTCGAACAAGAATACTTTAGGGTTACGAACGATTGCGCGTCCTACTGCAACACGCTGTCTCTGTCCACCGGAAAGTGCCTTTG
The DNA here is from genome assembly GCA_030526505.1 of Spirochaetales bacterium. Taxonomy (GTDB): domain Bacteria; phylum Spirochaetota; class Spirochaetia; order Treponematales; family Treponemataceae; genus Treponema_D. Next base: position 12,184 of record JAUNCR010000022.1, read on the forward strand.
GTTTGCGGTCGAGGTACTGAGTAAGTCCAAGGCTAACTGCTGCTTCATCAACACGACGCTGGATTTCGCCCTTGTCCATCTTGCGGATCTTGAGACCGAAAGCCATGTTGTCATAAACTGTCATGTGTGGGTAAAGAGCATAGTTCTGGAATACCATGGCGATGTTTCTGTCCTTTGGTGGAACATCGTTCATAAGGTCTCCATCAATGAGGAGTTCACCTTCAGAAATTTCTTCCAAACCTGCTACCATACGGAGAGTTGTTGACTTTCCGCATCCAGATGGACCAACGAATACACAGAAATCGCGGTCTTCGATTACGATGTTGGCATTTTCAACAGCCTGTACATTGCCGTCATAAATCTTGCCAATACCTTTAAGTTCTACTTTTGCCATTTTAGGCCTCCCTAAGGGTTTATATTATAAGGAACATTATAAATTCAAAAAAAGCAGAAGTCAAACGAATTCACAGTCAAATTCCAAGGAATTATGTCTGAATTCCAGAAGAATTTCGTTGGAATTCCATGTTTTTACTAGAATCCAAGAAGGTTCCTTACCGGACTTTCCAGAAGCACGAAAAGTACGGTGAAGGCAACTGCCGGAAGATAGTTTGCAGTCTTGATTTTCTTCAAGCCGATAAGGTTAACGCCAATCATGCAGATCAGCACTCCCCCGCTACCTGTGAGTTCCGCTAGCATCACATCAGATACATAAGGCTGAACTGCAACGCTCAAGAGTGTAAGGGCACCCTGGTAAAGGAAAATGGCAATGGCGCTGAAAGCCGTACCGATACCCATGGCTGCAGTAAAGGAAATGGCCATGAACCCGTCAAGGATGCTCTTTGTAAAGATTATGGAATAGTCCTTTTCAATGCCTGCCTTGAAGGAACCCAGGATTGCCATGGCACCGACGCAGAAAAGAACGCTGGAATTCAAGAAGGCATAGGCAAAGTTCTTGTTGGAAGAAGCAAGTTCAGTATCCTGACCTTCCCCGTTTCTCTTAGGAACAAGCCGTTCAAGAAGTTTTCCAAGGGAAAGGATCCTGGCATCAAGGTCAATGATAGTTCCCACGATTCCGCCTGCAATGACGGCAAGGGTAAGAAAACAGATGTTTTCATACTTGAAAGCCATCTGCATGCCGATTACCAGAGTAATGAAACCGGCACCGGTCTGGATCACATCCTCCATTTTCTTTGTCATGCGCCCTGCAACGACAAGTCCAAGAAGGGAACCAATGATAACTGCCAAACAATTGACGAAGACTGCAAGCATAAAAACCCCGTTAATTTTGATTTAAATAAAAAAAAAGCAGTCACTTTTCAGTAACTGCTTTCGTGCGGAGAACCTGACTTGAACAGGCACAGCTCGCGCCACTAGCACCTCAAGCTAGCGTGTCTACCAATTCCACCATCCCCGCATCTGCGTTTCCGCAAATCGTGATTGTAATATATCAATTTGCAGGTTTAGTGTCAATAGCATTTTCAAGATTTTTTACAAATTTCTTGAAAAATTATTTTGCATCGGAAGAAGCGGCTGCAGGTTTTGAAGCTGCCGCACCTGACACGGCGTCTGCCTTTTCCGGTTCTGACTTGACTACAGTACGGCCGTCCATCTCAAGGATTTTCTTTGCCTTTTTTGCATTGGCATTCTTCCTTTTCTGGCCGAATTTATAAGTTCCGGGCTTTGCATCCTTTTCATCTTCCTTCTTTTCTTCCTCAACTGCGTCCTGGGCAATTTCTTCAACCTTTGCACGGCAAGAGGAATACCTGCCCTTTGCCCACATATCAAGTCCAGTTCCCTGGGTTGCAACATCGGCGCTGTTCAGGTATTCGCCGCAGATGTCGGAAAATTCGCTTCGGTCATACTTGGCAAATTCCTTTCCGAGGGCATACCTTAAGTCCTTCTGGTACTTTACATCGCTCTTCATGGTTGAACGGGCAAGCTCAATGACTTCTTTTGTACCCGCATTGTTTTCAGCAAGAAGACAGCCTGCAACCTTTGCCCTTGCCCCCACACCGGTTTTCTTGTCGTCAAGAAGACTGATGAGGTAGTCGTTGCCTTCACTGGTATTGAGTTTTGCAATTACCCTGTAGGACTTTTCCTTTACATTTTTAAGTTCATCCTTGTCCTTGCAGCGGAAAATCAGGTATGGAACGGCTTCCTTCATCTGGCGCTTTTCAACGGCTTCAATTGCTTCAATGCGGACCTTGTACTGGGAATCCCTCAAGGCCTGAATGATAACCTTGTCCGCCTTTTCATCGTTGAAATGGGCAATTCCCTTTACGACATGGCAGCGGAGGTTAGGATCCGGAGATTCAAAGAGGTCTACAAGAATGTCTTCCCCCTCCGGCTTTTCCATTGCACCGATGGCTTCTGCGGCATACATGCGGACGAAGCTGTTTTCATCTTCATTTTTTGCAATCTCAACGATTTTATCCCAGGTTTCAATGGCCTTGATTCTGCCAAGAACCTTCATGAGGGCCTGTCTCTGTGGAACAGTAAGATCGTCGCGGTCAAGATAGTCTGCAAGGAATTCAGCCTCTTCACTTCCCCCAAGATCACCGAGGGCTGTAAGGGCGCCAGTAAAGTATTCCTCTTCTTCCTTGTCTACAAGATCCACAAGGCCTGGAACGGCTTCCTTTATCTGGGCTTCCGAAACATATTTGAAGCAGCGGTCAACAGTTTCCCTGCGCGTATCATAAGGGTCATTTATCACTTCGCAGGCATAATCGCCAAGGCAAGGGTCCTTCAGTTTTGTAAAGTAATCAATGATCCTGTCCTTTACCACAACATCTTTTGTTTCATGGAAAAGTTCATAGATCTGGTCAACAAACCTGTGGTCCTCGTTCTTTGTAAGTTCGTCGATAAGGCTGCTGATCTGGGATTCAAGACCGTACTTGAAGACTGCGTTGCTTTCCTCTTCGTAATTGTCAGATTTATCAAGGTAGTCGTTTTTTGATTCGTGCTTAGAAGGGCGCTTTTTTGCGGCGACCTGCTTTTCCTTAGTGTACTTGTACTTTGGCTTTTCTTCCTTCTTGTTTTTTGATTCATTGTAAGCCTTAAGCACTTCGTCTTCCCCATCTTCGTCAAAGGCTGAAACTACATCGGCTTCGTCTTCAAGACCTGAATCATCAAAATATCCTTCAATGGATTTTGTAACGGTTTCAACCGTTTCCATTACTTCAACGGCAACGGTTTCCTGAGGGAAAATATTAATGGCCGAGAAAAGAATGCCGGCTGTTAAAAATGCTACAGTCTTTTTCATGTTTTACACCTCTCCAGAATGAAAGTTATCAAGAAAGTTTTTCCTATATTCTTCAAACCTGTCCTCGTTTATGGCATCACGGATTTCATGAATCATGTTGTGGAGGAAATAAAGGTTGTGATAGCTTGCAAGCATTGAAGAAAGGATTTCCTGTTCGCGGAAAATATGGCGGAGGTATGCACGGGAATATGTGGTGCAAACCTTGCACTTGCATTCAGGGTCTATGCAGCCAAAATCATGCTCGTAACGGGCCTGCTTGATGGATACCATTCCCTTCTTTGAAAAATAAAGTCCATGCCTTGCAATGCGGGTTGGCTGAACGCAGTCAAACATGTCTATTCCGTTGGCAACCGCTTCAAGAATATATTCAGGAGTACCGATTCCCATTACATAGCGAGGCTTGCTGCGGGAAAGGAACTGAACCGTATACTGAAGTTTTTCCTTGTATACATCGGCAGGTTCCCCTACACTCAAGCCGCCGATGGCAAGACCTGGAGTGTTAAGGGAATCGACAAACTGTGCGCTCTCTTTTCTTAAGTCATCAAAAAAGTTTCCCTGAACGATAGGAAAAAGAATTCCCTTGTAACCGCTTTCCTGATGGATAGTCCATTCCGCAATGGCCCTTTCCGCCCACTGGGAAGAAAGGCGGAGTGCCCTTTCAGCTTCCGTACGCTCAACACCAAAACCGGAACAAACATCCAGCTGCATCTGAATGTCACTGTTAAGCTTCACCTGGGTCTGAACGACATTTTCAGGCGTAAAAAAATGCTTGCTTCCGTCAATGTCGCTGCGGAATTCGATTCCTTCATTCTTGATCTTCCTGAGTTTCGAAAGGGACCATACCTGGAACCCGCCGGAATCAGTAAGGAAATTCCGGTTCCATTTTGTAAAACCGTGAAGGCCTCCAGATTCCTTTACAAGGTCAGCACCGGGACGAAGATACATGTGATAGGTGTTTGCAAGGATGATTTCAAATCCTATTTCCTCAAGGTCATCCTTTGTAAGGGCCTTGACGGTTCCCTTTGTTCCTACAGGCATGAAAACTGGTGTCTGAACATCTCCGTGAGGCAGATGCATTACGCCTGTGCGGGCAAGAGAATCCTTGTTTTCGTGATGCACTTCAAAAAATTTTTCAATCATATATATTCCTAATCAAGTTTTTGCATATTTCAATAAAAAGCTGCTTATTATTATGAACAGCATGACGGGAAACCAGGCCCCAAACAAAGGCGGAATTGTCTGGAATTTTGCCATAAGCATGGTAATCATCTGGGTTACATAAAACAGAACGACTGCGGTGATGCTCAAGGCAAGGCTGACGATAAGAACATTCTTCCTTGTTTTTCCGCTGAGTCCTACGGCCAGGAAAACAACGATGAATACAACAAAAGGAAAAGAATATTTTTTATAGTAGACGGATTTTTCTTCCGCACTTGGAAGGCCGGCTTTTTCCAGATGCTCTATGTATTCCCTGGCTTGCCTTGTGTTTACTTCCTCTACGGAAATGGTGTTGTTCCTGAAGGTTTCCGGAGGCTCTACAAAGGACTCAAGGATATCTTCTTCAACATCTACCATTACAACGCCATCAGGGGAATTCTTATATTCAACCGGTTTCGAAAGAACCCATTTATCTTCAACCCAGGCTGCACTATCAGAAAAAATCAGGGCGCGAAGATTTTTTTCATCGTCGCGGACAATAAAATAAGTCGTATAAAGTCTTTTTAAGGCATCGTCATAGAAATCGGCCTTGTAGATTATCTTACCCTCGTCGGCCATTATGACAATCCTGTTGTTGTTAAGGGATTTTTCTTTTTGAAGCACCGAGTCCTGCATGTGGACTTTCTTTGTATAGGTTGGAACAACAACATAGTCTTCAAAAAAGAACATTACGAAGCTCATGCCAACTGCAATGAACAGAAGTGGAATCGTAAACCTGAACAGGGAAATGCCCGAAGCAAAAATTGCAAGCAATTCATTACGGGCATAGAAATCACTCAGCATATAGGCTGTGGCAAACAGCATTGCAATGGGAATGGAATACCAGATTGTCTTCGGAACATAATAGAGGATGATGAGCCCTACATTCTTAAAGGCAACCCCTTTGGAAATGTAGTTCCACAAATTCATGAAAAGGTCCGTAAGGCAGAGGACGAGGACAAAGAATAAGAGGGCTCCGAGAAAAATCGGAAAGAAACTTTTGAGCATGTAAGTAATTATTTTCATTTCCGTCTAAGCCTCATGTAAAGAATTACCCCTAGCAATCCAAGAACCAGATTTGGGGTCCACATCATCCAGAAACCGTTGTAACCGCCCTTGATGCCAAACATCTGGCCAATGATGGTTGCGGCCCAGTAAAGAACCGAAAGGATGATTCCAAATATCAAGCCAAGGGTCTGGCCGTCCTTTCTACCGAAAACCAGAGACAAAGGAAAAGCAAGCATGGCAAAGAAAATCGAACCGAAAGGTATTGAAAATTTCTTGTTGAATTCAAGTTTGTAGGTGTTCATGATTTTTGGGGCTACACTGGCATCCCCTTTAAGGCTTTCTATTTTCTTACTCAAGTCCCAGGAAGTCATTTCACGGGGAGAAACACCGCCGCTTGAAGAAATGATGGAGTCCTCAAAGATGCTCAGGGAAAGGTTTTCAGAGGACAAAGTGTCATAGGTGCCTTTCTGAATGTCCTTCATCATCATCACCATTGGATTTTCCATGTCCAGCCTCATGAGGATGCCTTCGGAAGTGGATTTCCTGATTACAGAATCCTTGGCAACTATCACCCTGGCATCCCCGTCGTTACCAACATCGAAGAAAACCAGATCGCTGACCTTTGTTCCGTTTACATTTCCAATGACGAATATGGAATCGTTCATCCTCTTGATGGACATTGATTCAAGTTCTATGGCCGGATTTGAAGTGATTATCTGCCTTCTCATCCTGTTATAGTTGATGGTGCCAAGGGGAAGAAAGTAGTCGTTCATGACAAAACTGAAAATCGAAATTACCATTCCCATTGCAAGGACAGACTTCAATATAAGGCTGTACTTTTGGCCGCTGGCCCTGAATATGAGGACTTCATTGTCCGTAACAAGTCGTCCAAGACACATGAGGAATCCCACAAGAGTTGCAAAGGGAGCCGACTGGGCAATGATTGCCGGCAGACAATAGGTTATGAGTTTTATTACTGAACCGAGAGGAACCCTCTTTTTAAGGATTGTCTCTGCAAGGAGAAGAATCTGGTTTACGAAGAATACAACAAAGAAAAATGCAAAGCAGACAAAGAAGTAAAGCAGAAGTTCCTTTGCCACATACTTTATGAGAATGTTTCTTCCCAAGGCATTGAGCCGGTAATAGCGGTACCTGCAGAATACCATGAGGGGACGGACATTCAATTTCTTTCCAAGGGCATAGCCTGCCCTAAAAACAGTCCTTCCGAATTTCAGTTTCTTAAGGTTTCTGGTTTTTCTTGCATAAAGAATCTTGCAGTAGGCATACTGCTTGTAAAGGAATACAAGGGCAGCATCCACTTTAGTGAGAATCTCATCGATCTTTTCTTTTACAAACTGAAACCAGCTATTCATGGCAAAAAAGGCCGTTATACGCCTGTACTTCCAAAACCACCGGAACCGCGTTCTGTTACAGAAATGGATTCAGCCTGAATGAAGTTTCCGATTGTAACAGGAGCAACAATGATCTGGGCAATTCTGTCGCCGCTGTTGATTTCAAAGTCTTCGTCACCAAGATTGATGAGGATTACCTTGAGTTCTCCACGGTAGTCGCTGTCAATTGTTCCCGGTGTATTCAAAACCGTTACGCCGTTTTTTGCAGCAAGGCCGCTTCTTGGGCGAACCTGAATTTCATAGCCCTGTGGAATTTCAAAGAAGAGTCCTGTAGGAATGATTGTCCTCTGCCCTTTCTTAAGGAGAACCTTTTCTTCAAGAAGAGCGCACACATCCGCACCGGCAGCGCCTTCAGTCTTGTAACAAGGCACCACGGCACCCTTTGAAGCAATAATCTTTATATCAACTTTATTCATCTTTTCCTCCCAGTATTTTCTTTCTGTCAAAAATTGAAAGTTTCTGTCCGTATACAACAGTTGTCCTTCTTGAAGGATCAACAAGTCGGCGAACAAAAGAAATTATATCATTTTTGCCAATCATCCGTATAGACTTTATGAATTCTTCCGTAGTCATAAGGTCAAAGCCAAGGGAATAGAAATTCCAAAGGCGGCGCATAAGGAAAACGGAATTAACATCGTTCATTGTCTCAAGGCCTATGATTCGTTCAAGGGCAAGGTCTATTTCTTCCTGGGTGATTTCCTTTGCAATGAGGTTGCAGGTTTCGGCTACAAGAGCCCTGGTTGCACGAACCGCATTCTTTTTTTCGCACACAAGGTAGGCTGCCCAAAGGCCGGCGTTCTCATAGGTTGTAAAGAAACTTCCAACGCTGTAACACAAGCCAAGGCGCTCCCTGAGCTCAAGGAAAAGACGGCTGCTCATGCTGTCACCCGTAATGGTGTCAAAAATCATCAGGGAAAGATAATCCTTGTAAGAAAGCCCCCAGTCCAAAGGGAAAAGGGCAAAAACCTGTTCCTGGTTAAACCTGGCCTTTACAATGAAATCCCCTTTCTGCCAGTTTACCTTTTCCGGGAAATGTCCGTTCTTATAGAACTCAACGGATTCCTTTCTTTCTTCAAGTCTTGAAAGCCGTTCAACCAGAAGGGCCTCGTCTATTTTTCCTGCAGCGATTACAACAAGTTCCCCGTGGAGTATATATTTTTCATACCAGGAAATCATCTGCTCTCGGGTAATCGATTCAACATCATCGACGGAACCTGTTATGGTCCTTGAAATATCCTGGTCAGGCCAGATGCGGCGGGCTATTTCGTCCATGGAAGAATCGTCGGGATCATCTTCCACGGCATAGATTTCGTTTTCCACGACTCCCCTTTCCTTTTCGAATTCCTCTTCAGGGAAGATGCAGTTTTCAGACAGGTCGCAGATGGTATCAAGGGCAAGCTGAAAATTCTCTTTCTTTTCTACAGGAATGGAACAGTACACGCTTACATTTTCCCTTTCGGTAAAGGCATTGGTAACGCCCCCCATTCTGTCAAAGATACGGGAAATGTCTTTGTTTGATTTTGTTTTTGTACCCTTAAAGAGCATGTGCTCCGTAAAGTGGCTGATTCCGTATTCCCCTTCCTTTTCATAGCGGCTTCCAGTAGAAAAATAAAAGCCGATGGTTGCAACCTTGGAAGAATCGTCATCCTGGGTAATAAGGACAACATTGTTTTTCAAGACCTGTTTCTTAATCATGGTTCGGCGATTATATCTTAAATTGAAAGTAAAAAAAACGGCTGCACCGATAATTCAGCACAGCCGTTTCCGTTCAAAATGTATTTACAGAATGTAAAACTACTTTGATTCTACTGCATCAATGTAAGAGAGGTTAAGGCGTCCCATCTTGTCAACTTCAAGGAGCTTAACTGGAACAACCTGTCCTTCCTTAAGAACATCTGTTACCTTTTCTACGCGAGCGCGAGAAAGCTTAGAGATGTGGCAGAGGCCTTCCTTGCCTGGGAGGATTTCAATGAATGCACCGAAATCCATGATGCGCTTAACAGTACCCTGGTAGATTGTACCTGGCTCTGGATCTTCGCAGATACCCTTAACGGCAGCCTTTGCAGCATCTGTTGCAGCACCTGTCTTACCGTAAATTGTAACTGTTCCGTCGTCTTCTGTATTGATTGTAACACCGTACTGCTGGCAGAGAGCCTTAACGTTCTTTCCGCCTGGTCCGATAAGGGCACCGATCTTATCAACAGGAATCTTGAGGCTGTCGATCTTTGGTGCGTACTGGCTAACTGGCTGTGGCTTGTTGATGCACTTTTCCATGATGTCGAGGATGTGGTTGCGTCCGTCCTTAGCCTGAGCAAGAGCCTTCTTCATGATTTCCATAGAAACACCGGCAATCTTAATGTCCATCTGGAAGCCTGTGATACCGTCGCGAGTACCAGCTACCTTGAAGTCCATGTCGCCAAGGTGATCTTCTTCACCGAGGATATCAGAAAGGATTGCGTACTTTGTGTACTTTTCGTCGCTTGTGATGAGACCCATAGCAATACCGGCAACCATCTTCTTCATTGGAACACCAGCTGCAAGGAGTGAAAGACATCCACCACAAGTAGAAGCCTGTGAAGATGAACCGTTAGATTCCATGATTTCAGAAACAACACGGATTGTGTATGGGAATTCTGCCTTTGAAGGAATCATTGGAGCAAGTGAGCGGCGTGCAAGGTTACCGTGACCGATTTCACGGCGGCCTGTTGTAAGCTTACCTGTTTCACCTACAGAGTATGGTGGGAAGTTGTAGTGAAGGATGAAGTTTTCGCTTCTGTCGCCTTCAATGTCATCGTATACCTGTTCGTCCATTGCTGTACCAAGAGTTGTAACAGCGAGGGACTGTGTTTCACCACGAGTAAAGAGTGCTGATCCGTGTGGGCGTGGAAGAACATTGATTTCGCAAGTGATTGGGCGAATCTGGTCTGTTCCACGACCGTCAATGCGCATTCCTGTTTCAAGGATGCTTGAGCGGAGGAGTTCGTACTGGATGTCGTCGAAGAGTGCGCCGAAGAGCTTTGCCTGCATTTCGTCTGCAAGCTGATCTGCATACTTTTCTGCAATCTGCTTCTTAACTTCCTTTACTGCTTCTGAACGAGCCATCTTCCCTTCTTTAAAACATGCAACCTTCATGAGAGGAAGTGCTTCTGCCTTGATGGCTTCCTTGTTTTCAAGTTCAACATTAAGTGGAGCAAGCGGAAGCTTTTCCTTACCTGCAAGCTTAACGAGTTCTTCCTGGAGGAGACACATATCTGTGATGAATCCCTGAGCCTTTTCGAGGGCACCGAGCATTACATCTTCAGAAACTTCGTTTGCACCGCCTTCAACCATTGTAAAGCCGTCCTTTGTACCGGCAACAACGATTTCAAGCTGTACCTTTTCCATCTGTTCGTATGTTGGGTTGATAACATACTGTCCGTCGAGGTAGCCAACGCGGCAAGCTGCAACTGGACCGTGGAATGGAATGTCCGAAATGGAAACTGCAGCAGAAGCTGCGAGAACTGCAAGAATGTCTGGTGTATTAACACCGTCGATTGAAACACAAGTTGGAACAATCTGAATTTCGCGTCCGAAAGCTGTTTCAAAAAGTGGGCGCATTGGGCGGTCGATAAGGCGGCTTACGAGGATTTCCTTATCCTTTGGACGACCTTCTCTCTTTACGAAGCCACCAGGAATCTTTCCGGCAGCATAGAATTTTTCGTTGTATTCAACTGTAACTGGAACGAAATCAAGTCCTTCTCTTACATCACTTGAACAACAAACTGTGGCGATAACCGAAGTTCCGCCGATCTGAGCATAAACACAGCCGTTAGCCTGTTTACCGATTTTACCGGTTTCGAGGATGAGTTCCTGATCACCGATTTTTTTAGTTACTCTCTGTACCATAACCATTTTCCTTGTTCTTTATTTTCTTTATGCCCGTTTCCAGACAAAGGACATTCCGTTTGAACAGCCGGAACACCCTGATTGTTTCATAAAAATTTCAAGGCAGAAATACCATGGAAACCACAATACTCCTGCCTTGTCAGAAAACTTACTTACGAATTCCGAGTTCCTTGATGAGAGCGCGGTATCCTTCGAGATTTGTGTTCTGAAGGTACTTAAGAAGTCTTCTGCGAGCACCTACAGCCTTAAGAAGTCCGCGGGATGCTGTTGTATCCTTTGGGAATGACTTGCAGTGTGCTGTAAGCTGCTTGATGCGTTCTGTAAGAAGAGCGATCTGAACATTTGTGTTACCTGTGTCAGAAGCTGACTTGCCGAACTTTCCAACGATTGAAGATGTTGTTTCTTTTGTAAGTGCCATATACTTACTCCTATAAATATTTTTCTTTTGCCTAAGATTGGACCTGGGATAAAAGTGGCTCTTTGCATTCCAGGCAGAATCATGACAGCAAAAGTTTATCGCTTCATAATGAAGCAATTTAATTTTACTGATATATCATGTTTTGTAAAGTGCAAAATCACATTCCGGCAAAAACTGAACCGATTATTAAGGATTTACCATATATAATATATTAAAAAATGACGGAAACGGCATTATCTGCATACCTTTGTGTCGGCAAAAGCAAAGAAATTGCGTTTCCTTCAATAATAATTTCTGTATGAAGGGTGCTTCCGTCTGCAAGAACCACAGTCACGGCAAACTTTCCTTCCGTTGGAAGAACCTGGTTTCCCAATGCCGCAGCCTCAAAAACAGACATTTCGGATCCATCCGATTTCTTTACGAATTTGCATCCCTTAAGGGTGAACTCAAAGGAACGGCCTAGCATTTCCTTTACTTCGGCAAAATTGCCGGCTGCAATTTCCTTTTTAATGCGGCTTGAACTTACCTTCATCCCCTGGTACTCGACATATTCCGCCTGCTTAAGGACAAAGCCAAGTTTTCCGGAAAGCTCCGAAATCTGTTCCATTGCAAAGCTGCCTTTATAGCCGCACTTAAAGTCGCTGCCTTCAGCAAGGAACTTCAGGCTGCATTTTTCAGAGAGTATTTGAAAAAATTCTTCGCCGCTTAACTTTGAAAAACCTTCGTTAAAATCAATAACAACTGCAAAATCAATGCCAAGGCTTTCAAAGAAATCCAGGCGCTGCTTCAAAGTGAATATGTTCCTGCTGTCGTCATGACTGATGCTTGAAGCAAAGGTAACGATGCCCGAAACCCTATCTTTTTCGGCAAGGACAAAATCCGCAAGTTCCTGGTGGCCCTTGTGAATTGCTTCAAAACTCCCGACAGTAATGGCACTGCCCTTCTTTTTCCATTGATGAGGAAAAGCACCGTCGCAGATTTCTTTCCAGTTAAACACCCTCATGGCTTTTTTCCCGTGGGGAACAACAAAACCGTAATGTAGTCTTTCGGACTGCTTTTTTATGATTCCGGCAAAGCCACCGTCTTTATAGAAAACAGCAATTTCATCCGGAACATGGAATTCCTTATTAACCTGAAGGTTTTCCATCCTTTCAAACATTTTTGAAGAAAGGGGCCTGCCGTTGTTGTAGGATTTTTCTGCTTCAGCCTTTATGTAATCGCAATCGAAGCCGCAGAGCGCTGCAAGTTCCGGTTCAAATTCAAGGAAGTGGCTCTTTATGTCGGCAACCTTTTCGTCGCTGTCCTTTTCACGGGGCTTCTTTTCCTTCTTCTTGCTGAAAAGTTTTTCCTCTGCCTTTTCAAGAAGGCTTTTATTTTCCTTTTCAAGGCGGATTTTTCTTTCGCTTTCCATGCCCGCAGCAATCGTAAACTGGTTAAGGTTTCCATAGCAGGCCGCATCTTCAAGGAGGAAAGGCCCCACCTGAGTTCTTCTTAATGCACAAAGATGGGCGCAACTTCCAAGCTCCATAGCAATGTCACGGGCAAGGGCACGGATATAGGTTCCCTTTGAACAGGTGACTTTTAGTTTTGCATAGGTGCAGCCGTCAACAGCCTTATTATCCAAAAAGTCGCATAGTTCAAGTGCATAAATGAAAATCTGACGGCTTTCAAGATTAACTTCCTTGCCTTCGCGGACAAGATCGCTGGCTCTTTTTCCGTCAACATGAAGTGCACTGAAGGCTGGAGGAGTTTGAAGTATGGCACCCTTGAATTTTGAAAGAACTCCTTCAACCTGTTCCTTTGACACAGGTTCAAGAGTGTTTATGATTTCCCCAGTAGGATCAAGGGTATCGGTTTCTTTTCCAAAGCAGACTATGGCTTCATAGGATTTTGTAAAGCCCGTCACATGGGGAACAAGATGAGTAAGATTCCCGCTAAGGACAACAAGAAGTCCATCTGCAAAACTGTCCAAAGTTCCCGTATGCCCCACTTTTTCCGTACCAAGGGCGTGCTTGATGCTCCAAAGAGAAGAAAAACTTGTAAGCCCGGAAGACTTTGCATAGAGCATTATTCCGGAAGGTGCGGCTTTAGATTTCATTGGGTAAAGTTTATAAGAATGGCCTTTTTTAAACAAGTGCCTTTGTCTGCCAGCGCTTGCTCTTCCATCTTAAAAGCATTACAAGACCGCGGGTAGTTTCATCGGTTCCGATTGCAAGCCAGAAGCCAATGAGTCCAAGTCCCATCTTGATTCCAAGGATATAACTGAAGAGAACCATGATGCACCACATTGAGAAAATGCCGTAGCCAACAGGGAACCCAACATCCCCCGCCCCCTTAAGTCCACCGATGGAAATAAGGTTCAATGAACGGCCGAATTCTATGTAGCATGAGTACAAAAGCAAAGATGAAACATACCCGATGATCACAGGATCCTTCGTGAACATTGGAACAATGAATCCCTTTCCAAGATTAATGAGGACAATGAGCACCATGCTTGTCATGGTTCCGCAGAACTGATAGCGCCACAAATTCCTGTAGGCAACATCTGCATTTTTTGAACCAACAAAGAACCCTGTCTTGATTTGTGTGGCACTTCCAATACCTACAGCTACAACAAAAACAAAGCGGCAGATGGTCTGAGTATAAACCTGCGCACTCATGGCTGCAGTTCCCAAAGTTGTAATCATTGCCATAATGACAATCTGTGCAACATTGTATGAAAGGTTTTCCCCCGCCGTAGGAATACCGATCTTAAGGATTTTCTTAAAATACTCTTTTTCAACTGAGAAAAGATTTTTTGCACTGAACTGAATTTCCTTCTTTCTTCTTATTACACAGGCAAGATAAACGCACGAGAAGAAGTTTCCGATTACAGAAGAAATTGCAACGCCAGGAAGACCAAAGACAGGAAGGCCGAACCAGCTGTAAAGGGAAATTGCATTGCCCAAAACATTAATGAGGTTGGCAAGAATTGTTGCGTAAAGAATCTGCTTTGTATAACCGTAGGCACGGACAACGGCTCCCTGCATCAGGTTGAAGGCAATGAAAATTGAACCGAAGCCACAGAAAATCACGAAATATTCGTGGGCGTAGTTACGGACGCTTGCTTCAAGGGTGTAGCAGGAAAGCAAGGCTCCGGTTCCGAAAATGACGGCAAGGGACATGATGATGGAAAATGAAACCACCATAAGGATGCTGGCCTTGGCAATGCCGCCAAGCTCTTCGTTTGATTTTTTTGCGCCTATGTACTGGCTTAAGACAATCATGGTGCCGACGCAGACAACATTGTAGAGAATGTTTATGAAAAAGGCATACTGGCTTGTCATTCCTACGGCGGCAACGGCTGCATTGTCGTAGCTTGAAAGCATTATGGTATCAATTGAAGAAACAAGGATTCTGAATCCCTGTTCAAGGCACAATGGAAGTGCCAGAGCAAACATTGAAATTGTACCCGGATTCTTTTTTTCGCTCATATTAACCCCAATGAGGGTAATTATATGTTTTTGAATAAAAAAAGAAAGGGACTTCACTAAGGAAGTCCCTAATATTACAGATTTTATTTTGCTTCGGACTCGGTCTCTTCGCCGGCTTCTGCATTTTCAGTCTGTGATTCACGCTCCTTTGACTCAGCTTCAAGAGCATTAAGTTTCTGAACCATCTTGTATCCTTCCTTCATGCTGAAGTCGGCGATAAAATTAAGTTTCGGAAACTTGTATATTGTCAGTTTTCTGGCAATTGAACACTGGATGAATCCAGCTGCGCTCTTAAGCCCTTCAACGCCACGGATAACTGACTGATCATCCATAAAAGAGGAAACGAAAACCTTTGCATAGGTAAGGTCTGCCGCT
>JAUNCR010000022.1:27223-29285 GCA_030526505.1 Spirochaetales bacterium
AAAGAAATTCGTTTACACGAGGATCCTTGATTTCATGCCTAAGGATCATAGTGGCGATTTCTTCCCTTAACTGTTCACCTAATCTTTGTAATCTGAACTGTCCCATTTATTCCCTATTATTCAGTTGCTTCTGAAGCTGCAGCGCCTTTCTTTTCTGCCTCTGCCTTTTCTTCAGCAAGAGTCTTTCCAAGCGAACGCTTAACTTCAATGATTTCGAATGCTTCGATCTGGTCTCCTACCTGGATGTCCTGGCAGTTTTCAAGGCCGATACCACATTCAAATCCGTCCTTAACTTCCTTTACATCATCCTTGAAGCGCTTGAGGGAAGAAATCTTTCCAGTAAAGATAACGACACCGTCGCGGATAAGGTTTACGCTGCAAGTTCTCTTGATGAAACCTTCTGTAACATAACAACCTGCAATGATGCCAACCTTTGGTACTTTGAAAGTATCGCGAACTTCTGCCGTACCTGTTGTCTCTTCCTTTGTATCTGGAGAAAGCATACCTTCCATAGCCTGCTGAATTTCTTCAACACACTTGTAGATGATGTTGTACTTTCTGATTTCAACCTTTTCAAGGTCTGCAAGTTCCTTTGCCTTTGGTGTTGGACGAACATTAAAGGCAATGATGATTGCATTCTGGTCAGCGGCTGCAAGTGTAACATCGCTTTCGTTGATAGCACCTGCACTTGAGTGGATAACATTTACGCGGATTTCCCTTGTAGTAAGTTTTTCCAAAGATGCCTTGAGAGCTTCTGCAGAACCCTGGAGGTCAGCCTTGATGATGACCTTAAGTTCCTTAACTTCGCGGCTTTCAAGTTCGCTGAACATATTGTCCATTGTGATTTTCTTAACTGCCTTGGCAGCTTCGAATCTCTTGAGTTCCTGACGCTTTGCGGCAAATGCACGGGCATCCTTTTCGCTTTCTGTAACCTGAATTGGGTCACCTGCGTTCGGCATGCTTTCAAGACCAAGAACTTCTACTGGCATTGAAGGAGTTGCTTCCTTAATCTTCTGTCCGCGGTCATTGAAGAGTGCGCGAACACGACCTGAGTAAATGCCTGCAACAAGAGGATCACCGATACGGAGTGTACCGCGTTCAACAACAACAGATGCAACAACACCGCGTCCCTGATCTGTGCGGGATTCAATAACCTTACCTTCAGCACGGCAGTCATACTGTGCCTTAAGTTCAAGCATTTCTGCCTGAATGAGGATTGCATCGAGAAGGTCGTCAATACCCTGGCGCTTAAGGGCCGAAATGTTAACGAACTGAGTGTCTCCACCCCAAGCTTCCGGTGTAAGTCCAAGGTTTGAAAGCTGTGTCATTACATTTTCCGGATTTGCATCAGGCTTATCGCACTTGTTTACTGCAACGATGATAGGAACCTTTGCCTGCTTTGCATGGTCAATGGCTTCTTCTGTCTGAGGCATAACGCCGTCGTCTGCAGCGACAACAAGAACAACGATATCTGTAATCTGTGCACCGCGGGCACGCATCATTGTAAAGGCTTCGTGACCTGGAGTATCAAGGAATGTGATGTCCTGTCCGTCCTTTGTGCGAACCTGGTAAGCACCGATCTTCTGGGTAATACCACCGGCTTCGCCAGCAGCAACATTGGCATCACGGATTGCATCCAAAGTCTTTGTCTTACCGTGGTCAACATGTCCCATGACTGTAACTACAGGAGGACGAGACCTTTCGCCTTCGGCAGAACCTTCGTCACTTGCAATGACTGTTTCGTCATAAAGGCTTACGAGGTGAACCTTACAGTTATATTCGTCTGCAAGAAGTGTTGCAGTATCAGAGTCGATGGACTGGTTGATTGTTACCATCATACCCATACCGAAAAGCTTGCTGATGATTTCGCTTGCCTTAAGGTTCATCTTCTTTGCAAGGTCGGAAACAGAAATTGTTTCCATGATGTCGATTGTTTCTGGCACTACGCTTGCAGGAGTAACTTCATGCTTCTTGTTTCCGTAAAGTTCGTCTTCGTCAAAAAGCTCTTCCTTATCCTTGCGGTTGTATACCTGTTTCTTTCCCTTAAACTGCTTCTTAGCAG
>JAUNCR010000129.1 GCA_030526505.1 Spirochaetales bacterium
TAAACATTGTGCTATTTGTGCAATGTTTATCACCCACTCCTAATGTTATTAATATAGAAGAAATCAGTTTTTTCATATTCACCTACCAGTTTTCATACCGCTTATTACGGTTGATTGCTTTTATCTCTTTCATTTCTTCATCGCTCAATTCAAAATCCCACACTGAATAATTTTCCAGAATGTGAGCAGGATTTGACGAACCTGGAATTGCAATAAAGCATGCCTGCAAATGCCAGCGGACAATTACTTGAGCAGCAGTTTTTCCGTGTTTTTCTGCAATTTTTACAATCACAGGGTTATTAAAGTTTTCCCCGGTATGACCTCTTCCGCCAAAAGGATAATAGCTTTCAATAAAGATTCCATACTTGGCACAATTAGCCTTGAGGACTGTCCCCTGGCAGTAAATATGATTTTCATTCTGAATAACAGCCGGCTTAATTTCAAAATCCTTTATAAAATGATTCACTGCCCGTTCTGTGTAAAAGTTCGAAATCCCAATGGAACGGATTTTTCCAGCCTTGGCATATTTCTCCATTGCCTTATAAACCCGGTCATCAGAGGTCTGCCCCCCGCTTTGATGTAGAAGGCACAAATCAATGTAATCAACCTCAAGTTGCTTCAAGGAATCTTCAATATCCTTTTCAGGATTTGACGACCAAGGAACAATTTTTGTAGTAATGAAAACTTCTTCCCGCTTACAGATTCCGTCTTTCACAGCTTTTGCAATTCCATTCCCAACTTCCTTTTCGTTGCCGTAATATTTTGCAGTATCGATTAACCGGTAGCCGTCTTTAAGAGCAGAATAAACTGCGTTTTCACAAACCTGTCCTGTCAAAGTCCAAGTTCCTAATCCCAGGACTGGCATTTCATAACCGGAATTAAGTTTTACAGTTTTTTCCAAAGCAAAAATATTTGTAATCATAAAAACTACCAGAAATAATGAAATTAATTTTTTCACTGTATAAACCTTATATTCTTCCCATCTTCTTGGCAAACTTTTTCAATTCTTCTGAAATATGAATTGTCTGAGGGCAAACCTTTTCGCAGGACTTACAGCCAATACAACATTCAGGCTGCTTGTCTTTATCAATTGCAGCAAGTGCCATTGGAGCAATAAAATCACCAGAACCTGCAATAATAGCTTCGTTGTAAAGCTTAATAAGTCCTGGAATATCAAGCTGTTTTGGACACTTAGAAACACAATAGTGACAGCTTGTACAAGGAACTGTATTCTTACTGATCATGTCATCTGCAATTCCAAGAATCAGTTTCATTTCTGCGTCATTCAAAGGCTTGTTCTCTTCGTAGGTTTTGATGTTGGCAACAAGCTGTTCCATGTTGGACATGCCGGACAAAGTCACCTTTACACTTGAGAAGCTCTGCAAAAATCTGAATGCCCATGCAGGAACATCTTCATTAGGACGGGCAGCCTTAAGTTTTGCAGTTGCATCATCAGAAAGTTTTGCAAGCTGACCACCTCGAACAGGCTCCATTACCCAGACAGGAATGTTCCATTTGTCCAGAAGTTCAACCTTACCTTTTGCATCCTGGAACTTGTAATCAAAATAATTCAATTCAATCTGACCAAATTCCATATCCTTACCGTATGCATTCAAAAACTTTGTCATGCAGTCAATATCGCCGTGAGCAGAAAATCCCAGATGCTTAATGCGGCCGTTTTTCTTCTGTTCAATTAAGTAATCATAAATGCCATATTTTGGATCCATGTAAGCATCCACATTCATTTCGCAGACATTGTGGAACATGTAAAAATCAAAATATTCAACCTGACACTTCTTAAGCTGGTCTTCAAAAATCTCTTTTACCTTTGGCCAGTTGGAAGCATCGTAACCTGGGAATTTTGAAGCAAGATAAAAACTTGAGCGGTCATAATTTTTTAAAAGTTCACCCACAACCAGTTCAGACTGACCACCGTGATATCCATAAGCTGTATCATAATAATTGATGCCGTGCTCCATACAGTAAGCAATCATTTTTTTAGAAAGTTCTACATCAATTTTGTTGTCCTGTCCGTTCAATACAGGAAGGCGCATGTTTCCCATACCAAGAGCAGAAAGTTTTTTTCCGTTAAAATCACTGTAAATCATTTTTATCTCCAAATGTTATAACACCTTATCTAAAACTTCTCTCAAAAATTCCGGCTATGTCTTCATCACTTGTTTCGCATGGATTTGCTGCGTATAGTCCGCCCTGAAGATTTCTTGCGGCCTTTGCCAGAGTCATGCATTCAGATTTTTCAAAGCCATAATCACTCATTTTAAGATCTGAAACTCCACAGGCTTTCTGCAATTCAATAAGGGCAGTTACAAAATCCTGAGGATTATTGCTTTCTGGAAATCCCATTACGCGAGCCATTTTTATAAAACGATCATCACAGGCATGTTTGTCTACATAAAACTGAGCAAATTCTTTTGAAATGATGATCAGTCCTGCTCCGTGCTGAAGATTTCTGTGATAGGCACTCATGGCATGTTCCATTGAATGCTGGGCAGTTGTGCTTGTAAGCTGCATTGTAATTCCAGCCATTGTGGAAGCGTATGCAACATGTTCACGAGCCTCAAGGTCATTCCCGTTGGCAACTGCTTTTGGAAGATATTTATAAATGTTTTCTATGGCAGAAAGTGCAATTGCTTCCGACATAACATTCAGTGATGTAGACATCATTACTTCTGTATTATGAAACAAAGCATCAAAGCCCTGGAAGGCTGTATATTTTGCCGGAACTGTTGTCATATAAGTTGGATCGACTACTGCAATGACAGGCTTACATCTTCTGTCGCCCATACCAATTTTTTCGTCAGTGTCTTCTTTACAGATAACACCCCACTCATTCATTTCAGAACCAGTGCCCGAAGAAGTTGCAATTGTTACGATTGGAAGAGGTTTGTTTGGGGCAATCTTTCCTTTGCCAGTTCCGCCAAAAACATAATCCCAAAGGTCGCCGCCGTTGGTTGCCATAATGGAAACAGGAACTGAAGAATCAAGAACAGCACCGCCACCAAGAGCAACAATAAAATCACAGCCGTTTTCCTTTGCAAACTTTCCGGCCTCTTCGCAGTTTTCCTTAAGAGGATTTTCTACAACATTTGCAAGATGAACATATTCGACTCCAGCAAGCTTGAGCTGTTCCACAGTCTTGTCAAAAGAACCGTTTGTTTTATAAGATTTTCCAGCTGATGTCAAAAGAAGAGCTTTTTTCCCAGGAAGAACTTCATTATGAAGTTCAGATAGTTTACCTGTTCCAAATAAAAGTTTTGCTGGATTATCAAATATAAAATTCATCATTGTTATACCTCACACTAGGGATTCCACATAGGGTGAAATTCTCAGAATATTACAAAATACAATTATATTTTTCACACTCTGATATAGCAAATACTTATTTCAAATGGTTTTCTATGCCTTTTTTCTATATTTATGCTATAATCATTTTATGAGATTGAATTTCCAAGTTTTAACATATTTCCTGGCCATTGCAAATGAAGAATCCATTACTGCTGCTTGCGAAGTGCTTCATGTAACCCAGCCAACCGTAAGCCGACAGATTTCTGATCTGGAAAAAGATTTGGGTGTGATCCTTTTTGAACGAGGGCCACGAAAAATAACCCTGACAAAAGAAGGCATTTTATTCAAAAGACGAGCGGAAGAAATTCTTTCCCTTGTTAACATAACCGAAGAAGAAATTTCACAGGATTCTCAAGAGTTGGAAGGAACTGTGACCATTGGAGGCGGTGAACTTAAATCTGTGGATTTTATTTGTGAAAAAATAGCGGAATTCCAGAAGCTGCATCCAAAGGTTTTCTTTGACTTCAATACAACAACAAGCGATCTCATT
The DNA here is from genome assembly GCA_030526505.1 of Spirochaetales bacterium. GTDB lineage: Bacteria > Spirochaetota > Spirochaetia > Treponematales > Treponemataceae > Treponema_D. Next base: position 3,857 of record JAUNCR010000129.1, read on the forward strand.
AAAGACCAAATGGACAAAGGTTTGCTGGACATTGGTATTCTATTGGAGCCCATAGAAATTGAACGATATGATTATTTCAGGCTACCTGTAACGGAAAAATGGTGTGTTCTCTCTCATCCGGATTCCAGGCTTGCAAAAAAAGATTTTATAGACCCCTCAGATTTGCTGAACGAAAAAATAATTCTTCCCCGAAGAAACAACATAAAAAATGAACTTTCAGCCTGGTTTGGAAAGGACATTACAAAACTTAATACAGTGGCAATCCACAATCTTAATTCCAATACAGCAGTCATGGTTTCAAAAGGTGTAGGGACTGCCCTGATCGTAGAAACTGAACTTATAAACAGTTTTTCTGGAATTAAAGTCCTGAAATTAAAACCGGAACTGACTGCCAGAACCGTTGTTGCCTGGAAGAAAAACATTCCTATGAATACGGCAACAACAAGGTTTATAGAATTCTTGAGGGAATAGTTTATTCAAATTTGCTGCAGATAAATTTCAAATCGGTCTACCAGATTTTTCATATTTAATTTACGTTTACGAATGTGAAATTAAATAAAAAACAGTGTGCTGCAACAGTCGAACTTACGCAACATGCAACACACTGTAAATGGAAGCTAATAGATTTTTGAGATTTTTTCAAAGAATCACAGCGATTAAACCTTTAATTAATTCATATTTTCTGTCA
>JAUNCR010000023.1:0-6007 GCA_030526505.1 Spirochaetales bacterium
ATTCTTCATGGATTCTTCATCGGCATCAAGGCCGGCTTTAAGGATTCCACCAGCTATGGCAACTGTCATTACCGAATCATCTGTAAAGGATGGACTCTCACTGAACATTGGAAAATCCTTTGACTTGTTTCCTCTGTCAAATTCATAAGGTTCACCGATAATGTCACCCAAAATAGCTCCGTACATTTTTCCTCCAATTATTATTTTCTTTTCTTTTTCCTCTGATACTCAGCGATATTATCAGACCAGTTTGCCTTCAACATTTTTCCGCTTCGCACATGCATGATAGCTTCACCAACAGTAGCAAAGTTCAGCATGGTACCTACTCCATCACATTCATAGCGAACAGCCCTGTCACTTCGGATTCCAAGCTTGCTTGCTTCTCCAATGGCATCAATGTTAGCCCCAAGGAAAAGGAATTCCCAATTATACTTTTCCTGTTGCTTTTCAATCATGGTCTTGATTTTTGCGTAATCATATTCACGGCTGGAATTTTCCTGACCATCCGTAGTGATTACAAAGATTGTCTTTTCTGGAACATCCTCTTCACGGGCATACTTGTGGATGTTTCCGATATGATTAATTGCACCGCCGATGGCATCAAGCAAAGCCGTACAGCCACCGACTGAATACTGGGTGTCATTCATGGGTTCAATTTTATCAAGTGGAACACGGTCATGAATCACCTGATTTTCATCGCTGAAAAGAACAGTAGAAACATAAGCATCCCCTTCACCCTTCTTCTGTTTTTCAATGAAAGCATTGTAGCCGCCGATAGTGTCTGCTTCCAGCCCGCTCATTGATCCGCTTCTGTCCAAGATAAATACGATTTCTGTAAGTCCCTGTTTCATAGTTTGATTCCTCCATTAAATATTGTTTATGATTTAATGATACCGAATTCAAACCTGCAGCTGGTCGCCTTTTCAGCGACAATTAATCAGGGGCAAAACAGTTTTCCCCATGTGAATCAAGAATCATATCCACTTCAACCAGATTGTATATGCCCTTCATTACACAGTACTTGATGATCAGATCAAACCTGCTTGATGGCATAAAGGCATACCCGGCACTGGCCAGAAAATTCTCATATTCCTTAGGACTCAATTCCAAAGCAAGCCCCAATGCCATAACCGTCATTTTCTTTGGAACATAATTTTTGTTGCTGATAATTTTTGAAAAAAATTTGCGGTCAATGAATGCCTTTGTGTAGACTTCTGAATTCTCAAGTTTTCTTTCTGAAATAAGCTGCTGCAAAGTATTCTGAAAATTCATGGAATCTGAGGAAGATGAGATAAAGACATCAACATCACTGAAACGCTTTTTCCCGGCAGATGCACCAACGGGCATATCCAGACCAGCATCTGCATTTTTCAAAGTATATTCAGTAACAATCGCATTTCTTAATGCACTAAATTCTCGTGAAGAAGAAGTTTTTTTATTTTTTTCTTTCACAGCATGCGGACGTTTTAATTCTTCATCAGAATTAAACCCCTTTTCTTCCAGCTCAAACCATTCACGATAACCAGAAGTATCTTCATCATACAAACTTTCATCTACGAAATTTTTGTCTATAAAGCTCTGGACATCATCAAAAAGCTTTTCGGAAATGATGTAGGATTTTTTGTCATACACGACAAGAATTACTTCGATTTCATTTGAAAGTAAGAATTTGCTGATTTCATCAACTGCAACCTGAAGACCAAGTTCTTTAGGAAATCCGTAGAAACCTGTAGCAAGCAAAGGAATTGCAATGCTCTTGCACTTTAGTTTCTTGGCCATATTCAAACTGGACGAATAACAGCTTCGAAGTATTTCCAACTCACCGTTTTTTCCGTCTTCATATTTGGTTCCAACAGTATGAATTATGTATTTGATTCCTTTCTGTTTAAGGTTATATGCTTCAGTCCAGGCAGAATGGCCGGGTTCAATCACTCCGATTTCTTCACGGGCGGCAAGAAGTTTCTTTTCTCCTGCAGCTTTATAAATTGAAGAATCTGTTCCCCTTCCAACCAGGGGAAGAGGATTTGCAGTATTTACAATGCAATCGGCCGAGACTTTAGTAATGTCGTTTCTAATAATTTTGAAAGCCATAATTCAATTATAATACGGATTTACAGCATTAAATAACAAATGCATTTAATTATGTTAGAAATATTTATCTCTTCTGTTATTTTTCATTTTATTAGCAAGCTTTAAATTTTTCTTAATCCCATAAATACCGTTTAAATATCCCCTGCGCAGCCTTGCTTTGTACCAGGAATTGGGATACCGTTTTGTAAGCCTTTTTAAGTATATAATAGCTCTGGCATCATGCTCGACTGCATAATGAGCATAAAGGATTTCATCATACCTTTCTTTTTCAAGCTCCTCTAATTTTTCTGCATTGAGTATCTGTTGCTCAACAATTTTATCATGGTGCTCACAAAGAACTTCTTCTATTACCGAAAAAATTGTTTCATAGGAATCAACATTCCATTCAGAATCATCAAGCTCATCGGAAACAAATCCTCTAAAGACAATTTCATTTCCTACTGAAACTACAAATTCATTCCACGCCAGGTTATAATCACTTTCCTCGTAATCAACCATTTGATAGACAACCTCTTCCACCTTGCCTTCATAATTTTCATTATGTTCCCTTATAATGTCATCGACGCCGTCTTTTAGATAATCATTTATTCTTTCCATGTCAAAATTGTATTCAATTTTAAGCGGAAAGGGCAATATTTCTTCCAAGTCTCTTCCTTTTATCATAGATGCCCTCCTTTTTTTTCAGGGGTTAAATTAGATGAAAAAAATTACCACCTCACCCCTGCTTTACAGTATTACCTGGGTCAAGGTGGCAGCATTTCAATTGCTGATTAAAGAACTACATCAACAATACCGTAATCAACCGCTTCTTTACCGTGAAGGTAGAAGTTTCTGTCAGTATCCTTTACAACTTCTTCGTAAGGCTTGTTGCAGTTTTCGGCAAGAATCTTATTGAGGCTGTCCTTGCAGTGCTTAAGTTCAATAGCTTCGATTTCAACATCGCTGGACTGTCCTTTAGCACCTCCAAGTGCCTGATGAATCATAACCGTGGAATTTGGAAGCACACATCTTTTGCCCTTTGTTCCGCCGCTAAGAAGAACTGCACCCATGCTCATGGCCTTACCCACGCAGATTGTGCGCACTGGACTCTTGATGTGCTTGATTGTGTCGTAAATTGCAAGGCCTGCAGTTACATCTCCGCCGTAGCTGTTAATGTAAAATTGAATCTCATCGTTTGACTGAGCATTCAGGTAAAGCAACTGAGCGATGATGCTTTCCGCCATATTTTCTTCAATGTCGCCAAAGCAGTGAATGATTCTGCTCTGAAGGTTAGCTGTCCAAATGTCTGTGTGATCTGGTAATCTTGGTTCGATAAACATACTCTAAAATTCTCCTAATTGATTGCCCCGTAATTTTTTACGGGGTTATGCAGCGGTTACAACTTAGCTGGCAAATCCTATTTTGCCAACTCCGTTCATTCTTTTTTCATCCTGAATTTTTACAAGTTCCCTAACTATGTATTCAGAATCCAATCTGTCCTTAGGAACAAAACGAATCTTTCCATTAAGGCTGCCGAAATCTCCCGGTGTAACAGACTCATACTCGCAGAGTTTATCAACCTGTTCATCCGTGAATTTGAACTTGCCAAAGAAAGAATTGAGCAAAGTCTTGATTCCATTTTCATTAAGAGCCTTAAACTCACTGATGATATGGAAGCGGCGAAGCATAGCAGGGTCCATAATCTTACGGAGATTGCTTGTGCAGATGCAGATGCCAGAGAATTCTTCCATCTGTGTAAGGAATTCATTGACCTGAGTTCTTTCCCAAGACTGCTTTGCACCGGCACGATCAGCAAAGAAACTGTCTGCTTCGTCAAAAAGCAGAATGGAATCTGTTGCTTCCGCTTCTTCAAAGGCAGCGGCAATGTTCTGTTCGGTTCTGCCTACATAAGGATCCATTATGTCGGAGCAACGCTTGAGCAAAAGAGGCTTGCCAAGAATTTCGGAAATGTAACGGGCAAGTTCAGTTTTACCTGTACCGCTGAGACCATAGAAAAGGCAGCGAACCCCTTCAGCTCCATCTGCAGTCTGATTTTCCTTTTTGTACTCTTCAGCAGCCTTGAGCATTTCGACCATTTCGTTTGCTTCTATAGAAGTGTTGAGCACAGACAAATCGTAGGACTTCTTTACAGAATCACGGATTTTCTTTTTGCCGAACAGGAGTTCAGAGTTTGCTTCAAGAACAGACTTTATGTCCCTTCGAACCTTGTCTTCCTTACCTTTCTGGTAATCCAGAGAATTGATTGCCTTTACAACATTGTCAACGGAAGCGCCTGTAACCTTGTAAGTGGTGAACATATCGAGGATGTCATTCTTGAGGCCAGCAGGCATTTTAACCGACTTAAGCTTTCCCGCCGCAATGGAACGCAAAGTTTCCTTTGGCATGGCATTGAACTTGATGCTGTAGGTAAAGCGGCGCAAAGTGGACTCATCCATTTCGCTTGTATAGTTTACGATCCAGATGACCTTGTTTTCAGAAGTTTCCGAAAGCATCCTGTTGACCGTACCTTTCTGAGACGAGCTGAGCTTCATTCCAAAGAAACTGAATTCCTTTGTCTTGAGCACATTTTCTGCCTCATCAACTACAAGAACTGAATCTTCTTTTTTAAGGGAAAGGTAGCAATTGAGACGGCTGAGGGCTTTTACCTCCACATCGTCATCATCCTTCTTTCCGCTAACTTCAAGTTCATTCTTGTAAGATGTCATTTTAAGGCCAGCCTGTCTGATCAAAGCCTTGGCATATTCTGTCTTGCCCGCACCGGGAGCACCCAGCAAAAGTATATTGCACGGATTGTTTGATTTCAAAAGCTGAACCGCAACATCAGTCTGTTCCTGCGACACGCTGAAGGAATTCAAATCATAAGCCTTTGCATTCCTTTCCTTTTTTACAATGTCGGTAAAGTAAAGGGCCATGTCCTTCTCACGGATGGCATCAATGGCATCTTCATCCATGTCTGCATCGCTATCCATGAGGCCAAAAGCCTTAAGATTCTGATCATCCCTAAGGGCCATACGGATTTCTTTCTGGGATTTATTAGAACACTTTGAAAGAATTTCGTAACGGGTTAAATCATCATGACGGAACAAATCGTTGGCAACCATGTAAGCTTCCTTACAGCTCTGAAGTCTGTAAGCACAGAGAAGAATCTTTGCTTCGTCTTCCGAAAGCTTAAGAGTATCCACGGCAAACTGGATTGAACTCTTATCCTCAACAGCTTTTTTTATCGTTGCAGGTACAGAAATTCTTGAAGGCAAATCCACCGTATTTTCGTCAAAGGTTCCAGGCTCTGTAAAGAATGTAAGGGCTACAACCCTGGCAAAATTTGAATTGCGGCCATTAAACATTACGCGAACAAGATTAATGTCCCGCAAGTTATCTGTATCCCAGTTGCCGCCGTTCTCCATGATTGAATCATCCTCGCGGAAGTTCACCTTGAGCTTTCCCCTGTAGCAAAAAGGATTCCTGTACTTTTCGCCGGAATTAATAGGTGTAAGCACCTTTGTCTTGACGAGTTTTCCAATGAGGACATTCATAATTGCTTCTGAATGTGCCTGCAAATTCAATCTATCAACAAGAGCATTATAGAGCCACTGGATTTCTTCGTGGCTTGCCAAATCTTCAACATCAACTGTAAGCTGATAGAGATAGTAGGCAATGGCCAATGCTTCATTTTCATTCAAATTCTTAACCTTTGTAATTGCATTTCCTATCATATTCACCTTCCTTCTTTAGATTCTCGCCCACTCATCAGGGCTATGCATTTAATATAGGAACATTTTCGTTCACTGACATTAAACTCTTGGTTTAACAATGCCCTAAGGCATCATCAAGTCGTTCATATTTTTATGCGGCATAATTACCGTATCCGCCTTCACGGATAATTTTTCCCCTCAATTCTTCAATGGCACTTTTTTAT
>JAUNCR010000023.1:6056-12029 GCA_030526505.1 Spirochaetales bacterium
ACTGTTTCTTTCGAGCAACCCATTTTCTTTCCAATCTGCGAAAGGCTCATAGGTTCATTTCCATCAAGACCAAAGCGCTTTACCATAACGGACATTTCCCTTTCATCAAGTCTTCCGAGGGATTTCTCAAGCTGCATGTTAATTTCTCTGGTGCACATTTCATCCTGAGGATCCTTGAACTTGTCATCTTCAATCAATTTTCCAAGCGTTACTTCACCGTCTTCATCACAACCGATTGCCTTATCAAGGCTTGCCACATTCCACTTTTTCATGTCTTCAAATCGTGTTGCTGGAAATCTAACGCCTGTGGAAGTTTCCCTGATGGCCAGCTGTATTTCGGCACGAATCCAGAAGGCAGAATATGTAGAAAACTTTGCACCGTTTTCAGGATTGAACTTTGCAGCGGCCTTAATCAAACCGATGTTTCCGGCTGACATAAGATCTTCCATTTCCATATAACCCTTGTACTTGCCTGCGATTTTTGCAACAAGGCGAAGATTGTGTTCAACCAATTTGTTCTGTGCCCATTTGTTTCCTGCGCGGGCTTTTGCAGCCAATGCCTTTTCTTCTTCTGAAGTAAGAACCGGAATTTTTGAAATTTCTTTGAAATAATAAGATGTGTTCATGTTAGTCATTTTTATTACCTTGCAATAAATGCGACTGGAACGAAATACCTTTCGGTAAACTAAACTCTCTCACCACTTTTGATTCAGGATGTGGTTTCCCGACAGTTTTTTTCGCGCCGACACCCTCGGCCTACTTTCTGATTTTCCTTCCCTTGAAATGTCAAAGAACTTTCTTTTCCCCATCAAAAATTGAGGGAATAAGAATATAGTACCCAAGCTGCAAATCGTCAACTTTTTAAAGTTTTTTTCAAAACTTTTTCCGTGACTTTCTCAGCCTGTACTTATAATATAGATCAAACCCCCTGTCACTTTTGGATAGAGGGTTAGTATCCTACATCATTTTCTGCAGGCCCATCGCAACTGTCATGAGTACATAATAGTATTTTTTGGGGACGGATTGGTCGCGGATTTAGCGACAATTCATCATTTTAGAAGCCGATTTTTCTGCCTGAAACCTGATTTCCAAAGTTTTCGCTCTTGCACATGGCATGAAGCTCTTCTGAAGAAGGCCTTTCCCCCGTAATAATTTCGTTCATGGCAACTTTTCTGACAATATTGTCAATCTGACCGCCGCTGAAATCATACTGGGATGCAAATTCCTTTGCGGAATCGTCATCCATCCAGGAAAGCTTGTTTTTCCAGATGGAAGTCTTTGCCTCTACAGAAGGCTTGTCAAACTTTATCTTGAAAAGGAACCTTCTTTCAAAGGCTGAATCCATGTTACCGGCAAGGTTTGTGGTAGCAATGAATATGCCCTTCAAGTTTTCTAGTTCTTCAAGGATGATGTTCTGGATTGCATTTTCAGTCTGTGCACAATTACCTGATGTGTCCGTCTTTCTCTTTGAAATGAGGGCATCAGCTTCGTTGAAAAGAAGAATCGGCATCTTTTCACCTTTCTTTTCGCAGGATTCGCAGAGGTTGTTGTAGTTGGTGAAGATTTTCTTGATTTTCTTTTCGCTTTCACCGAACCATGCACTCTTGGAATCTGCAATATCCACATGAACTATTGCCCTGCCGGTTGCCTTTCCAAGCTGCTTTACGGTTTCAGTCTTACCTGTTCCCGGCGCTCCATAGGCACAAACGGCCACACCAATAGGAAGCCCTTCTGCCTCAAGGCGTTTCTGAATGCTTCTAAGGGTATCTTCCTGGAGGGCACTTTTCAGTTTGTCGATTTCACGCTGGTTCTCTTCGCTGTAGAAAAGCTGCTTTTCCTTTATGTCTTCAACCTTGATAAGGTTCTTTTCGTTGATTCCTTCTTCAAAAAGAATTGCCCTGTCGCCAAGAAGAAGCTTCTTTCCCTTGCTGCTCAAAGTGAAAACCGAATCAGACAAATTTCCTTTCCTGCAGAATTCAAGAAGTCCCCTTTTGAAAAGGTCATGGGTTTCTTCCATCATTTCCGTTGCCATCTGGAATCTTTTGTTACCGTCCCACAAGTCCGAAATGGTTCTGTTCAGGCTGGATTCACCGCCCCTTATAACATCGTATGCAACATCATAAAGGAAGAAACGGTCTGGATAGTATTCAATGGCTTCCCTAACTCTCTTTACCACAGGAAGGTCCTTATGTTTTTCTTCAAGCTTAAAGAGAACTCTTTGGATACCAAAGGAAGAAAGTTCATCATCGCGACGGTTTTCATACCTTGTTCCGATTTCACGGAGGAAATCCGAATCATCCAGTTCCTGCTTTTCTTCCGGAACAAAAGAAGAATTTTCATACAGGGTATCAAGGAAAGCATTCGTTGGCTTAAAATACCTGTTGTTGTCGTCAAACTCAAGCATCCCCTTTTCAACCAGCTGATTTATTTCCTTTCTCCAGCCAACCAGTTTCATTACCTGAACATCCATATGGGACGCAAGGTTATTGATTCCAGTGGTATCGTTCATTTCAAGGCAACGGTCACAGGCATAGCAGACAATCCAAACCTGAGTTGTTGAAAGGCCATACAATTTGGAAAGCCTTTCAAGGGCTCTCTTATATTCATTTGTTTCTTCCGGCTTTAATCTTGATTCTTTAGTTCCTTCACACACACTAGACATTGCATTTGCAATGTTAAACCTTACTTTCTTTGCTTCGTTTTTCTTTTCCATTGTTAAACCTCTGATACTGACTGCTTAACCATAATTGCCAAACCTGTCACCAAGAGACAGCTGCAATCCCAAATCAATACACGAATATATCCAGTTGAAAATATAGTAAGAATAAATAAATCGACAACTTTTAGGAATAGAATTTCTGAGAATTAAACCATGAGTTTAACAAGACGGGACGAAGGGGAAATTAATTATATTTAACACTTACCATTCTTCTTCAGCAAGAATTTTGCCTGCCTCGGTAAGCATTCTCTCTGGGTCGGGTGTAATTCCTACTCGCGGTAAATCCAATCTATCGGAATCTATACAGACATCAATCGTAGGATTACCAGTAGGTTCTTTTGCACTGGTGTGGATTTTACAAGCCTTATACAGCATTTCAAATTCATCTTCTGAAAGATCTGCCAAAAGGGTGCTGGAAATATCAATTAAAGCTTCTGCGGCATCAGGACCATGCTCATTATCAACACCATCTGAAGTTCTCTTATGATCATGAAGATAGGCAAAAAGCCTTATAACCCTTTCATTCACTCCTTCAGTCATTTCTGCAAGCTTCAATCCATTTCGCTCAACGTTTTCCCAATGAGAAAGTCCATGAATAACCCCACCTGAGAATTCAGAAATTGCATAATGGATAACATCATTCAGATTAATATTACCCAATTCTTCCATATTTAATTCTCTCATATGCACATCCATTTATTTTCTAAAATTCCTATGCCACGAGATCAAGAGGCTCCGAATATTTTCCTTCCCCACAACATTAGAACTTTGAATGTCATAGTATGGAACATCCAGATCATTTTCCTGACAATATTCTACCAGAAATTTAGCACAATCATAACCAGATTTTTCTTCACCAAGATCATGATCAAAGCAAATCACATCTGGAACCCCATGCTCAATTATATATTTGCAGAATTCCCCATAACTTTTAACCCATGTGATTTCATATTTTTCTTTCTCAATATAATCAGATGGATTTCTTATATCATCAAGCCAAAGCAGTTTCATCATACATTAAATATAAAAATAATTTACAAAACGGCAATAGGCAATGAAAGGATTTATACTGAATTTTCATTCTTTGCCATCGTCTTTATCTGATTTTAAATCATTTCCCAGCATAGCGTCTTAACGAGTTGCAAGTGTGCAAGCCCCCATGTGCTCCAGGCTTTATCATTCATGTTAAAGGTCAGGTCTAAATCAGAAAGTTTCTGCTTAATTTCCTCAAAAGATTTTGCACCTAAGCTCTTTATAGTTTTTAGCTTTTCAACATCGAATTTTGTTAAATCCTCCAAAGTCCTGATACCAACCTTTTTCATGCAGTTTGAACTTCTTACAGAAAGTTCAAGGTTTTCGATTTTTGACCTCATAACTTCATTAATAGTTTTCACTTCTAACTCCTTATACTTTATTTTTTTTTACAATGTCTACAAAGTTTTCGCCATAAAAAAATGTCCGCTGCACAAAGCAACGGACACCCAACACAGCAACAAGCCTAAAACGGCAACTTCTCCTTAACGAATATCTATCGTCGTATTTATGAGGTTTGTATATTTATTCCCCTCAGCCATTTTCTCCAACATGCATGCTTTTGCTGCTTCAAAATCGTTTGTCCTAAAAACAACCACACCATCAACTGTAACAAGATACTTCTGTCCCCATTTTTCATGTTTGTCAGCTAATTCAGATTTTCTTTTCATTTTTATTCCTCTCTTAATATTAAGATAATCGATTATTTTTTTTCGGCAACAAAGAAGTACAATACCTTCGATCAAACATTAACACCACACCTACTACTTCCATATAAAGGTGCGGTCAAAATATTCCCATTCTATGATTTCCACTTTGTTTCTTTTTACTTCTACACTTTTGATTTTTCCATTTAGATCCTTTCTGTCAGTTCTCTTCTTGATTCTTATGACAACAGGTGTTGTTTTGTGAAATTCTAACTTTGAAAATAAATTCATTTTTCCTTCCTTCCGCCTTAACGGTGCAATAAATAAAAAAGGCAGCCTGAAATCAATACAAGCTGCCTTTAATATAGTCAGATAATTAACAACGGCAATTATTCGTCATGACAACGGACTTCATTCTGTTTCGTCATTAATTTTCCTAAAATTACAAATTACTTCACCACAGGCTTGGCCCTCATCACCAGTAATAATGCAAGCCTTAAGGTTCTTGCTTTTTTCTGCAATCCTTTTACCGGCCTCAATGAAATCCTGAAGAGTAAGTTCATGAATGTGTTTGATCAATGTCTTTCGTAAATTTGGCGAAAGACCATTAAGCCTTGATTCAAAAGAACTTCTTCCTTTTATGTAAGGTCTAATATCACCAAGTTCCTTCGAAAGAGTTTTTAGAATCTGATCCTTAACAAAGTCCTCCGTAATTGCTTTGCATTCTCCAAGCTCACTCAATTGTGCAAGACATTTTTCTACAATCAACAGCGCCTTGTTTGGATCAGGATCCCTTGCGGAATCAATTCTTATAGTGTTTGTATTATTGCAAATACCTGCAGTACATCCGTAAGCACCGTGATGTTTTCTAAGTTCTTCAAACAGAACATGCCTTCCAAACCATAGCAGCAAAACCTTTTCTGCTGCAAATTCCCTGGAAGGATATTCTGACGAATTCATTTCCACCAGCAGACTTCCTGAAGAAACAGGCGTAATGATTGAAAAAACCTTTCGTTCTGTTTCAGGGATTTTCTCATAAAGAAATTTCAGTTTATTTTCCTCAAGAGGCTTTATTTCCGATTCCTTTATAAAATTTCTTACAGCCTCATTCACTGCCGGATAATTACCTTCATTGCAGAAGAAATTTATCACAGCACTGCCGCTAATGATTTTTTCGTAGATTTTCTGAAGTCTGTTCATCAACAAATCGACATTCATTTTCAGGTTTTCTTTCTTTGTTTCAAGAATACTCACTCCACTGCATTCATCTTTGTAGGCATTAAATTTATAAAAGAAGGAATTTAATTTTGAATCTGCAAACCTTTCAGAATCACTTATGTCAGATCTTTTTAGCAATTGCTTGAGCTTTTCTCCCGCAACAGCTCTGTCCTTAGCGTCTCCAAAGTTTCTTGAGAATATGAGCTTGTTTATTAAACTCAAACTTTCCCTTATGTTTTTCCCAGAACAACGGAAAATCATTTTATACCAGGTGCGATTTTCATAAATTTCTTTGCCACCGCATTGAGAATGACTGCTTCCATAGAGATTGCTTTCACTTATCCCTGTTTTTTTAAG
>JAUNCR010000023.1:12039-28819 GCA_030526505.1 Spirochaetales bacterium
TCAATACTCGACTTTCCGTCAATGACTAAATTCCTGAAAAAAGGACTAACCCATTTAAGCTGTTTGTATTCATCCTGGGTCAGATTATCCAATGCAAAACAAATGCTTATTACCGCAAGACCTTCAGTTTCCTGTTTTGAAGAGAACAGGTAAACATCACCACATTTTGACGAAACTTTATCAACGTCATCAAGGCCTGCATCATCAAAATCAGAAAGATCCTTTATATCAAGCATTGGGAAGAGTTCAGAAACCAGATTAGATTCATCTTCCTCAAGGTAATTCTCAAATGCAATTTTACTCTTCCTTATTTCTTCTACGGACAAACCTGACTCGGCCAGTTTCGATTCAAGTTTTTTCTTCCTTTCAATTTCTATATTTTCATAATATTTTCTATCAGGCGTCAAAATACAGAATGACTTGTTTGGATTATCAAGAAGGTATTCGCGGAGTCTGTTTCTAAAATCCTCATCATCATAAGAAAGGACCTTACCCTTAAGCTTTTCCCATTCCTCTTCCATTTCAAATATATACTTAAAGGGATTTCCAGATTCCACATTTCCAGAATAAATCTTATATGCAATCTCTTTGTCAGGAAAATCAACATCAGGACATTCAAAATCAAGATCTTTCCTATTGCATTCTGCACGGAGCTCTTCATAATCCATTCCGTCGTCAAGACAATGTTCAAGAGTTTCAAGCAAAACTGCCTTGGCTTTTTCAACATTTTCTTTTTTTACAGAATCTAAACCGAATTCAAAACAAGAATGTCTTGGAGTACCATCCCGTTTTTCAAAAAAATTCCCTATTTCAGAATATTTCAATTTCTTTTTTAGAAGCGCTCCAATTCTGTCAAGAATAAAATCTCTTTCCCTATAATCCTCAACTGAATCATCCCTGCATATGACATTGAGTACTACGGAACATTCTTCAACACCCTTGAAAGGCGTACATACTTCAATTTGAGACAAAGGAGGAAGAGGAATCAGTTCATCCTTTATAGGTATCTCTTTTGTATTCTCTGGCAAACGGCAAAGCAACTTTTCTTCAAGAAACGAGAGCTGCTCATCCAAATCAATTTTCCCATAGAGAAACAAAATGCAATTTCCAGGCGTATAATTCTTTTTGTGGAATTCTACCAATGCTTCTCTAGTAAGCTCCGGAATCTCCAGAAAACTGCCGCCGGAAATAAATTCATTTTCACTGCCTTTATACAGTTTACTTTTTACATTGTTATCTTGATAAAATGAAGAAATTATGTTTTTCGAACTCATCTCATTGAATACAACACCATTTATAAAAGGCCGCCCGTTTTCATCAAGATCAAATCTCCACACTTCCTGATTAAAGGCATTCTGAGTTATTAGCGGAAAGAAAACCGTATCACCGAATATTTCAAGCAGTCTAAAATAATCTTTGGCAACATAAGTCTCTGCCTGGAATTCAGTATAATGCTGTCCAGTTCCAGCACCAATATTCTTTGCCACTGACCTTTCCCTCAAATGAGGAAATACATTTTTGACAGGATATCTTTCAGATCCCTGCAGAACAACATGTTCCAGAGCATGGGCAACCCCAGTACTGTCTTTCACAGGAGTATTGAACCAGTAGCTGAAGCAATTTGAATTTCCTTTGTCTGGCTTGAAATAAAATACCTTGAATCCTGTCCTGTCATGTTTGAGGAAAGTTCCTGTTCCTTTGTAATACGAGATTCTTTCCTCTCTTATAACCGTAAATCCTTTTGTCATTTTAACTCCGTCTTATGTTCTGGCTTTGTCTAAAAATCATGTTTAATTGCTCGTATCAATTATAGGCAAGCATGGGAGAATCGTCATTTTCTTTCAATTACATGTTCAACAGGAGGTCCTGGACTTAAATTTTAATTCATCTACATATTGATTGATAAGAACTCCAAAGTCAGAGTTCAATGCAAAAATTTCCTTTAAGGCTCTTTCCATGAGGGAATACATTGCCAAAACAAACAGACCTAAGTCTGCATTTTTTATTTTAAGTATGCGTTCAATATTTGAATCAGTAATCTTAGCCATACTTATATTATACATTGGATTTTTAGATTTTCTAATTTTTCATCCGTTTTGGTGCAGCCAGAACTTTTTCATAAAGAATTCCTACAGTCATGGCTGAAATATAAATATTTTCTGTGTCGTCAAATAAGCGGAAGATTTCTGTCTTTCCGTAAAAAATCAATGACGGTCTGGCTGGTTACAAGATATTTCATCAGATTTACCTATCTGTTGAAGGAATTAAAAAAGTCAGCAGCTGTTTTACATGCAGCGCCGTTCAATATTTTGTCTGCACAGTCTTCCCGATCTTCGTTCAGCATTTGGATCATCTGATCAATTGAAGGCTTTTGGAAAGGCTCGTCAATTTTTTTGCATAATCGTACAATTCATAAAGAGGTGAATCTGTGATGCTGCTGTTGTCTACCGGAGTAACAATAAATTGAGAACCATCCGACCTATTGATCAAAGCCTGTCCGTCCATTTTTGTCCAAAGTAAGCAGCGGACATTTATTCTTTACGGCACAATCAAGATAGAACATATCGCAAGCATGGTGCTTCTCTTCTGCACAAAACTCCAATGCATTATCAAAATCAACAAGTTCGATTGGAAGCCTATTGAAAATTGAGAAAATTTTTCGGGCTTGTTCCAAAGCAACCAGTTCCCTTTTTAGCTGTCTTGAAAGAGAATTGGCAATTTCATAAGGCAGGCATTTTGCAGACAGAAGAACAGAACCTTTTGTTTTCTGCAGGACATTCATTGCCTCATCTTCTTTTAAAAGAACCGCCATAATAGCCGAAGCATCGATGATGACGGACTTTTGTTTCATAAAAAATATTGTACAATGTAGTTTGTCAATCGATTTACAAGCAAGCACATAATGTATAGACCTTCGGGTCGTAGCCCGAAGGTGACGTGTGCGTTTTATTCAGTTGTTTCCAAAATGGAAACAACTGAATTACTGTCTTGTCCATTTGTTACTGAAGTTCGATTGATTAGCAGTTAGAATAGCTCCTATTGTTCTATTCATATAAACACCTCCTTGATTAGCAACACTCCATGTTCCAGGTAATGTAACAGACAAATTTTTTAATGCATCTGGAATGCTACTAACATTAGTTTTTCCAAATGCTCTTGCTTCTATTGTTTTAAGTGTATCTGGAATTGCAATGGATTCAAGGCTCGAACATCCTTCAAAACAATATTTTCCATAAGCTTCAAGTTTTGAGTCCGACGTTACAGAAACAGTTTTTAAATTTGAACATCCCTCAAACACTCCACTAGTAGCACTAGCAGATGTTTCCACCCTTGTTACATTTGGAGGTAAAACAATTGAAACAAGAGCTTTACAGTTATAAAAATCGCCCATTGTACTTGTGGTCAATTGTGAGCAGTCCAGCTCGATTTTTGATTTTGTATTTACATTTTTAAGTTTTGTTACAATATCATTTAGAGATGCATTTCCAGTTGCAACAATTTTCATTGTTTTGCTTTCATCAGACAGGTCCATATCTGATATATCGCTATAACTTTTAACCAGATACCCATCTGCAACTTTACCAGCTGAGTCTATAAATTTCCCGCTTGGTTCGGACACTTTAAAATACTGGAAATTGTTAGCTACGTTGCTGCCTGTCAAATAAACAGTTCCTGCATCTGTATTAGATCCTGTTATATAAGAGGTAATGGAATTGTTATCGTATGAAGAAGGTGAAAGATCTGAATTGACTTCAATACTACAGCCTGAGTTCAGATATATATCGTTTTTACCGGTGCCATAGCATTTGACATAGAAACCACCCATAACAGTGATTTTTCTACGGCTGGAAACATAAATGCCTGATCCGGATTTTATACCCTCACCTGTAAGAGAATTTGCTTCAATGCTTCCACCATTGAATACTGTTGAGGAACCATTTGTATAAACTCCACCACCATTCTTACCCGCGGAATTATTTGAAATCGTAGTGTTGGTGCACCATAATGTAGTATCGCTGCTGCAATATATACCGCCACCATCATCAGAGGATGTCTTGCATTTTGTTACAGTTGAATTTGTTAAAGTAAGTGCTCCATAATTTTGAATGCCTGCACCGCCTGCAGTAGTCAGGATATTATTTCCATCCAGCGTTATGTTTTCCAAATTAACAGTTGCATTACGATTAATATCAATCATGGACCTGTCTGTAAATGAGCTGTCCCTTTTGATTGTTGCAGTTCCCGATGAACCATCCCTGCAGATTGTAACGTCTATTGAGTTTGAACCATTTCCGAATTCAGAGGATTCGGTTTCCAATGTTGTTCCGGATACATAGATTTTAACTTGCAGATATGAATTTGTTAAGGAAATATCAGATGCTTGCTTGAGGGTTTTGAACGGTTTGGATTTTGAACCGTTTCCACCAGCGGCAGCAGAGCCCTTTACATAGATGGAAGGGTGGATATAGCCATCAGATGCATCATAAGTCCATGTTCCATCATGGTCTGTAAAGGCAATTTTCGGGCAATTTTCATTATTATATTGATTATTATTACCAAAGTACCAAAAACTTTCTGAATATTTTTCTGGAGTTATATAAGCGCAGGGATTTGTGGAAGAAAATGAAGAATTCATATTTCCTGTAAAAGTAATTGCCTTAGATTCTTTCAGATAAATGACGTTGTCTGTTGAAACAGTCGCTCCTCCGCTTAATTTAAGTGTACCGTTGTCATAAATTCCAGAACCATTAGATCCACTGCCACAAGTGTTGCCAGATATTCTGCCACCAGTAAATGTAAGTGTACAGTCGGATGAGAGGCATACTCCGCCACCGTTGGTTTTTGCAGTATTGTTGCGGATATATCCACCGGAAATACTTGTTCCTGACGTACTGCCAGCTATGTTTATTCCGCCACCAATTGTGTCCGAGGCTTTATTGTATTCAATGTAGCTGAAGCTTCCAGAGATTTTTATCCCCTTTTCTGAGTCATTCCCCGCCTGATCGTGGATTCCACCGCCTTGCTTTGAGCAGTTGTAAGAGATTCGTCCACCTGAGAAAGTAAATTTTCCTTTGTTATAAATTCCACCACCTGCATTATCTGCATAATTGTAGGTTATATAAGATGAGATGCCAGAAACTTCTATGTTGCCTTCGTTATAGATGCCGCCGCCAAATTGCTTTGCATAGTTTGAATAACTGGCAGAATTTGCCGTTGCTGTTGCTGAAGAATTTCCAATTTTAGAATCTCCCTTGATGATTATTTTTCCCTGGGCATTGAAAATTCCGCCACCACTGTAAGCTTTGCAGTCTGAAATTACAGTATTTTCAAGAGTAAGTATTTTGCTTTCGTCATTAGATGTATTATATAAACCTCCACCATAGTTAGAAGAATTACTGGTGTTGGTATAACAATTTTTGATTGTGGAATTTTTAATCGTCATCTTGCAGTTGTTTGCATAAATTCCTGCACAAAAATTCGGTATGGCAACTTTATTGCCGTCAATTTCCAATCCGTCAATTGTTACTTCTGCATTCGTTGCCTGTATCATGTGATCTGTATGACCAGAGCTTGCACGCTTTAATACAGGAGTTCCATCCCCCCACTTTTTAATAGAAATATCTTTTCCAATTAAAATCGTTTCAGTTTCTGTTGTTGTTCCTCGTACGAAAATTATTCCGCCGGAATTTTTTTTGTTCAATTCTTTTGCTGCAGCTGCAACTGTTTTTAAAGGTTCAATGCTTGTTCCACAGCCTGGTTCATTAGCCTCGCCGTCTACATAAATGACGTTCTGGACAAACTCAGTTATCAAAATGTCGTCTATACTCAGAGTAAGTGTAAAGCCGACAGTGGACAGGTATGGTTCATTGCTGCTGTTTATCCATGTATCAGTTGTAAGATTGTCAAAAACATTTATCATCTGTGTACAGCTATAGAGCAATGTTGATGAATCTTTTTTTTGTTCATCACTGTAAAAATTTATGTCAACCTCATAGGACTTTGATTTTATTGAATCTGATTTTATGGAAGCTGAAGTTCCAGTAATTGTTGCTGTACCGTTCCAGTCTGAATCTTCGGAAACTACAGAAATGCTTTTAATCTGTGGATCAATATTTACTGGCAGATTGATTTTTCCTGTTCCCTTTGACTGAGGCTTTAGATTGAATGAGATTGATATGGTTGTTGCAATGTCTGGAAGATTATCTGTCTTTTTTGAATCAAAGAGAATGACTTTACCATCGAGTTTTTTTGAGGCGGAAACAGTCCAGATGCCGCCAGAAGGCAATGCAATCTCATAAGTCGTACCATCAACATTTCCTGATACTGAAATGCCAGCCTTTGTTGCTGTTACTTCATAAGACACAGAAGAGATCGGATTATCAGGAAAAGCCGAACGGTTTGCCGCCGGGGAATTGTCAAGTTCAGAAGGAAGTGCGCCGTTTGTCTTTATTGTACCGCTGATTATTATTCCTTTTGATTCTAGCGGTATTTCCTGTGTTTCTGACAAAGACAAGTTACAGGAAATAGAGATGAGGGTAAGGAGAATACTAATTATTGTAATAATTCTTTTATAATTTTTTTTCATTGTGTCATCCTCTAATTTTGAATCCAATTCAATATTCCAGTTGTCTGGTCATCTATGACGGCCGCAGGGTTTCCTTTAAGTCTTGTATACTGTGTATACATGTTGCTTACCGTTGTCAATTTTCCGATGATTCCATCATCAGCTCCTGTTGTATCTAATGTAAAACCACTACTATAATCTGTATCCAGATGGATATCAGTTTCCGTATTATTTTTTATTTCACCACCAGAAATTTTAAGAATATTTCCTCTTTTTGCAAGGATACCGGTTTTGTGATCGTGTATTTTTCCACCAGATATAGTAATAGAGGATGTGGATCCGTTCGTTCTTATACCAGTTCCATCAGTTGATGATGTACCATTGCTGTAGATTTCACCACCTGTCATTTCGAAAGTTGGTGTTCCTGAGGTGTAACGGTATAAATAAATCCCATCTCCAAATTTTGCATTGTTATCGTGTATTTTTCCTCCGGACATGACCATTTTTCCATAGGTAGCAATCATGACACCGCCACCGCCATAAGCTGATCCGTTAGAAATTGCTGCATTATCGAAAATTTCGCCGCCTTCCATGTAGAATGTACCATTCCAGATTGTGACACCACCGCCACCTTCCGGATATGAGTAAGAATAGCCGTCCTGACTTTTATTTCCTGTAATTTTGGCTCCATCCTTCATATAAAGAGTTGCATTAGCGCCATCTACAGCAATAGGAGTAGATGCTGTTCCGTTTGGAGAAACTGTAGTTCCGCTTCCCAGTGTGGCTTTTCCATTTGCAACTTTGATTGCACCGTATCCCCTTCCAAATGTAAGATTCTTGATGGTCAAATCTGCATTGGCATCATTGACATTGATTGCAAATCCACTGCTATTGGAAAGGTTTATTGAAGGAGAACTTCCCATAATCAAAACTTTCCTTGTAACTTCCAATGGGGTTGTAAGGGGAATATTTTGCGTAAGAAGAATCGCAGAATAATTTTTGGCAAGGGCTGCAGTCAGCTCACTTTCATTTGCTACTTCCACTGCATCTGTAATAACAACCTTAAACTCAGCATTGTAGTAATATCCCTTGTAAAGAGCTTTGACTATGATATAGTAGTCCCCTGATGTCAGTGTTGATTTCAGGGTTATTTTATTCTTGTCAGCCACATAATTTGATGAACCGATTCTTGTTCCAGCCAGCTTGAGTGAATAGCTGTATGTAATATCCTTTTCCGGGATAGATTCTCCACTCACTGTTGCAGAAACTGTAAAGACCTGATCCATGCCGGCAACTGCTGCATCTGCATCTATTGTGAATTTTGGATTTTCATTGATTCCTTCACTTATTCCACCGCCGCTTACTGCAAGGGCTGCTTCTCCTTCATGGTTGGAAATTGCAGCTGCGTTTCCATCGTAATGGAAAATGAGTGCAGGGTGCTGTGCTGGATTGAAGTTTCCGTATCCGCTGGTAAATTTAATCGGCTCGCTTATTGTAGGAGTTCCGTTGGATGTAATACCAATTTTGCCCTTCAGCTTGCCTGCAATTTTCAATGGCTTGTTTTTATCTACATAAAGGTTGCTTGTGGTTGTATCATCATCCTGCAGATAAACGCTGTTGTTGTCGATTGTAATTGATCCACTTATAGTTGTCTGATTAGTCTTTCCTGCGTAGACAGAACCAAGCAGTTTTCCTTCAGATCCTAGTGATGTGCTGTTTCCTGAGATTTCCGAGTCCTCTATTCTCATAGAGGCTCCATTATTGTCCGCAAAATAAACAAGGCCGTATATTGTAACCCTGGAAGCCCCATCTCCGATAATTCTGTTTTTCAAAATCTTAGATCCGGAGATGGTTGATTGATAGGAACCATCATACATGAACAGGGCTCCCTTGATATCAACATTGGATGGATTATTTCCTGTAATTTTTATCTCGTTGTTTTCTATGAATGAGTTTTTGAGTGTGTAGCCATTGTTTGTGTAGACAAGCATTCCTCTTGCAGCAACGCCTGTTTTATCAAGTTTATTGTTTGAAAGATGTGAGTCAGTTAAACTCAATTTTCCTTTGCTTGCAAAAATAATTCCACCATAGCAGTTTGCCCCTATACCTTCATTTTCAGAAACAGTACAAGAATCAATTGTCAATATTCCATTATCGGATGCCTTTATACAGATGGCGGCGCCTTGATCAGATGAGAATCCACCTTTAAGAATCAGGTTTTTCAGTTCAATGTTGCTTGAGCTAGCGCTGTAGATGATTCTGCCTTTTTTCTTTGCATCAATCGTAAACTTTCTGCCATATCCTTCTATCAGGTATTTGTTTGTTTTTGAGAAGGTGATAAATGAATTTCCTGGAGCATCGAATTTATCGCTTGCGACAGGTGTCAAATCGCTCATTACACGGATCACACACTGTGAAGAGACATCAAAATCACCAAGAGCTACATAATTCTCAAAATCAGAAACTGCTTTCTGGATCGTTCGGTATGGAAGGGCAGGAGAACCAAGTCCTGTCAAATCGCTTCCATTCTGGCTTACGTAATAATTTGTGCTGCGGGTTACTTTTATGTCTTTAACTTCTATTTCATCACTATCTACATACCCGTTTTCATGGGCGTATGCTTTGACAGTGTATTTTGTGCTTGAAGGAGGAAGATTGATTTTTACCGGTGCGGTCTGAGTTCCACTTGCGAAGGGAATACTATTTTGGTAGATGGTGTAGCAGATTTTCGGCATGGCTGTAAGGTTCTGTCCGTCTATCTTTCCGTATGTTTCATCAAACTGCCAGGTTCCCTTTGAATGAGTCAAAACCAGCTTATAATAACCGGTGTTGTCATCCGCACTTACAATGTTCGAATCTTCAACAGCAGAGCCATTTTCACTTACAGTCAAAGGTTCCTTCAACTGCAAGGCTTTTATGGAAACATATACCTGATTGTAAAGGCCTTCATCATCCTGTATTCTCAACATGTATCCTATATTTTCCGTGTTATCCTCGGGATTTTTATCATCAATGATGTAATAGAGTGAAGTCAAGGCTGTTGGTTCTGGATTTAAGAAACTCGTATCATCAGTGTCGTCTAAAAGTCTCAATGGTGTCGGCTGGACAGTTGTAAGTTTATATCTGTTGGATGCATCAGCCGTCAGATCTGCATCAGTGGTAATGTTTCCGCTGAATGTCCAGTGGTCTTTTCCGATATATAAATTACGGGTATCCCTTTCGTGAATAGTTCCATCAATTTTTGGAATATTGAAACACAGTACATAGCATGTATCATCGTCTCCAATGTTTCCTTTTCTCTGGAACATTGAATACCTGAACCTTGGTGGTTTTGTGTTTGCGCTCAGGTCAATGTGGAATGAATCAAAAAGTCTTCCTGTTCCTTTTTCAGTCAGCCTTATGTCTTCAGAAATATTCTTTTGAATGGTTCCATCTACTGTAAAATCACCGTTATCAATCTTCTCCAGAAACTCTTTTTTAAAGGTAAGAGTCGCCATTGTCTTGTCAATTGGGTTCTGTATGATCGTGAACGGAACGGAAGGCGCAGCAATTACCGATTCAAGGCCTGAAAGGTTATATTTATAATCAAAATTAATGTCGTATCGCTGTGGATTTCTTAAGTAAAGATCTATTGATTTATCAGAATCCGATCCATAGCACTTTCTTCCTGAAGCATCTACTTCATAGGAATCATTCATCTGCATTTTCGCAATTGCAGCCGAATCCGTATAGTATTCAAAAAATTCCCTTACAGGCTCATTTAAATTTGAACATGAGAAAAATGACAGCAAGGTTGCGCAAATTAAAACTATGAATGAAATACTCTTAGCATAAAAAATCTTCACTTCCACTACCTCATTTCTAGAACTGCCATCCTATGCTAACTGTCGGCACAACCATTCCTAATTTCATATCCTTTCCAAAGGCATTTATGAAAGTCACGTCTACTTCAGCATAAAGTCTGCTTGTTATGAAATACTGAAGAGCAAGCCCTGCATCAACTGCTGTATTCAGGCTGTTTAGTTTTTCCGATTGAATGTCATGAGGGAAGGAAAAAATATAATCCTTGAAATAAACAAATCCCCCGCCAATATGAGCTTCAAACGTCATTATATGCCTGCGCTGAGTTTCCGACACACGAAAATAAATCGGTTTCTGATAAACAAGATTAGTAAATCCGCTTATGAGACTTCCGTCAATCTTGTAGTTTCCAAAATCTGCATTCATCATGGTATAGCTACCCATAGCGCCAAGACCAAGGAAACCCCATCTCCTTTTTATAGGGATAAAGGTAATTTTAGGAGTTGCACTCAAAGGCCACATTTTCGAGTTCATATAAACCGGAATGGTATCATCATAAACTATATAAGGAACCGAGTATCCCAAAGAAAGGTTAAGGTCCATCATCTTCTTGTACTTGATTATAAGTTCAGAAGAAGAATCCAGTTTGCTTTCAAGACCAGAGGCATCTTTTGCAACAAAATAATAGGTACCTGTATCCATCTGTTCAGCTGTCAGCTGAATCTTCAGTTTCTTACCGTCAGGATTTTCAAGAATAATCGGAAATATCTTGTTCTTCAGGGCTTTCCTTCTCAACCAGTAAGTGGTATAGGAAAGTTCATCTCCTTTTTCAGGCATAGGGAAAAGATTTTTTCCGGAGATATTAAATATACCGTCATTATATTCTTCTATATAAATCGTATTTGAATAATTTACATTAGAAGAGACATCCTTTATTTCAGGCTGAAAGGCCTTATAGATTAAAAGTTCATTCCATTCTGCATCTTCAAGGGCAAAGCCAAGAAGGTCATAGGAAATGATCCTATACCTGTATTTGCCTGAAGAAAGCTGTGGCTGGATCTTTATGCTTGTAGAGTTGTCTTCAGTTTTCAAAGAAAGCATAGGCTCATAGACATTTTTCTTTGCATTGTATTTTTCAATCTCAATGTCATAGTAAAGAACATAAGCCGAACCTTCGTCTTCCCATTCAAGAGTCTGCCATTGAACCTCTTCTCCAACAGTTATTTCCTGTTCTTCTTCAGCCTGTGCAAAAACACTAAAGATCAGGCAAATCATGGCAAGGATAAATGAAGTTATTTTCTTTATATTTTCAGCAGGCAGCTTAAAACTATTTTCCATATGGGTTCTTTGCTCCCTTAGAATTTACTTTTTTCAATGAAGGTATATCAGTAACGAACATTTCTGAAGCAGGAATACCAGGCTGAAGTTCTGTATCCAGTTTGCCGTCTTTATCCGCATCAACTCTTCTTACGGCTTCTACAGTCCAATTGAATTTTCCGCTGTAAAGTTCTTTCCTAAGTTTTTCGGTTTCCCTCTTCTGGATGAGTTCAAGCCAGTTTATTTCACAGCTTGTTTTTCCCGAAATGATTTCCTTGAATATGGTTTTGCCTTTGCCCGTCTTTACTTCAACATGGTAATCAGTTGCATTTTTTACCGGACTCCAGTTCAAAGTAATCGTTCTTGGGTTGGTCTTCTTACGGAGGTAATCTCCATTTAAAACTGCAGGAACCGCACTCAAGCCGGAAGCCTTAGGCAAAGGTTCTACAGGAGTAATTGAAAATTCACCGATGTATTTTCTGTCAGTATTAGAAATATCAATTCCATCATTAGTCTTTGCGTGAACTACAATTTCATAGTCCCCACCATTTCTTAAATCAGGATTTGCAATCAATACTGTTGCAGGTGCAACTTTTGTTCCTGCGGCAAATTCTTCGTCAGCAGGAATCTTAACCACAGGAATAAAACCGTCTTTAGTTCTTTGGGAAACAACCACCTGAGCTTCTGCAACTGCGTCAACAGACGACCAGGTAATCTTTATTTTGTTCAATGCAGCGTCTATTCCTTCAAACCTTGCATTCTTTTTTGGAATAACAATTTCTATCGGCCTAAGCTTTACAAGATGAAATTTTGTTTCATACAGATCACCATTGCGACGGCTCATTACTCCAGGAATTGCATTTGACTTTGCCTGGATTTCAATCTTGTAATCCGTTCTGTCCCTGAATTCCGATGGATGGAACATATCAAGATCAAAAGTTGTGTCATAGACTATGTCTTCTAAAACTATTTCGCCGTCTGTATTTCTATAAATGGTAATCTTATAGTAATCGGCACCTTCAACTTCCTTCCACTTGAATCTGTATGGAACTGTATCTCTTGCAACAGCCCTTCCGACAGGAGCAATTATTGATGATGCTTTCAAGTTTGAAAGAACCTTAAGTTCCTTTGCAGGAGATGACATTTCAAAATCATCAACAGAAGATTTTGAGTGCAAGCGCCACCAGTAGGTTCCCGTAGGAAGATGAATGCCGCTCAAAGAGAAACCTGTTACAGGAACATTGATTACAAGATTCCTAAACTTCTGGTCGGAGGCAATCTGAACGGAAGTTTTATAGAAGTCAGGAAGATTTTTCTTCCATGTAAAGTTCAAGTCCATCATGAGGTTTTCGGCAATTCCGTAGCCGTCAACAGGTTCAACGGTATGCTGCTCAGGCTTTCCTTCCATTGCATAGAAAGAAACGGGATTACAGGCCTTTGAAGCATTGCCTTCCTGGTCAATCTGAGAAACCCTCCAGAACCATCTTCCTGCAGAAAACTCGTTTACACCGGAAAGTGAAACATGGTTGCCGGCATATTCCATGGTTTTTTCAACCTTTGAAAAATCTGACTCGCGGGAAAATTCCAGCTTGTAGGAAACGGCTTCCGGTTCAGACTTCCATGAGAAGGTTGTTTTTTTTGCATCCTTCTCTATGCTTACAACTGAATTGTATGCAGGAACAAGAGGAACAGGCGGATTAAGGTTTCCCGATTTAACGACAGAGAAAGAATGAACTTCAGAAGGTGCAGCAAAACCTTCCCTGTTTGTTGAAAAATAAGGTACAACCTGCCAGTAATACTTACCCTGCTTCAGTGTAGAAATGATTGCGGAAGTAGAACCACCGCGCTGCTCGATGATCGGATTTTTGAGTTCTTCATTGTCCGCAATAACAAGGCGGTAGTTGTCAGCACGGTTTGTTTCAGTCCAGATGAAACGGATTGCAGGCTTGCGGCTTCTGTAATTTATTTCATAATCCTGAACCGGTGAAAGCAAGTCAGGAGGAAGTGACTGAAGGATCTGAATGCGGCTGGCAACCATGGCAGACAGAGGATTTTCTGCGGTTGTATTCCTAATGCGCCAGTACCATACGCCTGCCCCCATTGCCATAGTGCAGTGATCAATTCCGTTTATGATTTCTGAGTCTGCAATCTTAGAAAACTTTTTATCAGATGAAACCTCAAGGACAAGATTTGAGTTTTCAGGCATATCCAGGGCTTTCCATTCAAAGTCTACATTGCAGTCTTCTTTTCCATGGTTAAGGAGTTTTTTGTTTGGAGCTGGAGAAATCATTGTAAAGCGAGGCTGCTGAAAATCCTTTTGACCAACACCAAGGCTTTCACCCTGAGAAAGATTTTTTACAATTCCTTCAGCATTTGATATTGAGGCATTACCTGACACAACCTGAACAAAACCGCCCCTGCTTAAATCTACGCTGGCTGCGGCTCCACTTTCCATGGCAACGCTGATGCTTCCACCGTCAGATTTAAGGAAGACACCGTCAGTTGTTTCGCCGTCACCGCTTTCAACATAAACGGAACCGTCATAGATTTCTGTAGTAGCTTTTCCAGAGTCTTCGTCCTTCCAGATCTGAATCATTGTACTTTCAAAAAGTTCAATTTTATTGCCGTCTGTAAAAGTTACTGTTGCTTCAGAAGCATCCGATGTATGAACGGTATCGCCGTTATACAAGGGAGATTTCTGTCGGAGTCTGTCCCATACAAGACGCTCCAGCAGTTTTCGCTGAGCAGTTTTATATTTAAATGTAATCGTAGCTATAGGAGTTTCATTCAGTTTGGAAAGAGAATAGTTGAAACTTTTATAGAATCCGCAGAAGTTACCTGCTGCACCTAGAAGACAAATGAAGATCGCAATGCAAAAGGTAACCGAAAGATTACTGCTTAACCTGGATCTTGTTTTCTTCTTCATTTAGATTAACCTTTTCAAAATCTGGAATATCAATGCCAAGGAGATTTCTAACTTCATTCAAAGTCTTTGGACCTGTTGGGCCTACTGCCTTTGCACAGTCCGGATCCAAAGTAAATTCAGGATCTCCCTGTCTAAAGAATGCTTCGATGTCAAAATTCGGCATGTTTACAACGCCGTAGAAATGCTGGGCACCCTTTCCCTTAACTTCGAATTCAACAGGAATTCTTTCTACTACTAGAGTTCCGTTTTCAATTTCTTCCCTAAGGATTTCACGAGTGTCTTCTGTAATCAGAATGTCTGTACCGCAAGGCTTGTTGGAGCTTTCAGTACGGCTTGCAAAGTTAACAGCATCACCAATGGCCGTATATTCCATCTTGTCAGCAGAACCCATGATACCGGCTGTTGCACGGCCCGTATTAAGACCGCAACCAATGCGGATGTGAGGCTTGTACTGTGCCCTTTCTTCATTCTTGTGTGCTTCTGTAAATGCTACGGCATCCTTATTGTATTTCATAAGGGCATAGCGCATTGCAATGGTACCGGTGATTGCATTGAGGGCATCTTCCTTTACACCCTTGCGGTGATTTGCAGCAAGTTCCTTTTTCTTTGGGTCAGAATCCGGGAGAGATTCGAAATCAAGGTTTTCGTCCCTCAAAATTCCCCAGACGGCCATTACTGCATCGCCTTCAAATTTATCAACATTTCCGTGGCTCAAAGTAATGCAGTTGACCATGCGGCTCATGTAGTCATTCAGGAAGCCGATGATTTCGCGCGGAGAATCGTTGCCAAAGCGGTTTTTAAACCCGTCTGAAATTGCCGTAAATCCACGGATGTCGCTGAAGAAAATCGTAAGGTCCTTAAGGTGAGGTTCAAAGTCGATTTCTTTACGGGCAATGGCTTTTGCAACACCTTTGTTCGTAAACTTTGAGAAGGTATCCAGGAACCCCTTTTCGTCTTTTGTAGACTGATTGAGAACACCGATTTCATCCTTCCTGTTTGCGTTCAATTCATCGATGAGGACTGTATCAAAATTACCTTTCTGAATTTCGCGGGCGGCAAATGTAAGTTTTTTAATCGGATCGGAAATTCCAAACTTTGAATACACAAGGGCGATGATGAGTGTTAAGAAGAAGACGCCACCCATGATGAAAATATTATTGATGAAAGTTTTCTTAACTGCATCAAGAACAACATCCCTTGAAACTTCAGTAATTACAACAATATCAGCCATTGCTGTTTTTTCGTAAGCACCAAACCAGTGAGTCTTTTTTCCTTTCGCATCGAGTGTAACAAAAGGAATCTGACGGCTATCGTCATTGTTCTGGTTGTGTTCGCGCAAAGTCATTACGAGAGAATGATTCTTAAGGCTTTCACCGGCAAGCACCCTGTCAGTATCAGGATGGCAAAGAAGTTCATCATTATGATTGATGAGGTATGTAGTATTTATGTTTCCAGTACCGATAATGTCGGAAATGGATTCGATTGAAAAAGCAATTATACAAGTCTGGTCACGGCCATTTTCTTTCCACGGGAAAAGCAATGCCATAGAAGGAACATTAAGGAAAGGAGATACATTTATGGCGATTGTTTCGCCGTCACAGGATTTTCCAATCTGCTCTGCAGAAGATTCGATTACCTTGCTGATGAGGGAAGCATCGATTTCGTTTGAAATGAAGAAATGGTTGTTTACGATCCTTACATCGCTTGGAAGGGGAGCCTGAACGCTTTCCTTAGAGATGACATAGATGAAGGCAATGTCATCGTTTCTTTCAAAAAAGAAAGTTTCTGCCTGACGGGCCAGGGCCTGATTTCTAGAACTTATGACACCAGTCATATCCAGCAGCTGAAAAACATTGCCGCGGATTGTAGAAAGCTTGTCATTTACAGTAGATGCTGCTTTCATATTGAGAGACAGGTTATTGTTTTCTGCAGTAATCTGAACATCTGCACCCATCAAATATGTAGTGAATCCTGTAACAGAAGCAAGCGAAAGGAGGACAACAAGTCCAAAAATTGCAGCCAGGGTAAAACCTATAGGCCTTTTAACTTTGATTGAGTCAAAACTTTTTTTCATCACTCTTTCCCATTGTTTTTTTGATAGTCCGACCTCTCGTTATAGAGAAAAATCCACTTTTTTTATACTGTTTTTCCCTTTTTGACTGCAAAAAATC
>JAUNCR010000024.1:0-23031 GCA_030526505.1 Spirochaetales bacterium
AACAAGACCAGCCTGCTGAGTAACGCCCATCAATGTTCCAACTGTATCAAAGAGGTCTGTAAAGAGGAATGTGAATACGATTACAACAAACTTGATTGAAAGGATCCCTGCAAAGTCAAACTTGCACAAAAGAGGTGCTGCAGGAAGGCTGAATGGTGCCCAATCTTCAGGAATTGTTGTTACGCCGAAAGGAATGCCAATCACTGTTGTTGCAAGGATTGCAATGAGGATTGCTCCAGGAACCCTGAGGAGGTAAAGAACGATTGTAATGATAAGACCGATCATGGCAACAACTGCTGTTGTATGCTGCATGTCAAAATTAACGAAACCGATGATTGTACCTGTGTCGCCTGCAACGATACCTGCATTTGCAAGACCAATGAGGGCGATGAAAAGACCGATACCTACGGCTACAGCCTTCTTCATTCCTGCAGGAATTGCGTTGATGATTTTTTCACGGATTCCAAATACGGAAAGAACGATGAAGATGATACCTTCGATGAGGACAGCTGTAAGGGCAAGCTGCCATGAACATCCCATTCCCATACATACTGTGAATGTAAAGAATGCATTGAGTCCCATTCCAGGAGCAAGTGCTACAGGAAGATTTGCCCAGAAAGCCATAACAAGAGTTGCAATGGCAGATGAAATTGCAGTTGCTGTAAATACAGCAGGGAATGTCATTCCGTTACCAACTGCGCTGAGCATTCCAGGGTTTACGGCAAGAATGTATGCCATAGCAAGGAATGTTGTGATACCAGCCACGATTTCCTTAGAAACTGTGGTTCCGTTTTCCTTAAGTTTAAAGAACTTTTCCATATTTTTCCTCCATCAGAAAAAGTAAGTAATTATAGCATTTTGGATGGAAAAACTAAAGCAAAAAAAGTGGATTGCTTCGCTACGCTCGCAATGACGAGTGCATAACGCAATGACGAGTTCAACGAAGCAATGACGGGGACAAAAAAAAACACATTGGCGCGGCAGACAACTACAGGCGACAGGACGTCGCCTTCAACAGTTTAGCAAATTCTTTCGCAAGAATAATCCACAGGACGTGGATTATTCTTGCCCGTTCCAGCAATAGGTGCAGAGCTTGCTGTGGTCAAGGCCTGTGCTTGCAAGCATATCGTCAAGGCGATGGAACCTGAGTGTTGTAAAGTGAAGCTGCTTCCTGATTTCTTCGAGCATCTTAGCATATTCAGGTGTATCAGGATCGCAGTACTTTGCAAGAACTTCGTCACTTACATTGTCACCTTCAAACTGGCGGACAACACGGCGTGCAATAAGGTCCATTTCGCTCTTTGAACGGCTAAAGTTAAGGTACTTGCAGCCGAACATAATTGGAGGACAAGCAGGACGAACATGAACTTCCTTTGCTCCACTTTCATAGAGGAAGTCAGTTGTTTCCCTAAGCTGAGTTCCACGAACAATTGAGTCGTCGATCAAAAGGATGCTCTTGTCCTTGATGAGCTGCTGAACAGGAATCAGTTTCATGTGTGCAATAAGGTTGCGCTGGTTCTGGTTTGTAGGCATGAAGGAACGAGGCCAGGTTGGAGTATACTTGATGAAAGGACGGCTGAATGGAACGCCGCTTTCATTTGCATAGCCAACTGCATGTGCTGTTCCGCTGTCAGGAACACCAGCAACACAATCAGGCTTAATATTGTTTTCTGCATCACGCTTTGCAAGGTATGCACCGCAGTTGTATCTCATCTGCTCAACATTAACGCCTTCATAGCAGGCTGTAGGATATCCGTAGTAGATCCAAAGGAAGGTACAGATCTTCATCTTGTCACCAGGCTTCTGAACCTGCTCTACCTTTTCAGGTGTAACAAAAACGATTTCCCCAGGACCAAGTTCCTTATGGTCCTTGTATCCAAGATTGATGTATGCGTGGCTTTCAAAGCTAAGGCAGTATCCGTCTTCCTTCTGGCCGATTACAAGAGGAGTACGGCCAAACTTATCGCGGGCACCGTAGATTCCTTCCTTTGTCATCACCATCATTGTGATGGAACCCTTGATCTTTTCCTGAACGTTTCTGATACCGTCAGCAATGGTATTTTTCTGGTTGATGAGGGCAACGATAAGTTCTGTCTGGTTGATTTCACCGCCCGACATTTCAAGGAAGTGAGTCTTGGATGCATCAAGAATATCCTGAACCAGTTCATCCTTGTTTGTAACGATGCCGACTGTTGTAATGGCAAAACTGCCAAGATGGCTGTGCACGAGCAAAGGCTGGGCTTCGTAATCCGAAATACAGCCAATTCCAAGTTTTCCGTGCATGCCGTTAATGTCGCTGTCAAATTTCGTTCTGAATGGCGAATTAGAGATGTTGTGGATGGAACGCTCGAAAGTTCCGTCTTCGTTAAGAACTGCAAGACCACCACGACGAGTACCAAGATGGCTGTGATAGTCAACGCCAAAGAAAAGGTCCAGAGAGCAATCGCTTTTACTAGCAACGCCAAAAATTCCGCCCATAATGCAACCCCAAAATATATAAAAATACGGCAAAATATTACCAATTCTCAGGCTTTTTTTCAATTATTTTTTTCCTGCACCATATTCATTCCCAAATTGAGCTAACAGGCCTGGAACCAAAAGCCATTTCCGGAATAACAAAACAAAAAAAATTATAAAAAAAATAAATTTTGTTAATGTTGCTGATTTCGGTTGAATTTGGAGGTTTCTGATTTAAAATAATAGGGATATGAAGAAAAACAGGCTTCCATCATACCCAAAGGACATTTCCTCAATATTAAACAGGCTGAATACAACTGTACTTGTCATTAGCCTTTTCCTGTTGACGGCGGCAAGTCTTCTCTTCATATATGTTTCAACCGTAAAAATCATGGCCACAACCCTTAGGGAGCAGGCAAAAACCGGAGCCAAACGAATCGAATGGGTCATACAGTCATATAAAAACATAGCCCAGGGCATCGGTTCCATCCCTGAACTTTCAAGCCCACACATTTCCACAAAGGCAAAGGAACTTATCCTTGCCAACAAGGGCAACGAATATAACCTCAAGAGAAGCCGAATTGTCAGGACTGACGGATACTCGGAAATGGACAATGTGTTCCGAGGAGACAGGGAATACTTTAAGGAAGCCCTGAAAGGTAAAGTGACAATAAACGATCCGTTCATTTCAAGAGTTGACGGGGAAGTAAGCCTCCTTATAAGCGCCCCGGTCTGGAAAAACGGCATTTACAACGGCAGGATCGATTCGGTACTTTACTGTGCAATCGAACCGGAAACCCTAAACAACATCCTTAAAGAATTCGACATTTCACCCAATTCGAACATTTACATAATCGGGAAAGAAGGAATTACCGTTGCAAGTCCAGAACAGCAGAAAGTCCTGGAAAGATACAGCAACATTGAAAAAGCAAAGGCAGACAGAAAATACGGGAAGATAGCGGCATTTGAAAAAGCCACCCTTGAAGGAGCCAATAATTCCAAGCACATTTTTAAAAATGGCACCCTTCACACTTACAGCAGTTGGCTCATAGAAGGAACACCTGGATGGGCACTCATCATCGACGCTCCTGTTTCAGACTTCCTTTCGACCTTCTGGATTGCATTGGTATTCACTGTTTCAATCTCTGTCGTAATCATCATCGTTTCAAGACAGCTTATCAAGAACCATTCAAAACTGATTTCAGAACCTGTAAGGCAGATGGCGGAAAGACTAAGGCAGGCCAGCATCGGTGATTTTAAGACTGATGTAAATATGGAAGATTCAATTGAAGAAATAAAGGTAATTGCAGGTGCAACCCAAAGCCTCATAAACAGAATGGATTCCGTTCTCAACGGCATCTCATCTGATTTTGCAACCTCCAATCTTGAAAGCTTCATAAACTTTGAAGACTATGCAATGGTGAACGAAAGTTTTGAAAAGGTCATGAAGATTCACCTTTGCCTGATGGATAATCAGATGAATAAAATCGTCGGCTCAATCAACGACAAATCGGAAAAAAGTTTTTCTTCCGCAATACTCATAAACAGCAAGTCTGTAGGAAAATATGTAATCTCCCCTACTGAAGAATGCACAGCTCCAGACGAATACCTTCAGGCAATCGTAAACAACCTTTCAAGGCTCGTCGGAAGAATCATAGAAAACATCATCAGCCGTGAAATACATTACAAGGCCCGCCAGAAGAATGACCTGATCAACAACGAAAAGAACCATCAGATTTCGGAAAACATGGCAAAGGAACTTCTTTCGTGGGCAAAGGAAATGAAGGAAACTGAATCGGCAAGCGGAAATGCTTCAATGAAAAAAAATTACGAAGCCATTGAGGAAAAGGTAATCGACTTCACAAGGACCGTACATGAAAATGCCGAATACTCTCGCCTAACGAATTTCAACTATACGATAAACGAAAAGGACTACAACCTTTCATATCTCCTTGAAAACATTGAAATCAGGACAGGAAGATATGCAGCCGTCAAGGACAACATTACCATCAGCGCAACGGAAAAACCTGAAGAAGTTCTCTTTGGTGACAGGGAAGCAATCGAAAAGATTGTCATAAGAATCATTCTTTACCTGGAAATAAAAAATCCGGGGTCGTTGATCAACACAATATGTTCCGTAGCAAAAGACAATTTCGGTTACAAACTGCAATTCAAATTCATTGTTGAAAATTATAAATTTTCTGAAAAAGATTTTGATATCCTTAAATCCATTGAAAAATCCGGGAAACACACAAACATTGAGCTCCAGTCTGAAGACATAAAACTTGTTTCCGCCTACAATCTTCTTTGGCATCTGAACGGATCTGCACGCACCCTTTCTGCCGACGAATCGGCCTACAAACTTCTTGTGGAAATTCCACAGCTTTAGGAATGAGGGCATAAGGAATATAAAATATGAAGGATATGGATTATAAAAAAATCGTTGAACATTTTGAAGACATCTGCGGTAAAATCAGGATCAGCCACAATACAAGACCAGATGAATTCGGGCATAATCTTTCCGAAATATGTAAATATCTGAGAGTTGGTAAAATTGAAGTCAACAAGACAATTTACGGAGACAACAGGCATGGCGCAATGGGACCTGAAAATGCAACCTGCTTTGAATCCAAGGACTTCGATTCCCAAAGGTTTTATACCACAGAGTTCGTTTCCACAGGTTTGGTAGATGCAAAATACAATTTCTATCAGATCAAAGGTGATGACCTGCCATTTACCGATGAAGAAAAAAACATAATGAAGGTACTTTGCGTACTCATTTTCCTTTTTTCCGGAAACCTGCTTCTGAGCAAACATCTTAACCATGTAATTTTCCATGACATCAGGTTTAAGAATGTTTACAATCCGGCTTTCATGCACTTTAAGCTGGAAGAATACATAAAGGACGGCAGAATTAGTGATTTTGGTATCCTTCAGTACAATATACAGGGCTTCAGCCTCATAAACAAAAAGCTAGGAGAAAAAGCCAGTACTGAAATCCTGGAAAAATATCATGACGGCCTGTCAAAAATATTTGACAATGATCCTGACAAAAAAGGATTCGACATAGCTCTTGGCGGAGACAATGGATTCATAATATTCCGTAAAGAACTGAAGGAAGAAGTTTTTGCATACCTTAACTCTGCTGAATTCAGGTCAAAAAATGAAAAAGGCGAAGAAGAATTCGTAGTACTAAAATCCCGGTTCGGCTACAACATGGAGCTTGAAGGCTTTTCAACAACCCACCCCATTCTGGCCACGGCAGGGCAAGCATTGAACACTGCAAGAAAAACTCCAGGAACAAGATTTCTTGAATATGATGAAACTTTCAAGAAGAAATTCGAAATGCAGCGTAAAATTGAAAACTGGTATACGGATGCCCTTCTAAAAGAAGAATTTCTTGTTTACTATCAGCCAAAAGTTGATCTGCACAACTACAGTCTAAAAGGTGCAGAAGCCCTTGTACGATGGATCCATAACGAAATAATGATTTACCCGGACCAATTTATTCCTGTTCTAGAAAATAACCAGACCATAAAATATCTTGATCTTTACATGCTGAACCATGTGTGCCAGGACTTACAAAAATGGCTTTCGGAAGGAAAAGATGTCCCTCAGATTTCAGTAAACCTATCCAGGGCTACCCTTGCAATGAACAATCTGGTGGATGTAATAACTTCTACAATCGATAAATATGAAATCCCACGCTCCCTCATCCAGATTGAACTTACGGAATCTGCATCCGATGCAGACAATGAAGTGCTACGACCTCTGGTAACTGGACTCAACAGGGAAGGAATCTGTACAGCCGTAGATGATTTTGGAACCGGCTTTTCTTCCCTCTCACTCATCAAGGAACTTCCCTGGGATGTGCTTAAAATCGACAAATCCCTTCTTAGCGGTGCACACAAGGACGGTAGCCGCGACCAGCTCATGTTCAAGTCAATCATCTCAATGGCACAGACAATGGGCCTTAGGTGTATTGTTGAAGGCGTGGAAACAAAGGACGATGTAAGGATTTTGAAGGAAAGCGGATGCTATATGGCACAGGGCTATTACTTCAGCAAGCCAAAGCCTAAAGCAGAATTCGAAGCGCTTTTATCAAGCAAATAAAAAAAGTCCGTTTCCCAATTTCAGCTTAAAGTTGAAAACAGGAAACGGACCTTTCATTTAATTTTAATTCCTTTGCGGAATCAATTATTTGATTTCCTTCCTAAGAATCTTCCTGATGAGTTTTCCGTCAGGGCTAAGGTCTTTTTCTGTCCATCCACCCTTTCCGTCCCTATCCTTGTTAAAGGCAAGAACGCCGGAATCTTCACCCTTGTTGTTGACTGCCCAGTTTGCCCAGGAAATGTTGTTTTCCTCAAAAAACTTCATCCATTCAAGAGTAGACTTTTCAAAAACTCCACCGTCACCGGAAGCCATTGTTGTTCCCCATTCAGTACAGAATACAGGAGCACCAAGTTTCAATGCTTCCTTGATGTTCTTTCTGTCGCCCTTACCGTGTGTGCCGGCGTAGAAGTGAACTGTATACATGATGTTGTTACCCTTGACAGGATCCTTTGCAGCAATCTGAGGCTGAGAACTCCAGATTGGTGTTCCAACGATGATGATATTGTTAGGATCGTTGGCACGGATAGTGCTGATAACCTGTTCTGCATAAGGCTTGATGCTGTCCTTCCATGTCACCTTGTCGCCGTTAGGTTCATTACAGATTTCATAGATGATGTTTGGATATGAGCCGTAAGTTCTGGACATTTCATCAAAGAACTCCTTTGCCTGTTCAACATGGGCAAGAGGATCTTTTGTTCCAAGAACATGCCAGTCGATGATTACATAAACTCCGAGCTTGATTGCTGCTTCAACAGAGTCCGTTACCCTTGCCTTGATAGCCTTAGAACTAAGGTAACCACCCTCTGAAAGGTACATTGCTGCACGCCAAAGCTGGCAGTTCCAGTCATCGCGGAGCCAACCGATTACATTTTCGTTGGCAAATTTTCCGTACCACTGAAGGCCATGGGAACTCATTCCCCTAAGCTGAACAGGCTGACCATCCTGGTTGCAAAGGTCTGTACCGATTACCTGAAGCTGTCCATAGCGTTCAACAACAGTCTTGCCGTCTTCAATGGCGAGTTTTGTGTCATTTTTATATTTGTTTGAGCAGGATGCAAAAAGCAAGGCGGCAGAAAGCACTACCATAGCAGTCTTAAAAAGTTTCATATTTCCTCCATTATTATCTTAAAATTATCTTATATAAGAGGGCATAAAGCAAGTTAATTATTTATTAAAAATATTAATTTTTTTCATTATTGGGTCGTTTATCCCGTATCATAATTTTTTGAAAAAAAATCAATTTTTTTTTACAAATGTTATTGACAAAATTTCTGCAATTCTATATATTTTAATCATCGCAACGCGGTAGTCGTATAATTGCTTATGACCCCAGCCTTCCAAGCTGGAGACGAGGGTTCGATTCCCTTCTACCGCTTAAAAACCTTAGCTAAATTGCTAAGGTTTTTTATTTTTTAAATCTTTCAGCTATTTTGCTTGATGTCGGGAATCGAAACCTGCGGGTTCTGCCCAACAAGCATAGCTTGTTGGGTGCGGCACTAAAAACAGTCCACCGGACTGTTTTTTTAACGCCCCTTATCTTCTACCGCTTAGAACCTTGGCAAAATTTCTAGATTTTTTTAAATCGGCCTTAGATATAGTCTAGTTAAAATCCCCAAACATCTTTACGCCGGCATCAAAAAAGACGTGTGCCTTGTATATTGAGTCCATATCAAAGTCTTCCCTTTCTATATGGAACTTGAAAATAAGGTCACTTTTTGAGCATGTGGAAAATGAGTATCCGGCTTTTGAAAGCATTTCTGAACTTTCCGTGATGTTAAGTTTCATGGCAACGGCAATCAGAAGAAGTTTTTCTTTTGAAGGTTTTATGGATTCACTGATGAGCTTTGAAAAATACTGACGGTCAAGGTTAGCAGCCTTATACACATCAGCATTTTCCATCCCGTGTGCTTTAATAAGATCAATCAAATATTGAGAAAAGGAATCCTTCTGTTCATTCACATATTCTCCAAGATCATCGAAATTCTGAATGGGATCAAATGTTGTTTGAAATAAAATTTCACACTTCTGTGGAGTCTCGGGAACTTTCTCTTCCTGAACATAGTTTTTCTTTAGATATTCTTCAAGCAATGCAAACATGCATAAATTATAACACGTTCTAATCCATTGCACCTATTTTATTCATCAACATTCGGTCCCCTACCTGAACATTATTTTCTGCAAACCATCCTCTGGTTATTTCAATAACATATCTTGCACTTTCCTTATTAGCATAGGCATAATCACTGTCGGCCTTTCGGTCTATTATTTCAGTTATTTTTCCTTCATCATCCATATAGCCAACAGAAAGATCCCGGTTTACATTGGTGGTTGCAAACTGATATATTCCTTTTTCAGGAAAAGAATACAGCATACCAGCACCATCCGGAATATACGGTCTGCCGGAAAGACCTCTGTTCATGTCACTGTATTTTTCTGCAAGTTCCAGAATATGACAAAATGAAGTTCCATCACTGCGAATGAATTCAACTTCAACAAAATAAAACATTAGATAACATATGTAGCTTGACTTGATTATGTCATCAATCCGAAATCTGGTTTCATCGTCAAAAAGTTTCAGAATTGAATCCCTAAACTTTCTGGCAAGGCCACAATCGATTGCTTCACAAATTTCACGAACCAGCGCTTTTGAATCTTCAAGCATTATTTTTATTTCATTTTCAAGAACCGATAAGGAATCATTGTTTTCAATTTTTTTCATCGATTCTGCAAAAGTTTTTTCATTACAGAAACATTCAAGATCGATGAGCCTTATACCATTTTTAAGGCATAGAGTGAGGTTTGCAGCAATTATATCAAACTGCAACCTGTGATCTTCATAAATCTTGAACCCATCTTCCATAGTGAAATTCATGATCTGCATCGTAGCAATCAGATAGTCACGATAGGAAACATCTTTTGGAGATTTGGCAATTAACCTCTCAATTCTTCTTAGTGTAAAAAAGTCTTCTGATTCTTCATTCATATGAACCTCCTTGCTGATTCATATATAGATTACAACTAGGAAGGAGGAAAAAGGTCGCCTCATAAGTTACAATTATTAGACAATGCAATGTGCACGAAAAACAGTTTAAATTTAAATTATGATTTTAATTAATGAAACGAAAGTAATAAAAAAATTGAGATTTTAATTTCTGGCAAGAGAAGGATTGTCTTCTCTAAAGCCATTTATCCTGAAGCAGCCGCCCTCTTTGTCGGTGTAGGAATACTTTCCTTTGGGAAAATCTGCAGCCAATGCATCCAGAATCCTCGTAACATCAGCCTTGTAAATCCTCTGGCCGCAAGCCTCCGTAAGTTCACTGAGGAAAAGATATGTGCTGTTGCTTGCATCAAGAATTGATTTCCGGATTTTTCCTTTTTGTTCAGGAGAAAGCCTGTCATTGTAATCCACCCAAAGGTTGGGAACTTCCCTGTTGCTTACGGAAGCCTTTACAAAAAGCCATTCAACCTTTTCAAGGCACGAGGAAATTTTTCCAACATATTCTTCAGTCCATTTTTGGGAGCACTTTACATTAAAGTAATTTACCGTAAGGTCCTCGGGGAAATAGGCTGTCACATTTTTCAGGATTATTTTTGCGGCTTCCTCAGCCTTAACCAATTTTCTGATCCTTAGACCTGTTTTTTTCAGGAGTGCAAAATCTTTCAGTTCGACTTTCTCTTCCATCACCGCTTACCAAAAATCTTTTTCGTATAAACAAGGTATGCAACAATCATTGCAGTTCCCGTTACCGTCCAGGAAACTGGATAGACAAAGAGGATTGATTCATAGGTGTGGAACCTTGGGAAAACCGTTGCAATCCACAAAAGCCTCAGGCAGCAGGAACCAAAAATTGTGATCAGGGCCGGAGTAAGGGAACAGCCAAGCCCCCTTAAGGCACCGGCAGTAACCTCATAGGAATTGATTAAAAACTGGACTATCTCGACTTTTAGAATTCTTTCCGCGCAATAACCGACGGTTTCAGGATCACTGGAATAAAGTGATGCCAAGGGATACCTGAACAAAGTAAAGGCCAAAGAACAGGTTACTGTCAGTCCAACACTGAGCATCATGCAGTAATAGTAGGCCTTGCGGCATCTTTCAATGTTGCCCGCACCATAATTCTGGCTTGAAAAAGTTACCGCACACTGAACGAAAGCCGACACGATGAAATAGGCAAAAATCTCGAAGGTAACTCCAGAAGCACTTCCCGCCATCACCTTTGGGCCAAGGGTATTCAACGCACCCTGAATCACAAGGTTTGAAAGGCTGAAGACAATCCCCTGTATGCCCGCAGGCATTCCGATTTTAAAAATCACTGAACAGTGGTGCCTGTCAAGGATCATCTTTCTGAAGCTGAATTTATATTCATCCTTTTCCCTGGACAAGGCAACTAGAATGCAAACTGCACTGAAGGCATTTGAAAGGGTTGTTGCAATACCGACACCGGCAGCTCCAAGTCCAAAGCAAATGACAAAGACAAGGTTCATCAGCACATTAAGGACACCTGCAGCAATCAAAAATGCGGCAGGCTTGAAGGATTCACCCCTGCCCCTTAAAATCGCAGCGCCAAAGTTGTACATGAGGATGAAAGGAAATCCAAGGAAATAAATCTTCAGGTAAACCGATGCAAGCTCAAGGACTTCTTCGGGAGTCTCTATCCATCTGAGTGTTTTTTCAGAAAGGACTATGCCAATGCCCGTAAGGAAAAGACCGCAAAGGAAAGAAAGAAGAATGACCGTATGGACCGCAGAGCTTATGAACTTTATTTTCCGCTGGCCTTCAAGGGAAGCAATGAGCACATTTGCTCCAACGCTAAGACCCATGAAAATATTGAGGACAAGATTTATGAGGGATGAAGTACTTCCAACTGCAGCAAGGGCTTCGGGACCTACAAAGCGGCCAACGACGGCAATGTCGCAGGAATTGAACAGCTGCTGCAGAACTCCGCTTGCTATTAGGGGAAGTGAAAAAACGATGATCTGCTTCAGGAGAGGACCCGAAGTCAGGTTTTTATTTCTGGATTTTTCCATATATATTGAATGAATTAATCAGGCAAGTCCCAAAGCAACAAGAGCTTCCTTTGCAGCATTCTGCTCGGATTCCTTCTTGTTCTTCCCTGTAGAAGGTCCATAAACCACCTTACCAAGACTTACGCTTGTATAGAAAACCCTGTCGTGATCGGGCCCCGTGGTATTTTCAAGTTTGTAAACGGGACACTTTCCGCTTTTTTTCTGAAAGTATTCCTGAAGAATAGTCTTGTAGTCTTTGTGACCTGTATCCGACTGAACCTTCCTGATTTCGGGAACTATAAGGTCAAGGACAAGTTTTTCAGCGGCCTCATACCCCTGGTCTATGTAAAGGGCTCCAATAACGGCTTCAACGGCATCGGCAAGGATTGCCTTCTTTGTTCTTCCGCCGCTCAATTCTTCACCCCTGCCAAGAATAAGGTATTTGTCTATGTGCATGACTTCAAGAGCTATGGGAGCAAGGCTCTGCTCACTTACAACATTGCTTTTGATTCTTGCAAGGTCACCTTCCCGATTATTTTCCATGTCATTGTACAGGAAGGCTGCAGTAGCAAGACCAAGAACACTGTCTCCAAGAAATTCAAGGCGTTCATTATTGTAAATCCTGTGTGATGCATTTTCATTGGAATACGATCTGTGGTGAAAAGCAAGGTCAAGAATCGAATAGTCCTTGAAATGAAGTCCAAGATTCCTGCAGAATTCTTCCAGATGCCTTTTCCTTTCTTTTGTGAGGTCTTTTTTAGGATAAAAAAAATCACGGAAACTCATGAAAACAATATACCTTTTAAAATGAAAAAAGCACAGTATTAAAACTGTGCTTCATTACGAATTTCACTGCCAAACAGCGAAAAGATTCAGTATAAATTACTGCTGCTGTGACTTGATGTAGTCGTAAGCATCCTTAACTGTTTCGAATTCGTTTGCCTTGTCATCAGGGATAGAAACACCCATAGCTTCTTCGATAGCATACACGAGTTCGTATGTATCAAGGCTGTCTGCACCAAGGTCACCACGGAATGATGCTTCAAGTGTTACTTTTTCTGCATCAATTTCAAGTTTTTCTGCAATGAGCTTCTGAATCTTCTGCAAAAGTTCGTCCATCTTAATCTCCTAATTAGCCGTTTACTTCTGGAGTAATAACCTGACGTCCCTTGTAGAAACCACACTTACCACATACGTGATGTGGAAGAACAAGGTTTCCGCAGTTGCCACATGGAACAAGATTAGGTGTATCCAAGTGCATGTTAACGCCACGTCTTCTCTTTGTTACGGCCTTTGATGTTTTGGATCTAGGTACTGCCATAGTATATAACCTCGCTATAATGATTAAGTTATCTGTATAACGTTGTTGATATTACTACAGATTCCCTTTTAATGTCAAGAATTATACAGGCATTCGGAAATATTTGTCAATTCTTTTTTCGATTTTTTTATGACATTTTGACATATTTTGTAATTTTGAACAGGAAAATTCTAAAATTCTGCCATTTTCTTCCGAAACCGCTTTATTTTCCGCTGAATTTCTCTTTCAAAGCCCTTTCCACCAGAGGAGGAACCATCTGGCTTATGTCGCCTCCAAAACGGGCTGCCTCCTTGATGCTTGAAGAACGCACAAGAAAATACTTCTGTTCAGTAGGAAGGAACAGGGTTTCAATGTTGGACCCAAGCTGCCTGTTCATGAGGGAAAGGTCGAATTCATGGGCAAAATCCATTGCATTGCGCACTCCCCTGACCAGAACCGTCGCATTCTCCTTCTTGCAGTAATCGACTACAAGGGAATCCCACTTGTGAACGGTTACATTCTGAAAATCCTTAGTAAGTTCAAGAAGCATCTCCATTCTTTCCGAATCAGAAAAAAGAGCGTGCTTGTCCGGATTTACCGAAACTAGAACATCCAGCTGATCAAAAAGCTTTGAAGACCTTTCGATTATATTCAAGTGTCCAAGTGTAGGAGGATCAAATGTACCTGCGAAAACAGCTTTTATCATGGGTAG
Source organism: Spirochaetales bacterium (assembly GCA_030526505.1). Classification (GTDB taxonomy): domain Bacteria; phylum Spirochaetota; class Spirochaetia; order Treponematales; family Treponemataceae; genus Treponema_D. The sequence goes on from JAUNCR010000024.1 coordinate 13,590, forward strand.
AATATAGTCCAAAGGCAAGGCTTTTTCAAGGCGAGCGGCACCAAAGCCTTTCCAGGAACACATTCAATTATTTTAAACTTATTTCCATAAAAAATTGACCAACAGGCTTTTGCGTATTAAAATAGAAGTTATGAAGAAGATTATTTATTCAGCATTAACTGCTACAATATTTGCATTAACTCTTGCCAGCTGCGGATCAACAGCACCAGCTCCGGCTCCTGCAGAACCTGTAGTTGAAGAACCAGCTCCAGCTCCCGCACCGGATCCTGTTCCAGTTGTAGAAGAAACTCCTGAAGAAGTCCTTGAAGAAGAACCGGAAGTTCAGGAAGAAGTTGCTCCACAGCCAGAAGTTTCAGTGGAAGACAAGGAGTACGAGCGTTCAACAACAAACGTTGCCGTTACAAAGGAAACTTTCGTCGAAGACAAGACCCGCATCCTCCAGATCATCGAAGACCTTGCAATTTACATGAAGAACGGCGATTTCAAGGGATGGACATCATACCTTGCACCGGAAAGCTATTCTTACTGGACAAAAAAGCCTAACCTTTCAAAGGCATCGCAGAGACTTCCAAAGAAGGGACTCAGACTCAATACAATCGAAGATTACTTCAAATTCGTGTTCATTCCGGCAAGAAGAGGCCGCTCAGTAGACGAAATTCGCTACGACACGGAAACAGAAGTTAATGTTGTACAGGTTGATGCCGATAAGGATATTGTGTATTACACATTCACAAAGATCAACGGCAAGTGGAAGCTTACCCTTCCAAAGAACCCTGACTAAAAAATTGTGATTGATTTTTTATACAATGTATTCTATAATACTTTTATAAAACAGTATTTTTATAAAGAAGGGATTCCACAAGGAGGAACCATTATATGAAACTTACTAAATTTGTTGCATGCGCATGCTGCGTTTTAGTTTCGACAGCTTTGTTTGCACAGGAACAGACAGTAAAGAGCCAGAGAAAATCAGAAACAACAGTAGAAGACGAATACATGGCAAGTGCCGAAGACACAATCATCGGTGAACTTGCATCATCTGATGACTACGACAACAAGCTTGTTGCCCTCAGCTACCTCAAGGATGCAGTAGAAGGCGGAAGAACTTCTCCGGAAGTTATTGCTTCACTGAGCCGTCTTGCAGGTGAAGGCGTAAAGACAACAGCAAGAACAAATGGTCGCGTAATGAACAACTTCCCTGATGTTCGTGCTCAGGCTTGTGACCTTCTTGGTGAAGTAAAGTCAGAAGAATCAAAGAACACTTTGGTTTCAATCGCCGTAGAAGACAAGGAACCAATGGTTGTAACAGCAGCCATCCGTTCACTTGGAAACATTGGAATCAATGACAACGATGAAGTTGTAAACATGATTGAATTCGTTCACAAGAGATATGCAGCACTCAACCCTACCAGCTCCCTTGCACTTGAGATCCTCAATGCATACGAAAAGCTTGCTCCAAATGTACAGGATAAGGGTCCAATGATTCAGTCTATTTCAGAAATCAGAACAAACTACAGATATGCAACTCCTGTTCGCACAAGAGCAACAGAACTTCTCAAGTCACTTCAGGGCGGCAGCAAGAAGAAGAACAACGAAGCAAAGTAAGTTTCTGTTTCCTTGATACGAAAAAAGACATCCGCTTATGGATGTCTTTTTTTTTCTTTAGTCTTTTTTAAAAATTATATTGCGTACTGGATGAAGTGATTGAACCCACCAAACTACTCCATATTTTGATTAAACTGTTTTATTTCAGCATGAGCGTCTGACAAAAATTTCAACGGATAAAAAATCATTCTAATTTCAGTGCTTTATTTTTCTGAGTGAAAGCATCATCACAGGGACGATATACGCCGTAGAAAAAATCCAGGCGGCAGGATCTGCAAAACAAACTGCGCTATAACCAAAGGTCGGAACGAAAAGCAATGTTACACTGCATCGGGCAAACAGTTCAAAGAAACCGGCAAACATTGTCTTTCCCGAATAGCCAATGCTTTGCAACGAAGGTCTCCAAATATTAAGGAATCCAATGACCCAGTAGAACATTCCAAGAGCAAGAAGATATTGCCTTGCATACATTATGACTTCCCTTTCTTCCTTATGGATAAAAATCATTATGAAATATTCTCCAAAAAAGTAGAAAAGTATTCCAATGCTTATGCCAAAGAGAACTCCTATAAAAGTACCCTGCCATAACCCCTTTTTGATTCTGTCAATTTTATTGGCCCCCATGTTCTGACTGGCAAACGTTGAGACGGCAATGCCAAGGGCAACAAAGGGAGAAAAAAACATCTGCTTGAGTTTTGCTACTGCAGTAAAGCTTGAAATGTAAATTGAGCCAAGACTGTTATTTGCAGCCTGAAGAATCATACTGCCAATTGCCGTTATGGAAAACTGCAAACCCATAGGAACTCCCATGGAAAGAAGATTCAACATCATTCGCGAATCAAGTACACAGTCTTCCCTATGAAGCCTAAGAACATCAACTTTTTTATTTATGAAAAGGAAACAGAGGAAACCGCAAAGCCCTTGGGAGACAACAGTAGCAAGAGCGGCTCCAAGAACACCAAGTCCAAGAACCATCACACAGATTACATCCAGGCAGAGGTTAAAAATAGTGGAGAAAACAAGAAAAAGCAAAGGAGTCTTTGAATCCCCTACTGCACGCAAAATCCCAGCCATGTAGTTGTAGAGAATCATTAGCGGAATGCCAAGAAATGTAACAACAAGATACCTATATGCATTGATGAAAATGTCTCCAGGAGTTTTAAGGAGATTTAGGATTCCGGTACAGAAAACAACGCAGACAAGAGTAACCGACAGGGAAATCAAGCCAAGTAGGACCATTCCATTGAAAATATTTTTTTTCATGGAAACAATGTCATTGGCACCGAATCTTTGTCCAACAGGAATCGTAAGACCAGTTGTAAGGCCTTCACAAAAACCAAGAACAAGAAATTGAACTGATGAAGAAGCTCCAACACCGGCCAAAGCATTGGAACCTAAATAAAGGCCGACAATGGAAGTGTCGGCCATATTGTAGAACTGCTGGAGAAGATTCCCCAGCAGAACTGGTATCGAAAACGAAAGGATAAGCCTTAAAGGATTACCTTCAGTAAGATTTTTGGTCAATTTCCTTACCTTGCTTTAAGCAATTGCAAATTAAATCTTCATGTTCATTGCTTCGCGAACTTCATCCAAAGTCTGGCAGGCAATGGCACGAGCCTTGTCCACACCTTCAAGGAGAACCTTGCGGATGTAGTCTTCGTTTTTTTCGAGTTCGGCTCTCTTTGCGCGCAATGGACGGAGTTCTTCGTTAAGGGCTTCTGTAAGGCACTTCTTGAGTTCACCGCTACCCTTGTCGCCGATGCGGGCTGCAATGTCTGCCGGATTTTCCTTTGTACAAAGTCCGATGAGGGAAAGAAGGTTTGCAACTTCAGGGCGGTTAACAGGGTCAAAAGTGATTACCCTTTCGCCGTCAGTCTTTGCCTTCTTGATGAGGGCTGCAGTTTCATCTTCAGTATTGCAGAGGAAGATTGCATTGTTGCGGCTCTTCGACATCTTCTGGTTTCCATCAAGGCCCATGATGCTTGGTGTCTTTGAAAGGAGTGCCTGTGGCATTGGGAAGATTGGATCGCGGCCCTTGCAGAATTTCTTGTTGAAAGACTTCGCAATGTTGCGTGTAAGTTCAATGTGAGGAAGCTGGTCCTTTCCAACTGGAACAACATTTCCCTTGCAGAAAAGGATGTCGCAAGCCTGATGGATTGGATATGTGTACATGCCGGCATTTACATTTGTAAGGCCTGCACTCTGGATTTCTTCCTTAACTGTTGGGTTACGGCTGAGTTCAGAATTGCTTACAAGTGTCATGAACGGAAGCATAAGCTGATTGCATTCAGGGATATATGAATGTGGATAAATGATAACATCGTCGCCAGGTTCGATTCCTGCTGCAAGGTAGTCGATTACAAGCTGCTTTGTGTTCTGGCTGATCTTGTCAAAGGCATCGTGGTCTGTAAGAACCTGGTAGTCTGCAATGAGAATCATTGTAGGTACGCCCATCTTTGAAATGCGAACACGGTTCTGAAGGGATCCAAAGTAGTGGCCGATGTGAAGGCGTCCTGTAGGTCTGTCACCGGTAAGAACGCGGTATTTCTTTGGATTGACTGCAATATCAGCTTCAAGAGCCTTTGAGCGTTCTACTGCTGCCTCAAAAGTCTTGTTTGGGTCAAATTCTGTATTTTCTTCTGCCATAATCTTCCTCTGTAAATAATTATGAAGACATAATATTGTATAATTTAGAAATTTTCAACAAAGACAAAGAGTAAAACAGGAGATTATGATGGGTTGGTTTACTTACCTGAGGCTGAAGGAATAGCCGGAAAACTCAAGTCCCGTTGCATCAAAACTGAATGCCTGACCTTCAGCAGCGGAAGGATTATACAGCGGATCTCCCTTGATTGGCAGACCAAGCCAAGCAAGATGGCAGCGAACCTGATGCCTGTAGCCTTCCTTTATCCTGCAGCGGGCAATAACACCGTCACTGCATTTTGTCAGATGGATTTCCGTTTCGTATTCCTTTACACCGGCTTTCTTTAGGGCTGCTTTCCCAGCATTTTCATTGACAGGCCGCACCTGGCTGTTTTTTAAACCGTAGGGACGGAACCTGGAACGAACAACCGCAGAAAACGAACTTTCGTTAGTTGAATTTTGTATACAATTCATCACTTCTTCTAGTTTTCCGTCAAGTCTAGGGAAACCTTCTCCGGGAACAGAAAAATCACAGATGGCTTCATAGGTCTTATAAAAACGACCATTAGTTTGTTCCTGAATCAAGCTGTCGTAGAAAGACTGTTCCGTAGCAATTAGAAGCAGGCCCCTTGTTTCCGTATCTATTCTATGGACTAAGCCATACTCAATTTCTTTTCTTCCCTTTACGGAAGAAATACCTGGAAATCTTTCAAGTGCAAAATAAAGGGCGCATTCATCCCCCTCAAACAAAGGAGCGCTTGGAAGCCCCCTCGGCTTGTCAAGAATTACAAAGGGTTCCTTTTGAGACGGAAGGTGTAAAATGTTTATTTTTTCATACAAGGGATTCATGCACTACCTGTCCTTTGGAAGAATCACCTTTGAAAAATCCCTGTGAAGAACCTTCATTATTTCACGAAATCTTTTTGGAGTTCTGTTCTTAAACTCCGAATAGGAAGTTGCACCTGGAAGCTTGATGATAAGTTTATGGGCATTAAGCATCAAGGTTGCGTTGGGAAACTTTCTGTCAGGCTTTGAATACAATCCGTCTCCCAGAATCGGACAGTTAAGGTATTTCATGTGGACTCTGATTTGATGGGTGCGGCCTGTGACAATGCGGACCCTCATAAGGGAATATTCGCCATAGCAGGCAATGCAGCTGTAGTGGGTCTCTGCGTATTTACCTTCTTCCGTATCGACGGCGGCACGGAATTTCTTTCTGTCCCTCAAGTCACGGATTATCTGGGTCTTTACAACCCCATGCTGATGCTGGGGACGGCCCATGCAAATGCAGATGTATTCTTTCTTGATTTTCTTGTGGTCGCGGAAAAGACCCGCAAGGTATTCTTCAGTATCCCGGTTCTTTGCAGTAATTATTATTCCGGAAGTTTCCTTATCAAGGCGGTGTACGATTCCTGGGCGGCGGTTTGCAAGTATCTTGTCCGCACTTGCTTCCCCTTCCCTTATTTCCTTGATTGCCTGCCTGCCCCAGTGGTAAAGCAATGCGTTGACAAGAGTTCCGTCCCAGTTGCCGCAGGCAGGATGAGTCACCATGCCCTGTTTTTTATCAACAACACAGACATTGTCGTCTTCATAGATTATGTCCAGGGGGATGTCCTGAGGTTCAATGTTGTCCGGGATATTTTCTTCCCACTGGATGTCGATCTGATCGCCGGCTTTAACTTTATAGGAAACTTTCTGTGGCTTGCCGTTAACAAGGATTCCAACTACACCGCTTTTAAGCTTGCTGCGGTTCATGCCGTTGGAAAGGTTTGCAATGTATTTGTCCAGCCTTTCGGACTTCGAGTATTCAAGGGGAACCCTATTGGAAAAAAAAGCCATTAATTTCCCCCTTCTGAATCTTCTTCTACAGGCTGAACTTCGCTTTCAACTTCTTCAGGTTCTGTGTTTTCAACAAATGGAACCACATTAACCTGCTTTGCAGCGTTGATTCTTTCAAGCCTCTTTTTCTTGTTGTGCCTGATTATCAAATTGACTGTATAATCCACAAGGCCGATGGCAAGTCCTGTACATACAGTAAGCCCAAGGATTTTCAGCTGTTCGCCTTCATCAAGGGAACTTGGATTCAGTGGATTCGGAATGGAATCCATATTGCCCCTGTTGACTTCAATGGCACCGTAGGCAATGGTTACCCCAATCATTGCGAAAGGAATGGATCCTAAAGATACAATTTCAAAGCGCCTTAAGTCCAAGGCCCACTGGGGAAATTCTTCCTTTTCATAAGGTTCTGGTTCAGTTGATTCTTCACAATAAGCCGACTGTGGAACGAAAGTTGAGAAAACAGAAAAAATCAGGAGAAAGCAAAGGAACCTTTTCATTTGAATTATGTATAATCCCTTTCGCCGAAAAGTGCCGTGCCTACGCGAACCATAGTGCTGCCTTCTTCAATGGCAAGGGAAAAGTCCCCGCTCATGCCCATGCTGAGTTCCTTAACAGGAAGTTCGGGAAACTTTTCATTAACGGTTTCCTTTAGGTTCCTGAGCTTTTCAAAGGACAGCCTTACAAGCTTTTCGTCCTGTGAAAAAGGAGCCATTGTCATAAGCCCTGCAGGAGTAATGTGCGGATACAGTCCCCTGGCAAAGTTTTCAAGGGAAACAAAAAGTGAATCCATATCACCGTAGCCGCTTTTACTGTCTTCTGCAGTATGATATTCAAAAAATATGCTGATGTTTTTTTCAAGCTTTGAAGCCTGCTTTTCAATTTCTTCAAGCAAAGATTCCCTGTCCACGGACTGAATGCAGGAGGCAATTTCAACAGCCTTCTTGACTTTGTTGGACTGAAGCTGTCCGATGATGTGAAGTTCTGCCCTACTGTCGTTTAGTTCGGTAAATTTTCCGTAGGCTTCCTGAACGCGGTTTTCACCAAAGAGAAACTGGTCTGCCTTCAATGCAGCCTTCACAGAGTCTACAGGATGAAATTTGCTTACGGCGCAAAGCCTTACACTTCCTTCCTTACGGCCCGATTTTACTTCTGCGTCTTTTATCTGCTGGCGGATTTTCAGAAAATTATCTGCAATCTGTGATTCTGTCATGGTTAGATTTTAGCAGAACACAAACAATCGCTCAACACATCGGTAATCTTTGCGAACTGCTCAACGCTTAGGTTTTCTGCCCTTTCCATCTTGCTGATTTCAGCCCTGTCAAAGATTTCATCCGCATTCATGCCGGGAAGCAAAAGAGGCTTTATGTTGTTGAACAGAGTCTTTCTTCTTGATGAAAAAAGAGCATGAACCACCTTTACGAAAAGCCTGTTGTCCTTGCATGGAACAGGAATTTCTTTCTTCACAAGGGAAAAGGCCTGGGAGGCAACATTAGGACGAGGCCAGAAGTTTGCACTTGAAAGCACAATGCCTTTCTTTACCTCATAACCCCACTGGCATAAAACGCTGAAGGCAGAATAGTTTTCAGTTCCAGGAGCAGCGGCAACCCTTTCCGTAACTTCCTTCTGAACGGTAAAAACGCATTTGTCAAAAATAAGTCCTTCAACAATGGTATCTGCAATAAATGTGGCGGCAATGTTGTAAGGAAGGTTCCCGAAAAGTTTCACAGGCTTTTCATTGCTTTCCTCATAATGTTTTTTCCAGGTCTTAAGCACATCACCTTCAGTAATGCTGAACTTACCGTTGGCTTCCTGTTCTTCAAAGAACTGATGGAGAAGGCCTATGAAGCCCTTGTCTATTTCAAAGGCATTGAGTTTTGCACCGCGGTTCATGATTTCCTCTGTCATGCAGCCAAGTCCTGGACCGACTTCCCAGATTACTTCCCCTTCCTGAGGATCAAGAACATCAACAATTTTCTCTCTTGCTTCCCCATTGATCATGAAATTCTGGCCGAACTTCTTCTGCATGGCAAATCCCTGTGCATCAAGAAAACTCTTTAATTCTGTAGGTGAATTATAATCTGGATGTTTCATCAATTTTCCCCAAAACAAATTACTTAAAACTCAACGGCGGAACAAAGGCAAAAACATGAACCGTCGCTGCTATAATCTCATAAAACAGGTTCATTATACAACCAAACAAGGGTGCTAGAAAAGGCAGTATGAGGCAAAGAAATATGGAAACCAAAGATAAAAAGATAAAGAGACTTACCATAGGCGAAACCACAACCGTTGAAACAATGCCGCAGGGCATAAGGCATCCAAACATGTGAACTGAAGCTAGAGCCGTAGCAAATTGAGCCCCAAGGGAAGCAGACAGAGACTTGCTGATTTTGTTCGGGATAAAAGGACATAGGCCCAAAGAAAAAAAATCTGAGAACAGAAGTATTCCAGCCAGGGCACCATAGGAAAGGATGAATGCTGCAGAAAAAATATCCTTCGGAATCATGGTGCAATGAAGAAGGAAAACTGAACAGAGGACAATAAAATAATCCGCATCAAGGGAAAAGACCGCAGTGCACAAAAGCATCATCAGGGAGCAAAGCAAAGCCCTGAACAAGGACGGGGAAAGGCCTGCAAACCATACGAAAAACACTATGCCCAGAAACCTTAGCAAGAGGCTTGATTTTTTTCCGAAGAGCCTTTTTCCTGTTCCACCTGCCAGACCTGCAAAAAACGAAAGGTGCATGCCGCTCAATGCAAGAATATGGGATAGGCCTGCAGTGCGAAAATCCTCAGTAAGCTTTCTGTCGGTGTATTCTTTTGCACCGGAAAGCAAGGCAAGTACGAAACCTCCGGCTTTCTTCCAGCCGAACATGAGCCTTTTAAATTGGATGCGGGAAAAGGATCTTGCATGAACCAGGCGGTCTTTTAGGGAATCATTTTTTTCAAGGTACAAGCCGTCACTTGCAATGAAAAGTCCATCGAAAAAAGAACCGTACAGAATGAAGGACTCTCCTTTTTCCACCACCATCTTTTTTCCAAAAGAAGAAAACAGTTTTCCAGGATATATTGATTCCACCATTGCAGACGGCAAAAGGCATTGTACATGGCCTGATGCACCGCTTTCAAAGGAATGGCCTTTTAAGGATGATAGAGATTTTTCCACGGAAAGCTCAAGACTGTAAAACCTACCGTTGGAATGCTGCACGGGATTTGAAACGATTTGTCCCTTAAGTCCTGAAACAGAAACTGCAGGAATTAGGGACCTGAAAGGATGGCGGTCTCGTGCTTTCAGGAAACCGCCGTAAATCAAAATGGCAAAAACAAATGCCGAAATGAATAATGGATTTAAAAG
>JAUNCR010000024.1:23041-28145 GCA_030526505.1 Spirochaetales bacterium
CTTGAGTTTTGTAATGGCAGACTTAGCGGCTTCAACAATTTCATCCGGATAATCAAGGGATGTGGCAGCATAGATGAAATCAAAAGCCCTGTTGTCTCCAAGTTCTCCCAAACTGCTGATTACGGAAAGAACAACGCCTTTAGCAGGAGCATGGCCTGATTCCACACTCTTGTTAAGGAAATCCAGATAGGATGAAAGAACCACCACTGTATCAGGACCGGCAACGGAAGCAATGTTCTTTATGGCTTTTGTAAACTGCTCTTCCGAAATGTCCTTGAGTTCATATTCATTGCGAACCCTTTCAAAGGAATTTGTTGCAGTTGCAGAAGCCCTGGTCCATCTTGCATTGGCAATTGTTTCAAGACAAAGAAGTTCAAGGGTGATCAGGTCATCCTTCTTTTCCCTGGACTTTCCTTCCTCATCTTTATTTATAACCGACAAAAGAACATTTTCTGCACATTCTCCGCAAATTTTCTTTGAAATTTTCGGGTTTGCATTGATCTTGTTGAGTATGACAATTTTCTTGTCTGCAGGTACGCTGACAATCATCTGAAGGATTTCCCTGCGGTTTTCTTCAGCAAGATTACCGTAGCATTCAGCAATCTTTGGACTGAATTCCGGCCACACTTCAAGAATGTCTGCAATGAAAAGCCTGTTAAAGGAAGCTGCGTTACCCTTGTTTCCCATGAACTCAACAGCCTTGACGACAGTATCATCAACAGGATTGTGGTTCTGCATCTTCTTGTAGAAAAAGTCGTTGACCATTTGAATTGCTTCCGCATTAGGCATGACATTAAAAAAATCGATGATGGCTTCCTTTACGCGGCTGCTTTCAGTCATCTTGAAAAGGGAACAAAGCCGTGAAGAAACCTGCTTTTCAACTCCAACAATATTGCGGGAATTGAATGCCTTTACGCTTATTTCAGCAAGGGAATTATAGTCCTCGTCGTTTGCAAGCACCTCGCAGGTATCAATTAAAAAATCTATGGACTTTACGGCAACAGAGGAATCACCTGATTCTGCAGATTTTTTCACTACTGAGATCTTATCCTTAATGTTTCCGCGATAGAATTCCTTGATATGGGAATCTTTTTCATCTGCAAAAGAAAAGAGCATTGATGACAATGCGATGGAAAATGCAATAATCTTTTTCATATATCTATTCCTTTTTATTGAGGGTTAACAGTATTGCTTGAACTAAGGTCCGTACCTTCCGCAGCGGCTCTGTTTGCCGCACTCATATCCTGCTGCTGGATGGAACCGTCATAATTATTTGAAACCACGGAATCAGAATTGTATCCCGGAGTTTCCCCTGGCTGACCGTTTATTACTGGAACTCCATCCCCATCATTTTCCAGGGCCTCTGCCTGAGCAATGGCTTCGTTAATGTCCTTCTGGTCCTGAGGGATGACATTGTAAACATAGGAAAGGATTGAGTTCTTCATGCCCTGTTCTATGTGTGTGCATTCAAAATGCAGCCTTGACTGGTTCAGGCTTTCATTGAATTCAACTGCACGGATAACCCCGAACATGCAGACAAGGGCACCGTTGAGTTCAAACTGAATCTTGATGGGAACATTGTTTTTTCCGACACCGCCGATGCGGATCATTGCACCGTCTTCGCTGATGTCTTCAAGGAGACACTTGTAGCCTGGTTCCGTTTCGACCCTGTCGAATTCCACCACATCTTCCTTGATGATGTACATCTGGGCGTAGATTTCACATGGTACGCGAACGGACTGTCGTTTCTGAGTGCGGTCAAGCTTGTAGCTGTGCTTAAGGTAAAGGGCCTGGTCGCTTCTGAAAACACCGGAACCGAATACCTGAGTGTCAAATGCATAGCCTGCATCGTTCTTGCGCCAGAAATAAACGGAAATGTTCTGTCCTTCCCAATCTTCACCCGGAAGCTGCTCAATTTTTCTTGTAGCCTTGTTTACCTGCACAGGAAGCGAGATGATGAGTTCACGGCCATTATTGATGACATGGGAATAGAAAACCCCGTGCCCCTTAAGTATGATGCAGAGTTTCTGTCCGTTATCAAGGGACTTTGTAGATTCAAGCCCCCTCTTGTTGTCCAGATCAAGAACAACCCTTGTCTTAAATCTGTAGAGTTTGTCCAGGAACATCTGGACAGGATAGGAGTTTTCATTGCCGGCCATCCTTGACTTTTCAATGACCATTGCAATGCATTTGTTCACTGCATTTTCAGAAACATAAAGATCAAGGGGTTCTTCAATTTCACATTCCTTTGCAAGTTTCCATAGGACCGAAATATCCTTTCTATGAAAACCATAGTCGAATCCCTGTGCAAAAAACTTTACTTTATCTTGAGTCGCCAGATAAAACCTATATACGGCAAAACCGAACAGACATATCAGAACGGCTGAAATCAAAACTGACATTTTAGCTCCCGACTTTAATGCACTGAAACCTTCCAAATTCTAAAGTTTATCAGGTTCCATATATAGAAAAAAAATTATAAATAAATTATAACATCTGTTGTGAAAAAAAGATATATTCTCTTTGAATTTCTGCTGATATTCATATTTCTTGTTCTTCCCCCTCTTTTTGTGGCAAAAGCCGACGGACTTTCAAAGGCAGGAAATTTTTCACCCTATGTAATTACCCAGCTGTTGATTGCCCTTGCCCTCCAGGCACAATTTAAAGTTTATTTTAAGAGAGGGGCAGATCCTTCAAAGGCAATGATTTTCAAGGCCGCCTTCTGGTGGAGCATTACCCTTGGCTGCCTCATGCTGATTTTTGCCCTGATGCAGACCCTGGAACTGTTTTTTGAACGGGAAGCCCTTTCCAGAAACCATTTGCCCTCGATAACTTCCTTTGCCGGATGGTTTTTTCTTGTTTTTTCAGTGGCTTCAGCCGCCTTCTACGAGGAAGTGATTTACCGCCAGGCAATTCCGGAACTTGCCGCCATGGTTCTTGATGCTCAGATGGAAAAAAGATGGGTTGCACTAAGCCTTGAAGTTCTTGCAATTGCCCTATTTGCCTTTTCCCACCGCTATCTTGGATGGATTCCCGTCCTTAATGCCTTTGCCTGCGGTTTCGTGCTTAGGCTCTGCTTCAGGAAAACAGGTTCCGTGTGGACTGGCGCCGCAGCCCATTTTGTCTACAACATGACCCTAATCACCTTCAGTCTGCTTTCATAGTAATAAAACGATTACATTTGCATAAATATGCATAAAATGGTATTCTTATTCATCGTTTTATATAAAAGGAAGTAAAAATGATTTATACAGACACAAGAGACAGTTCGGTAAAAGTAAACTTCAGAACAGCCGTATTGAACGGCATGAATGCAGCAACAGGCGGACTCTACATTCCTGTTGAATTTCCAAAGCTTGACAAATCATTTACAGACAGAAATACAGATCCTTCTTTCAGAGATGTAGCATTCGAAATGGCAAAGCCATATGTTAAGGATGAAATTCCTGACAGCGACCTTGAAGCCATCATTTCTGACTGCTATCCATTTACATCACAGGTTGTTCCAATCGATCCAACAACTTATGTTCTTGAACTTTTCCACGGCCCAACATGTGCTTTCAAGGATTTTGGCGCCCGTTTCATGGCACGCACAATGTCTTACTTCAACCGCGGTGAAAAAGACAACCTTCACATTCTGGTTGCAACATCAGGAGACACAGGTTCTGCAGTAGGTTCTGCATTCCACAATGTTCCTGGCATCGATGTTACAATCCTTTATCCAGACGGAAAGATTTCCCCACTTCAGGAAAAGCAGCTTTCCACATTCACAGGCAATGTTCGCGCACTTAAGGTAAAGGGAACCTTCGATGACTGCCAGGCTCTCGTTAAGAAGGCTTTCGTAGACAAGGACCTTCGCGAAAAGTTCCGCCTTTCATCTGCTAACTCAATCAACATTTCACGCCTTCTTCCACAGGCTTTCTACTACATGTATTCTTCAATCGTGGTAAAGAACAGAATCCCTCGCGATTCACAGATCAAGGATCCTGCAATCATCGCAGTATGCCCAAGCGGAAACTTCGGTAACCTTACATCTGGTCTCATCGCAAAGGAAATGGGCGCTCCAATCACCGGTTTTGTTGCAGCAACAAACGCAAACCGCACAGTTCCAGACTGGATTGCTACAGGCGAATACAATGCCCGTCCTTCAGTTGCTACACTCAGCAACGCTATGGATGTTGGCGCACCAAGCAACTACGAAAGAATTAAGGCTCTTTATTCCCTTGAAGAAGTTCGCTCTATGTTTGCCTCTTACTGGACAGACGATGAAGGAACAATCGACGGAATCAAGAAGTGCCATGAAAACACCGGCTACATCATTGACCCACACGGAGCAGTTGCATGGAAGGCATGGAACGACATCCGCAACGGTGGAATGGAAAAGCTTGTAAAGGGTGAAAAGGGAGACTTCAACAAGCCTGGCCTTACAGCAAACATTCCTGCATGGGCAGACAAGGTTGTAAACAAGGAAGCTGCTGCAATCCTTCTTGAAACAGCACATCCTGCAAAGTTCGGAGCAACAGTTGTTAACGCAATCGGCCGCGAACCAAGCATGCCAGAACGCCTTGAAAAGGTTATGTCATTGCCAGACAATGCAATCCCAATGGAAAAGGACTACGACAGCTTCAAGGCTTGGCTCGTAGCTAACCTCTAGGATTGAACAGGGGTTCTCAAAGACTCTCATAAAACAAAAAACACGGTGTCTAAGTCAAAGTCAGCACCGTGTTTTTTTTATTCTTTTTCTGAAATGCGGTAATCCCAGTTATGCTTTGGATACCTGCCCTTCATTTCCCTGCAGATTTCAATCCAGCTGCCGGTCCAGAAATTTTCCAGGTCTTCAGTAACCTGTAGTGGCCTTGAAGCCGGCGACAATAGTTTAAGAAGGACATTCTGACCCATGACCTTTGGCGTAGTAAAGCAACCGAAAACACGCTGTATGATTACCTCGACCACAGGCTTTATTCTTTCATTCCTTTCGTAGACAACCTTGAACTTTCTCCCGTTTGGAAATTCAAGTACCAATGGAACTTCCACATCTATTTTGGCACCTTCAAGATACCAGTAGAGGGCATCATAAATTATTTTGGAATCAAGATTCTTGCCA